>NZ_CP149926.1:1481863-1796650 GCF_037949285.1 Thioclava sp. GXIMD4216
AGCGGCCATTCTCATAGCCCTTGCGCGCATCCTGCGGATAAAGAAAAGCACCGCCTTTCAAGAGGATGCGATGGAGCTCGCCCACAGCCGCCGCCAGCCAGCGCATGTTGAAATCCCGCGCGCGCGGGCCGGTCTTCCCCAAGCGCAGATCGTGGATATAGGCCTGCAACCCCGCCGACCAGTGACGTTCGTTGGAGGCGTTATAGGCGATGATCTTGGCCTGTTCGGGCAGCATCACCTTGGCGAGTGTCACATGGAAGGCCTGCGATTGCGCATCATAGGTGGCGATATGTACGCCATCGCCCAAGGAGTAGCCGAAATCCAGCGAATGGCCGAAAGACGCATAGCCCGCCGCGACAGCTTCATTGCCTGCCCGCAGAAAATCGCCCGTGCCTGCGGGATAAAGCGCAAACAGCATCCCCAAAGGTGCCCCGATACCGATGGAGCCGGAACCGTCAATCGGGTCAATCACCAGATCCCAATCGCCCTCGGGGTCCAGACAGACGGGGGCTGCGGCCTCTTCTGACAGGACATGGCGGATATTGCTGCCCTCGAGCGCCGCCAGCACATGCTCATGCGCCCCGACATCCAGTGCTTTTTGCGCATCCCCGCTGTCATTCTGGCCGACCAGCGCCGCAGGATCACCGGGCAGCTTGCCTGCCGCCAAGCGCCCCGCCAGCGGCACCATTGCACGGGCAAGTCGGAGCACGATCTGGCCCAGATCATCATCTTCAACCAGCGTCTCCAGAAGCGGGTAATCATGCGTGCTGTCATCGGGGAGGATGAGCATGGAAATCTCCTTTATGTATGTCTCTGTTTTGCCCGTCTTGCGCGAGAATGTCATCGGAGTTTTCCCGAGGATATTCGGCAAATTGTGTTTTTCGGGGAGAATGTCTTGTGTTTCATAAGCGGGGTGAGTATCCGCGCGATCATGCAGAAGAAATCATGTTACGATTTTGAGGGAAAAAATGAAATCAATCGCCGCATTTTCGCAATTTGTCGGGCGGACATTCGCGTTCTGGACCGTGCTTTTTGCAGGTCTTGGCTTTGCCTTTCCCGATATTTTCGTACAGCTCAAAGGGCTGATCGTCCCGCTGCTGGGGCTTATCATGTTCGGAATGGGGCTGACCATCTCGGCACAGGATTTTGCCGAGGTCGCCAAACGCCCCGTGCAGGTGGCCATCGGGGTGGTCTCGCAATTCGTTATCATGCCGCTGATCGCCGTGGCACTGACGATGATCGTACCGATGGCCCCCGAAGTGGCGGCGGGGGTCATTCTGGTCGGGTGCTGCCCGGGCGGCACCTCCTCGAATGTGATGACTTATCTTGCCAAAGGTGATCTGGCGCTTTCTGTGGCCTGTACCTCGGTCACGACCCTGCTGGCGCCGGTGGTGACGCCGTTCCTCGTATGGACCTTCGCATCGACCCATCTGCCGGTGGACGGGATGGCGATGTTTGTCTCGATCCTGAAAATGGTGATCTTGCCGCTGGTGCTGGGGATTATCGCGCAGAAATTCCTGCCCAAGCTGGTCAAGGCCGCCATTCCCGCGCTGCCGCTGGTTTCGGTCATGGGGATCGTGCTGATTGTGGCGGCCGTGGTTGCGGCCTCGAAAGGGGCCATCGTCCAGTCGGGTGTGATGATTTTCGGCGTGGTTGTCGTGCATAACCTGCTGGGCTATCTGATCGGCTATCTGGCGGGCCGTCTGACAGGGCTCAGCCTTGCCCGCCGCAAAGCGATTGCCATCGAGGTCGGTATGCAGAATTCGGGGCTCGGGGCCGCATTGGCCACCGCCTATTTCTCGCCGCTGGCGGCGGTGCCTTCGGCGATGTTTTCGGTCTGGCACAATATCTCGGGGGCGCTGGTGGCCAATATCATGGCACGGTTCACCGAGACCCCTGCCGTATCGGAGGTCATGACGGACGCAAACGGGCGCTGACCCTTGCGCGCCTCAGGGACAGGGCCCCGGTCGTCAGGCCGGGGCTTTTGCATTAGAACCGGCGCGCGTGGTTGAGCGTGGGCCGGTCAAAGACCGAACGCCCGAAGAGCGAGGCGGTCAGATCCACCATGAGCTGCGCCGTCTTGCCGCGTTCGTCCATGAACGGGTTCAGCTCGACCAGATCGAGCGAGGTGACCAGCCCGCTGTCATGCAGCATTTCCATCACCAGATGCGCCTCGCGGAATGTCGCGCCCCCCGGCACGGTGGTGCCCACAGCGGGAGCGATCGAGGGGTCGAGAAAATCGACATCCAGCGAGACATGCAGCATGCCGTTCGCCGCCTCCACCTCGGCCAGAAAATCGCCCAGCGGTCGGGCGATGCCGGTTTCGTCGATGGCACGCATGTCATAGCGGCGCACGGGGCTTTTCTTCAGCGCGACCCGTTCTGCCGGATCGACAGAGCGCAGACCGATCATGCAGGTATGCGACGGTTCGAGATAGTGGTCGAGCGTGGGAAACCCCGCGAACCCGTCGCGCCCCGTCAGATAGGCGACCGGCGTGCCATGCAGATTGCCCGATCCCGAACTCTGCGGCGTATGGAAATCGGAATGGGCATCGAGCCAGAGCAGATAGAAGGGCCGCCCCAGATCGGCCGCATGCTGGATCATCCCTGCGACAGAGCCCATAGCCAGCGCGTGATCGCCGCCCATGAAAATCGGAAAGCCCAGCTTGGCCGCATCGCGTCCGGCCTGCATCAGGGTGCGGGTCCATGCGACGGTTTCCGCCATAGCATGGATGCGGTCATTATCGGGGGTGACCTCGGGCAGGGGGCCGGGGGCGAGATTGCCCAGATCGCGTATGTCGCGCCCCAGTTCGGTCAGGATCTCCTTGATCCCTGCCACGCGATAGGCGTCGGGCCCCATCAGGCAGCCCTTGCCGCGTTTGCCGCAATCGACGGGCGCGCCGATCAGGATAGTCGTGGTACCGCTCATGATGTCCCTCCGCCTTGTTGGTCTCTTACTGTCGCGCCGAACGGGCGGGAAGGGAAGCCCCCACAGGCGGCCGGCGGGGATATGCCGTGCTGTGCCGGATGCATTTAAGGTTAATGCCTTGCATCGAAACACAAAAAGCCCTGCGATCAACGATCACGGGCCGGATACTGGAAACAGGGATACTGGAAAACGTGGCCCGGATCGGGGGGACTTAGCTATTGGCGACAAGCTTGATGGCGGGGTCTTCCTGATGGGCGGGAAGCTGCGAGAGATAATCCACCGCCAGCATCTGCGGAGTATTTTCCACATAGCGCCGCAGCATATGGGTAAAAAAGGCCAGATCCTCTTTTTTCTGCGTCAGGGTCTGCAACCGCAGCGCCACTTTGAACGGCAGGTCAGCATCGGCGAATGTGTCAAGCTCGACATGCGCAAGATCAAGGCAGGGGATCAGCAGCGACAACAACGCATCGGTCGCGCCTTTTTCCAGCGTGGTCAGTGTCTGGCCTTCGCTGCGATACTTGATCGACAAGACCGCCTGAAACTCGCCAATGACATTGCGGAACCGCACCGCCACGCGCTGCAAACCGTTGACATTGCGCTGCGCGATAATCCGCATCCCGCCCAACACAAGACCGGGGATCTCGATCAGGTTGTGGGAATTGGTCGAGACAGAGAAATCACCATTCTGGGGAAGATAATGGATCAAAGCCTCTGCAAAAGGGGAGGTAAACGCACCCGCCAGCGGTTCAGGCTGGCGGAACGTGATCTGGTTGCGCATGTTGTCCAGATTCATTTCGATCCGCTCGGCAAACCATGCGCCGGTGGCATCGTCACGGAGGAGGTGGAGTGTAACTATTCCATACTCATGATGGCTGTGCTGCCCGTCCGCACCCATTTTCGGGTATCCTTTCGGTCAATGGAGTATTTGTTCTTGGAAACATCATCTGGTTGTAATCGTTAATAAGGTCTTAATTATGAGCGGGCTTTTGGTCACGTTGGTTTCAATTTCCTGAAAACCGCCAGCCCGCGCAAAAAACCGCCTAGTCGATGACCCTGATCGACCCGTAAAGATGCGTGACCTGATTGCTGGCATTGCACTCGACATTGCCGCGGATCTGGCATTTGCGGGATGCACCATGCCGCAGGATCAGTGTCTCGTCGACGCAGAAGGGCCGGCGCTGCTGGATCGCGTCCTGAAGCGTCTTGCGCAGCAGGGTCTGGCGGTCCGACGGCAGATGCGAAATCAGCCGGTCCAGAGACTGGTCGCCCTCGGAGGCGACATCCATCATCTCGATCAGCACCGGATTCCAGTAATGCAGGTTGTTGATGATATCGATCGAGAAGAAGCCCATATGCTGTTCGGTGGTGATCTCGTCATAATGGCGCACCAGAAGGTTCTCGTTCTGGATGCGCGAGAAATCACGGCAGACCCCGATCAGCGCGATGGGTTCGCCCACCTCGTTCCGCACCGCCGAGCCAGAGCTTTCCACCACAACCGTCGCGCCGTCCCTGCGTTTGAGGCGGGCGAAGAAGTGGAAGGGTTCATTGCGGTTGAGTGCGCTCTCGATGGCGGATTTGACGATATCGCGGTCGTCGGGATGGTAGTAATTGACCGCCTCATCCATTTTCCGCTTGGCCTTATCGGGCATCATGCCGTGGATGGCATAGGTCTCTTCCGACCAGCTGACCTCTTCGGTTGCCAGATTGACGCGCCATGTCCCGATATTCGAGAATTTGCGCAAGGTCTGGTTCAGCAGGGAATCCACCGTCATATCGACCGAGGTGATCAGCACGATCAGCCCGATCAATCCGTCATTTTCGGTGACCAGCGGCGAAACGGTCAGCGAATGGCAGTAATCGTCAATCTCGAACTGCCGGTAATGCGGGCGGCGGTCCAGAAGCGCCTGCGAACAGATATCGACAAGCGGCGGGTAGCCGTTGGGGATGTAGCATTGCGACAGATGGCCCAGCGAATGGCCACGCTCGCGGATCTCGAAGGTCCGTGTGGCCGACTGACTGGCATGGCGGATCAATAGCCCCTGATCAAGCATCATCATCACCGTGGGCAGACCCTTGATCAGCCCGTTCAGCTCGGCCGAGGTGCGTTCGAGCTGGCCGGTATTGACCAGCAGCTCCTCGTTGACGGTGATCAGCTCCTCATTCGTGGATTGCAGCTCCTCGTTCGAGGTCTCCAGCTCCTCATTCGTGGATTGCAGCTCCTCGTTCGAGGATTGCAGCTCTTCGTTCAGCGATTGCAGTTCCTCGTTCGAGGTCTGGAGCTGCTCTATCGTGATCTGTAGCGTGTCGCGGGTGCGCGACAGCTCTGTTTCGAGATAGTTCAGGTAATCCGAACGCTCGATATTCTCGGGGTCGGGCTCCGAGCGCATCTCGGTCTCGAAACCGATCAGCACCACCGGCTCCTCGGCCTTGTCGTCGATGATCGGCCACGCGGTCATCCGCACGGTATTGAAGTCGCGCCCGTCCACCTGATGCCATTGGCCCGACCGTGCCTCACGCTGCTTGAGCGCGACCAGCACCATGGAATTGGCCTCATAGGCCAGCGCCTTTTGCAGCACATCCAGCGTCATGCCGCCATGAATGGGGGTGCGCATTTCCACGAAGGGGGCGATATCGCCATAGATTTTCAGCACGGCGCGGTCGCGATTGGTCAGGAAGCCATTGCGCACCACGGATTTCGCCAGCGCATCGAAACGCCACCAGTCATTGGGAGGCGTCGGTGCATTGCGGTAGCTTGCAGGCGACGCGGCGCGCAGATGATTGGCAGGCGGCAGCGAGCCGTTCAGGGCAGGGGCTGCCGAATTCAGCCTTGTGGAGCGTTTGCGCAGGATCTTTCCATGCTGGCTGAGCGGCACGAAGAAGCTTTCCAGCGCGCCGGTCGTCTCGGATGTGCCCAGAAACAGCAGACCGTCCTGTTTGAGCGCATACTGGATCCGCGTCAGCACCCGTTCCTGCAGCTTGGGTTCGAAATAGATCAGCACGTTACGGATCGACACGAGGTCGATCGACATGAAGGGCGCATCCTGAAAGACGTTATGGCGCGAGAACATGACGAAGCTGCGCAGCTTCGATTTCACCACGACATGATCTTCGGCCAGATCGAAATAGCGCGACAGATATTCCTGCGGAATATCGGTGACGGCAGAGGCCGGATATTGCCCGCGCCGACCGATGGCCAAGGCACGGTCATCGATATCAGTGGCAAAGATCTGCAGCTTGTCCTTTTCGACCTTTGCCAGCCCGCCCAAGGCCTCGACGATGAGGATGGCAATCGAATAGGCCTCCTCGCCGGTGGCGCAGCCCGCAATCCAGACCCGCAGCGGCTCTTGCGCGCCATCGGAGACCTTCTTGGTAATCGCATCGCGCAGCGCCAGAAACTGGTCGGGATCGCGGAAGAAATTGGTGACCGAGATCAGCAGGTCGCGATAAAGCGCCTCGACCTCGTCTACCGACCGGCGGCAGAGTTCGACGTAATCGGCGTAATTCTCGATGCCCTTGGCGATCATCCGGCGATGGATGCGGCGGTTGATCGTGCTTTCCTTATACTGGCGGAAATCGACCAGCGTATGGCCCAGCAGGATCTGGAACAGATCCGAATTCTTGCCGGTGTGTTCGTTGATATCCTTGAGGCTTTCCAGATCACGCGGCTGGGCAAGGATCATGGCCAGATGCTGGCCCATCTGCTGCGGTGTCAGCGTCAGGTCCACACAGCCGGTGCGGATGGCCGACACCGGCATGGAATCGTATTTGGAGCTTGAAGGTTCCTGCGCGATGGTGATCCCGCCCGCCTCGCGGATGGCCTGCACCCCGTAGCTGCCATCCGATCCCGTGCCCGACAGCACGATACCCACCGAACGTTCGCCCACTTCTGAGGCTATGGATTTGAACAGCCGGTCTGCCGAGGGTTTGGGGGCCGCCGGATGCCCTTCGGGGTTGCGCAGCACAAACTCGCCATCTTCCAGAACGACGTCATGGCCGGGCGGCGGGATGTGGATGGTATTGGCCGCAGGCACCACACGTTCTTCGATCTCGACCACGGCAAGGCTGGTTTCACGCGCCAGAAGCTGCACCAGCATGGATTTATGGCTGGGCGACATATGCTGGGCCAGCACATAGGCCACATCAAGCGATTTGGGCAGGTTCTGTGCCAGCAGGGATGTGGCTTCAAGCCCGCCTGCGGACGCGGCGATCCCCACGATGTAAGCGGGGGTTTTCGCATCGCTTGTCACGTCATGTTCTCCCGAGAATGGTGCCCGATGGGCAGTGCACCGTAAGGCGAAAAGCTTGAAAGAATAAATCCTTATATTTGTGATATAGAAGCAATTATCTGATCTGTCCAAAAAGAATGACGCGAAATAGTAAAACTACTTCGCGTCGTAGGCATCTGGTTCAAAAGACGGCAGCCGCCTCTTTGTGGCTGTTCCGTTGCGGGCTGCCTGATGTGGTCACACCCTGTCAGGCCAGTTCCACAGCCCAAGGCGGGTTGGCCCCCGCGCGCGAGACGGTGACGGCCGCGACTTTCGCCCCGAAGGCCAGAACGCGGCGCATATCGTCCGGCGCAAGACGGCGCAGCTGGGGTTTCTCCAGCAGGCCCAGTTCCGACAGCTTCGCCAGAATGCCCGCGTTGAACGTATCTCCCGCACCGACCGTATCGATCACGGTGACCCGCTCGGCGGCAATGCTGACCTCGGTGCCATCCGCAAGCCACGCGCTGGCCCCTTGCGCCCCGCGTGTCACGATCACCACGGCAGGGCCGCTGGCCTGCAGCGCCTGTGCCTTCTGGGGCAATGTCTGCGCGCCGGGGAGGATCCAGTCGAGATCCTCGTCGGAGACTTTCACGATATCGGATTGGGCCAGCATCGCGCCAAGCCGTGCCCGATAGCGCGCCGCGTCACGGATGAAACCGGGGCGGATATTGGGGTCGATCATCACCGCGCGGTTGGTATGGTTGCGGGCCAGAAGGGCGGCATAGGCATCGGCCCCCGGTTCGCAAGCCAGAGAGATCCCGCCAAAATAGAGCGCGTTCACGCTGTCGGGCAGGGGCGGCAGATCGGCTTCGGTCAGCATGCGTCCCGCCGAATTCTCGTCGTAGAAGACATAGCTTGCATGTCCGTCGACCAGCTTGACGAAGGCCAGCGTAGTTGGCCTGTCGCTGCGGATGCAGAGCTGGGTGTCCACCTGACTGTCGCGCAGCCCCTGATCAAGCTGCTGCCCGAAAAGATCGCTCGACAGTCCGGTCAGCATCCCTGCCGTCTGTCCAAGCCGCCCCAAGGCGATCGCGGTGTTGAACACCGCCCCGCCATTATGGGGAACAAACCCATCGCCGCCCGAGACGGTCGGGGTGGGGATCATGTCGATGAGGGCTTCACCAGCACATAAAATCATCGCTTTGTCCTTAGTGAGAACGTTACTGGATGGCACGGATGGCCGGATAGGCCGCGCGGAAGGCGCGATAGGCATCGTCATAGGCGGGGACCAGATCGGCTTGCGGTGCGATGACTGCGCCAATGGGCGGCGGTGTCATGATCCGTGCAGGGTCCGCGCCTGTCGCCGCAACCTGACCAAGGCGCGCAGCCCCGAGGGCCGCCCCGAATTCACCGGCTTCGGGTTTGGCCAAAGGCAGATCCAGCACCGTCGCAATCAGTTTGAGCCAGAGCGCCGAGGCCGAGCCGCCGCCGATGGCGAAAAGCTGGCCCAGTTGGGCACCTGTGGCGCGTAATGCCTCGGCGCTGTCGCGCAGCCCGAAGGCCACGCCGGTCAGCACGGCCAGCACCATGTCATTGACGGTTGTATCGGTGCCCAGCCCCGTGAAACTGCCACGGATGGCGGCGTCATTATGCGGGGTGCGCTCGCCCGAGAGATAGGGCAGGAAACGCACCCGCCCCGGAGGGGGCAAGGTCTCGCCCAGCGGCTCCACCAGCTCGCGCGGGGATTTGCCGGTGATCGAGGCCAGCCAGTTGAGGCTGTCGGTGGCCGAAAGCATCACGCCCATCTGGTACCAGCGGTCAGGCACCGCATGGCAGAACGTGTGCAGCGCCGTCTCGGGCGCGGGGGCAAAGCCGTCACGCGCGGCCAGCAGAACGCCCGATGTGCCCAGCGACACAAAGCCCTGGCCTTCGGTCAATGCACCGATCCCGCAAGCGGCGGCGGCATTATCGCCCGCGCCGCCTGCCACGGTGACATCGCCCACGCCCCACGCCTGCGCCAGATCGGCGCGCAACTGTCCGGCGGGGGCGGAGCCCTCGACCAGACGCGGCATCTGGTCCTTGCGCATATGGCTTGCGCTGAGCAGGCGGCTTGACCAGTCACGCGCGCCCACATCCAGCCAGCTGGTGCCCGCGCTATCGGACATATCGGCCACATGCGCGCCCGTCAGATACCAGTTGAGATAGGCCGCAGGCAGCAGGACCTTTGCAACCTTGGCAAAGATCTCGGGTTCATGTTTGGCCACCCACATCAACTTGGGCGCGGTAAAGCCCGGAAAGACGATATTGGCGGAAATCTCGCGGAAAACCGGCAGGTGATCCAGCGCCGCGGCCTCGGTATGGCTGCGGGTGTCGTTCCAAAGAATACAGGGCCGCAGAACGTTATTCTCGGCATCCAGCAGCGTCGCACCATGCATATGGCCCGCAACACCGATACCCTTGAGGGCTGCAAATTCCGGATGGCTGGCGCGCAGGTGCGCAACGGCCTTTTCCAACGCCGCAATCCATTCGGCGGGGTCCTGTTCGGACCAGCCGGTATGGGGATGCACGGCGCTATAATGCGCCTCCGACGAACCAATGGCGCGCCCCTGATCATCAATCAGAAGCGCGCGCAGACCCGATGTGCCAAGATCGATGCCCAGATACATCGGATCAGGCCAGATAGGCGTCAAGCGCGGCTTCAAGGCCCTGCGCATGGATCATCGTCAGCCATTTCGCGAAGGGCTCGGCAAAGCGCGCATCATCGGCCAGTTCGCCATATAGAAGGCGGTTTTCCAGCCATTCCTGCGGGTTCTCTTTGGCAGCCAAGGCGCGGATTTGCAGGTCCGCCCAGAAGGGGTCATTGGGTTCGACGACCGTGCCATCCTCACGGATGCCGGTGCAGTAGCGCGCCCAAGCCGCCGAGACGAGCGCCAGACCCTCGACGGTCAGGCCCTTCTCGAGGCATTCGCGCACCGAAGGCAGGATGAAGCCCGGATGGCGTGACGACCCGTCAAAGGCCACACGACGGGTGGTGTCGACAATCATCGGGTTCGAGAAACGCGCCTCGATCAGGGCGACATAGCCTTCGGGCGTCATGCCGGGCACGGCATGCACATGCGGCATGATCTCTTCGGTCTCCACCTTGCGGTAGAACGCGTGGATCTTGGGATGGTCCATACATTCGGAAATATGTGCAACCGAAAGCACTTCGCCCACATCCGAAATGACCTGATGGCCACCATTGAGAATGCGGATCTTCATGGTCTCGAAGCTGTGCACATCATCCGAGAAGGTCGCGCCCGCTTTGTCCCAATCGGGGCGGCCCGCGCAGAAGTTGTCCTCGATCACCCATTGGCGGAAGTTCTCGTGGGTGACGGGGCAGTTATCCTCGATGCCGATCGAGCGCACCAGTTCCAGCTCTTTCGGGCCGGTGGCGGGGACGATGCAATCGACCATTGCGTTGGGGAAGGTGCAGTTGGCATCGATCCAGTCGGCCAGCTCGGGGTCCGACAGACGCGCCAGCGACACCACGGTCTGACGCAGGATCGCGCCATTGCCCTGAAGGTTGTCGCAGCACTGGCCGGTAAAGGGGCCGACGCCCGTGTCACGGCGGATTTTCAGCGCGGCCACGATGGCCCCGAAGGCGGTCTTCGGCGTCTCGGGATTGGCGGCGTCATGCAGAATATCGGGGTGCTTGGCGTCAAAGCCTTTGGTGGCGGGGTCGATGAAATACCCGCCCTCGGTGACGGTCAGCGCCACGATGCGGATCTGCGGATCGGTCATCGCCTTGATCAGCGCGCCATTGCCGTCCTCGATCGGAATATAGTCGATCATCGAGCCCACGACCTCGGCCGACTGGCCTTTGGGGTCCAGCTCGATCAGCGTGGTCAGACAATCCTGCGCCAGCAAACGGTCGCGCATGGCCGCATCGGGGGCACGCACGCCCGCGCCGATGATCGCCCAGTCATGGGCAAGGCCCGCTTCCATCAGCCGGTGCAGATACCACGACTGGTGGGCGCGGTGGAAATTGCCCAGACCGATATGCACAATGCCGGGGGTCAGTTTGCTGCGGTCGTAGCTGGGGCGCTTAACGGCCTCGGGCAGTTGCGACAGAGTGGCGTTGGAAAGCTGTACCATGGTGGCACCTATCTGAAATGGAGTGGGGGCCACCTGAAAGGGGGCGCAAGGGGCAGGGGCGCCAGCCCCTGCCAGAGTGGTTTACCGGATCGCTTTACCGTTTTCGTCGAAGCGGTGGATGTTATGCTCTTGGGGGGTGAGCCAGACGGTGTCGCCGGCATGGACATCGACCTCGCCCGAGACGCGGACGTTGAACTGGCCGATGCCTTCGACCTGCACATGGGCATAGGTGTCCGAACCAAGGTGCTCGGAGACGCCAACCAGACCCTCGATCGCGCCGTCGACCGGCGTGGTCGAGAGGTCGATATGCTCGGGGCGGATGCCGATGGCATGGGCCCCGCGGGCCGCGGCGCGCTCGCCTTCGATGAAGTTCATCTTGGGGCTGCCGATGAAGCCCGCGACAAAGCGGTTATCGGGGTTGCGGTAGAGATCGAGCGGGCTGCCCACCTGCTCGATGCGGCCTGCGCGCAGCACCACGATCTTGTCGGCCATGGTCATCGCCTCGACCTGATCATGGGTCACATAGATCATCGTGGTCTTGAGCTTCTGATGCAGCTCCGAGATCTCGAGGCGCATGTTCACCCGCAACGCCGCGTCAAGGTTCGAGAGCGGCTCGTCAAACAGGAAGGCGGCCGGTTCGCGCACGATAGCCCGCCCGATGGCCACCCGCTGGCGCTGGCCGCCCGAGAGCTGGCCGGGCTTGCGGTGCAGGTAATCGGTGAGGTTGAGCGCCTCGGCCGCCGATGCGATGCGGCGCTCTTGCTCGTCGGTGGGCACACCGGCCATCTTCATCGGGAAGGCGATGTTTTTCTTCACCGACATATGCGGGTAAAGCGCGTAGCTCTGGAACACCATCGCGAGGCCGCGCTTGGCGGGGGGGGCCTCGGTGGCATCCGTGCCGTCGATCATGATCTGCCCGCCCGAAAGATCCTCGAGCCCCGCGATCAGACGCAGCAGGGTGGATTTGCCGCAGCCCGACGGGCCCACGAAGACCACGAATTCGCCGTCCTTGATATCCAGATCCAGCGGCGGAATGACTTCGACTTCGCCAAAGGTCTTGCGCACGCCCTTCAGAGTGATTTGTCCCATGACTTATGTCCTTATTTCACCGCGCCGAAGGTCAGGCCGCGGACAAGTTGTTTCTGGCTGAACCAGCCCATGATCAGGATCGGCGCGATGGCCATGATCGAGGCGGCAGAGAGTTTTGCGTAGAAGAGGCCCTCGGGCGAGGAATAGGAGGCGATGAACTGCGTCAGCGGCGCGGCTTTGGAAGCCGTGAGGTTGAGCGTCCAGAAGGCCTCGTTCCAGGCGAGGATGATGTTGAGCAGCACCGTCGAGGCCATGCCCGGGACCGCCATCGGCGTCAGCACGTAAAGCACCTCTTCCTTCAGCCCCGCGCCATCCATGCGCGCCGCCTCCAGGATCTCGCCGGGGATCTCCTTGAAATAGGTGAACAGCATCCAGACGATGATCGGCAGGTTGATCAGCGTCAGCACGACGACCAGACCGATGCGGCTGTCCAGCAGTCCCAGATCGCGGAAGATCAGGTAGATCGGCACCAGAACCCCCACCGGCGGCAGCATCTTGGTGGACAGCATCCACATCAGGATATCCTTGGTCCGACGGCCCGGCACAAAGGCCATCGCCCAGGCGGCGGGCACCGCGATGATCAGCGCCAGCAGGGTCGAACCGACCGAGATGATGACCGAATTCATGAAGAATAGCGGGTAGTTCGAGCGTTCGAGCACGGTATGGTAGCTTTCCAGCGTCCAGCCCGAGAAGAGCACCTTGAGCGGCGAGGCGATCGCATTCCCTTCCGTCTTGAACGACAGGATGAAGATCCACAGGATCGGGAAGAAGATCGCAATGCCCACAGCCCAGGCAAGCACGGTGGTCAGCGCCTTGCGGCGGGGAGTGACGATACGGGACATCTCAGGCCTCCAGATTCTTGCCGATCATCCGCATCAGGAAGATCGCAACGATATTGGCCAGAATGATCGCGATGACACCGCCCGCCGAGCCGCCGCCGACATCGAATTGCAGCAGCGACTGCACATAGATCATATAGGTCAGGTTGGTCGAGGCCACGCCCGGACCGCCATTGGTGGTTACCAGGATCTCGGCAAAGATCGACAGCAGGAAGATGGTCTGGATCAGGATCACCACGGTGATCGCCCGCGACAGGTGCGGCAGCATGATGTAGAAAAACCGCGCCAGTTTCGAGGCCCCGTCCATCTCGGCCGCTTCCAGCTGTTCCTGATCAAGCGATTGCAGGGCCGTCAGCAGGATCAGCGTCGCAAAGGGCAGCCATTGCCACGAGACGATCCCGATGATCGAGGCCAGCGGCGCCTGAGCCAGAAAATCATAGGCCGGAAGCCCGAAGAGATGCGCGATATGCGCAAACAGCCCGTTGACCGGATTGAGGAACATGTTCTTCCACACCAGCGCCGAGACGGTGGGCATCACGAAGAACGGCGCGATCACCAGAATGCGCACGATCCCCTGCCCGAAGAAGGGCTGGTCCAGCAGCAGCGCCAGAAGAATGCCCCCCACGATGGTGATTGCCAGAACCCCCACCACCAGTAACACGGTGTTAAGCAGCGCCGTGATAAAGGCAGGATCCGTGACAAAGAACTCGTAATTGAGGAAGCCTGTCCATTCTTCCATGCCGGGCATGAGAAGGTTGTATCGCAGGAAGGAGAAGTAGAGCGTCATCGCCAGAGGGACGATCATCCAGCCGAGAAGAAGAATAACGGCAGGAGAAATCATCAACCTCGCAGCGGCGCGGGAATGCTTCGTGGCCATGGGCTACCTCGGCACGCTTGGTTGGATTTTGGGTCGAAGGTCCACGGTCCCGCGCTGCGGGGCCGTGGTGTATAGCGCAATGCGGGCAGGGGGACCTGCCCGCAGCTATAATTGCGGTTGGTGGATTACTTGACGTAACCGGCTTTCTTCATTTCACGCTCGGTCAAGGCCTGCGCGGATTGAAGTGCCTGATCTGCCCCCATCTGGCCTGCCAGAGCGGCGGAGAAGATCTGGCCCACAGCCGTGCCGATCCCTTGGAATTCGGGGATCGAAACGAATTGTGCGCCGACATAGGGCACATCCTGCACCGACGGTTTCTCGGGCGTGGCCTTCGAAATCGTGTCGATGGTCAGCTGTGCGAAGGGCGCGGCAGCCAGATAATCGGGGTTCTCGTAGAGCGAGGTCCGGGTACCGGGAGGGGCTGCGCGCCAGCCTTGCTTGTCGGCCACAATCTGGGTGTACTCTTTCGAGGTTGCCCATTCGACGAAGGCTTTCGCCGCGTCTTTATGTGCCGAGCTTTCCGGAATGGCGAGGTTCCACGACCACAGCCAGTTGCCGTGATTGTCGACGCCTTCCTTGTTCGGGAAGACCGCATAGCCGACCTTGTCAGCCACGGTGGACTCTTCAGGGTCGGTCACGAAGCCTGCCGCGACGGTCGCATCGATCCACATGCCACACTTGCCTTGCTGGAAGAGCGACAGGTTTTCGTTGAAGCCGTTGGACGACGCACCGGGCGGGCCGTATTTGGTCATCAGGTCGAGATAGTCGGTGAGCGTGGCTTTCCACGGCTCGCTATCGAATTCCGGCTCCCAGTTCATATCGAACCAGCGGCCACCATAGGAGTTTGCCATAGCCGAGATGAAGGCCATGTTCTCGCCCCAGCCGGGCTTGCCGCGCAGACAGATGCCATAGATGCCGTTGTCTTTATCGGTCATCTTCGCGGCGGCGTCCTTGATCTGGCTCCAGGTCGGCTGGTCAGGGATACTCACACCGGCCTTCTCGGCCAGATCCTTGCGATACATCACCATCGCAGATTCGCCATAGAACGGCACCGCGTAAAGCGTACCATCCACCGACAGCGCCGAGCGCATGGCGGGCAGCAGGTCATCGGCATCATAATCTGCCGGAAGATCGTTGAGCGGCACCAGCCAATCACGTTGGGCCCAGATCGGAACCTCGTAATTGCCGATGGTCATCACGTCGAACTGGCCGCCATTGGTGGCGATGTCCTGCGTGACACGCTGGCGGAGAATGTTCTCCTCGAGCGTCACCCACTCAACCTTGATGTCGGGATGTTTGGCGTAAAAGTCGTCCATCAGCCCTTGCATCCGCACCATGTCGCCGTTGTTCACGGTGGCGACGGTAATGGTGGTTTCGGCTGCAGCAGCTGTGGCAAGCGCGCCAAGGGCGCAAGCACCCAGAAGGGCACGGATTGTCATGGTCATGAATTCCTCCCAAAATTCAAACGAGCAATTATCCGCTCTATGGGCAAATGCTCATGAACGGGGCTGTGAGTCAAGTGTGAATTGCGCTGGGGAGAAAGGTGATATGCGCAAAACGCCGCTTGGATGTGCGCAAATTGGTGATAGCGGTAACATATCCTCTCCTTCCGCGCAGGAATGCGGCCCTTGTCAGGGGGACGCAATGGCTGGTTCGCGCCAGAGTAGAATGGGAATCAATCGTTAAGAAGTGCTTTCGCGGTGCGCTCATCTGTCACCAGATGGCTCAGCAGGCGGCCTTTGAGGGCCGCCGTCAGGGCCGGAAGCTTCTTCTGGCCTGCGGCAAAGCAATGGACCTGCATATCGCCATGAGGCACCCGTGCCCCCACGATGCGCCGCGACATCGGGTGGTCGAGAAACTGCCCTTCGGCGTTGAAAGCGTGGCCGCCGATCTCGCCGATGGCTCCGGCGCGAACCCAGTCCGCATGCTCTTCTGGGGTGATGAACCCGTCCATCAGAAGCGGCGCATCGGCCCCCATCTGCCCCATGCCGACAATCGCGAAATCGGCGCGCAGTGCCAGATCGATAGAGGCTTTGACATGCGGCAGCGAGCGGTAGAGATCGCGTTCCGCCTCGGAGGCGGCAACCACAGGGATCGACATCGGGAAATGCGGTGCCGAGACCTTTTCGGCCAGACGCACGATCACTTCGTAATGCGAGGCCGAGCCGTCGGGGGCGACGTTGCCGATCAGCGAGACCAGCTTGTGATGGCCGCCCGCAAGGCTTTGCATCTGCTCGACAATCATGCGCAGGGTCCGGCCCGTGCCAAGCGCGATCAGCTTGGGGGCGGGGTCGGTGAAAAACCGCTCGAGCAGAGGGGCGGCAAAAGGGGCCAGCGCGTCATTCGGGTCGCCGGTGGCCGAAAGCGAGGGCGCAACGCGGGCGGAGAGCAGCCCGTAGCGGTCGCGCAGCCTTTGTTCCAGTTCCAGACATTCGGCAATCGGGTGATCGATCCTGACGCGGATCAGCCCTTCGGCAGATGCCCGCGCCACCAGCCGCTGGACGCGCTGGCGCGAAATGCCCAGTTCAAGCGCGATCTGGTCCTGCGTCATGCCGCCCACAAAGGAAAGCCATGCCGCGCGGGCGGCAAGATCAAGAAGGTTGGCTTCGGCTTCATTGACGCGGTCGGACGGGATCATTTGGAGGCTCCGGAAAAGGGGCTGGACTGGATAAGCGGCCGCAGGGGCCATGCCGAGAGCAATGCGGTGAACTGCGCGAAACTGTCAAAGGCCAGATCGGCCCCGCCCAGCAGAGCGGGGTCCTGCGGTGTTTGGGGAAGGGCTGCGGCCAGAGGGGCAAGATGGGCCCCGCCCAGAAAGCGCCAGACCCGCATGCCCGCTGCACGGGCCCCCGCAATGCCCACCTCCGAGTCCTCGATTACCAGACAATCCTGCGGTGCGACATCGTAAAGGGCGGCCACATGCAGGAACAGATCGGGGGCGGGTTTGCCGCGTCTGACCTCGGAGGCCGTAGAGCAGCGGCCCTCGAAGAGCGTGTTCAGGCCGGTAATGGCCAGAGATTGCGCCAGCCGTGCCGGTGCCGAGGAGGTGGCCAAATGATAGGGCCTGTCCAGCCGACGGATGGCCTCGACAACTTCGGGCATGACCTTCAGATCGCGCGAGAAGCGGGTCATCAGCTTGGTGCGGTAATGTGCCTCGAACCCCTCGGGGAGGGCTTGTCCGAAATCGCGTTCCAGCTTTGCACGGACGCTTGGAAAGGCGCGCCCCAGACAGTTGCGGGCGAAATAGTCGAGGTCGATCCCCATTCCCAGCAGGGCCAGCTCTTCCATGAAGACAGAGGCCGAAAGCGCCTCGGAATCGATCAGGACGCCATCGCAATCAAAGATCACCAGCGCGGGGCCAGCCATCGGGTTCCTCCTCTTTGGTCTTCTCGCTATAGCGCGGCAGGGCCGGTTTCGCCAAGCCCTGCCGTGATCGGCGGAGGCGGACCTAGCGCGCCCCTTGCTCGGGCGCAGGCGCCTTGACGCGGAAGATCGCGCAATAGAGGGCGGGCACGAACAGCAGCGTGATCAACGTACCGGCGATAATCCCGCCCATCATGGCAATCGCCATCGGCCCCCAGAAGATCTGCCGTGCAATCGGGATCAGTGCCAGCGAGGCCGCCGCCGCGGTCAGCAGGATCGGGCGGGCGCGCTGGTCGGAGGCATGCCAGATCGCGCTCCAGCGGTCATGGCCCTCGGCGCGCAGATCCTCGGTGGCCTGAATCAGGATGACCGAATTGCGGATCAGGATGCCGATCAGCGCCAGCACCCCCAGAAGCGCCACAAAGCCCATCGGCGCGCCGAGCGGCAGCATCGAGGCCACCACCCCGATCAGCCCCAGAGGTGCCGCCGCCAGCACGACCACCATCAGGCGGAAGCTGCGCAACTGGAACATGATCAGCGACAGCATGATCAGCACCATGAAGGGCACGATCGCGATGATCGGAGCTTGCGATTTGCCGCTTTCCTCGACCGAACCGCCCATTTCCAAGCTGTAGCCCAAGGGCAGAGCGGCGGTAAACCGCGCGATCTGCGGCGCGAGGTCATTGACGATTGTGGCGGGCTGGGCTGTGCCGTCAATCGCGCCGCGCACGGTGATTGTGGGTACACGGTCGCGCGAGTGGATCACCGGAGGTTCGGTGACATATTCGAAATGCGCGATCGAGGTCAGCGGGATGGGCTTGCCGCTGGTATTGGCAAATTGCAGGCTTTTCAGCCCGTCCAGCGTGTCACGGTCGGATTTGCGGCCCCGCAGTTCCACCTCGATCAGGTCGATCCCCTGCCGCAGATTGGTGATGGTGGTGCCGGAATAGAGCGTGGTCAGCACCTGCGCCACATCCGACTGGGTCAGGCCAAGCTGGCGCATCCGCGCCTGATCAAGGTCCAGCCGCACGACACGGGCAGGGGCCCCCCAATCCATGTCGATGGCGTAAAGGCGGTCATCCTTTGCCATCAGCGCGGCCAGTTTGCGGGCCTCGCCCAGCAGGGTGGTGTAATCGCTGCCCGAAATCCGGTATTGCACGGGCTTGCCCACGGGGGGGCCAAGTTCGATCGGTTTGGGGTAGAACTCCACCCCCGCGCGGCTGTCCGAATAGCTGCGGATTTTGGCCCGCAGGCTATCGCGGTCGGTCAGGCTTTTGGTCTCGATCACCACCTGCCCCTCATTGGGAACGGCGGGCTTCACATCCAGTGTCAGCACGAAACGCGGAGCGGGGGTGCCGACATAGGCGGTCCAGAATGCCACCTCCGGCTGGGCTTTCAGCCATGTCTCGAAGCGGGAGATCTCGGCATCGGTTGCCTCGAAGCCCGCATCATCGCGCAGCGTCACATCGGTTATCAGCTCGGTGCGTTCGGAAGAGGGGAAGAACTGCTGTTCGACATGGCCAAGCCCCAGCACCGAAAGGGCAAACAGCCCCACGGTGGCGAGAATGGTGATCCAGCGATGGACCATCGCCTTTTCCAGAACGCGGTGGAAGCTGCGGCGCAGGCGGCCCGCCTCATGGGTCTGGTGCTTCCATTTGGCGGGCAGGAATGTCTTGCCCAGAACCGGCGCGAAAAGCACGGCCACGATCCAGCTGATCAGCAGGGATATGGCGATCACATAGAAGAGCGAGCGGGTATATTCGCCCGCCTGCGAGGCATTGAGGCCAATCGGAATGAAGCCCGCAACCGTGACAAGCGTGCCCGTCAGCATGGGCCATGCAATGGCGGTCCACGCGTAAGAGGCGGCCTTGGTGCGGCTTTCGCCCCGCTCAAGCCGCGAGATCATGGTTTCGATCGCGATCATCGCATCATCGACCAGAAGCCCCAGCGCGATGATCAGCGCCCCGAGCGAGATCCGCTGCAGGGTGATCCCCATCAGATCGAGGATCAGGAAGGTCACGGCCAGCACCAGCGGAATGGTCAGCGACACCACAAATCCCGCGCGCACGCCCAGCGAGACGAAGCTGACGGCCAGCACGATCACCAGCGCCTCGGCCAGTGCCCGCACGAAATGGCCCACCGAATCCTGCACCACCGTCGGCTGGTCGGCGATCTTGTGCAGGGTGATCCCCATCGGCAGCTTGGCGACTTCCTGCGCCATCAGCGCATCGAGGCTCTTGCCGAAATTCAGGATATTGCCGCCCTCGCGCATGCCGATGATTAGGCCCACCGCAGGCTGCCCCTTGTAGCGGATCAGCGAGGCGGGCGGGTCGTCATAGCCGTCCTTTACCTCGGCCACATCGGAGAGGGTGAAGAAGGTGTCATCCACCCGCAGCGGCGCATGGGCCAGCGCCGTGGCATCGGGGAATGCGCCGGTAAGCCGCAATCCGATCTGCTCTTGCGGGGTCTGGATCGTGCCGGTGGGGGTGATCTGGTTCTGGGTGGAAAGCGTGTTGAGCACGGTTTGCGCATCCAGCCCCAGTGCCGCCAGGCGGCGGGTCGAGAATTCGACGGTCACCACACGGTCGCGGGTGCCGATCAGGTCGACCTTACCGGCCTGATCCAGCCGCTCGACATCGTCGCGGATCTTGCGCACCCATGACTTCAGCTCGTCTGGGCTGTAATCGGGGGCGGTAAAGGCATAGACATTGCCATAGACATCCCCGAAATCGTCATTGAAGGAAAACCCTTGGAACGCGCTGGGGAAATCGCCGCGGATATCCGACATCAGCTCGCGCACGCGGGTCCAGGTCGGCTGGATCTGGTCATCGGGAATACTGTCGCGCAGATCGACATAGATCACCGCCTGACCGGGATAGGTGATCGAGCGGGTGACATCGAGCGCGTCGATCTCGGCCAGCTTGCGTTCGATCCGGTCGGTGACCTGTTCCATCGTCTCTTCGGCGGTGGCACCGGGCATGCTGCCCGACACGACCATCGTGCGGATGGTGAAGCTGGGGTCTTCCTCGCGCCCCATCGAGTTGAAGGCCAAGATGCCTGCCACCAGCGACATGACCATCAGGAACCAGATGACAGAGCGGTTGCGCAGCGCCCAGTCCGAAAGATTGAACTTCATATCTGCGGACCTCATTTTGTCGTGCTTTCCTGTGCCGTTGGGGAGGTGGTGCGCGGCGCGCCCGCAAGGGTCAGGCCCTGACCGGCCCGCGCGCCTTCCTGCAAGGCGTCAAGCCCGCGCAGCACGACCTCGTCGCCGCTTTTCAGGCCTTGGGTCACCACGATGCGGCTGCCGTAATCGGTGCCGGTGGTGATGGTGGTGCGGTGCAGCACGCGGGGGGTGCCGCTCACCACCCAGACGCTGGGCGGGGTGCCCGCGACAAGAGCCGCCTTGGGGATGCTCAGCATTTCGCCATTGCCGGTATCCAGCCGTGCCGATACCAGCGAGCCGATACGGTAATCCTCGCTGGGCGCGATCAGGGTCAGATGGGCGCGCATCGTATCAAGGCTGGAATTGGTGACCGGCTCGACCAGTCGCAGCTTGGCCTTGATCTGGGGCACATCGGTGGAATGATGGCTGACGGTAAAGCTCTGGTCGCGCTCCAGCGTGCTGGCCAGAACCTGCGGCATGTCGATCACCGCCTCACGGTCATCGCCGCGCGCAAAGGTCACCACCTCGGTGCCTGCCGAAACCAATGTCCCCGGCTCGATCGCGCGCGAGAGCACGATGCCATCGGCAGGGGCCGTCAGCTTGCCATAGCCTGCGGCCTGCGTGCTCTGGCGTTCCTGCGCCTGGGCGCTGTCAAACTGGGCCTTGGCTGCGGCAAGGCTTGCCTCGGCGGTTTCGAAATCCGATTGCGCCAGCACGCCGCGTTTGCGCAAGGTGGCGGCGCGATCATAGCTTGCCTGCGCATAATCAAGCGCGGCCTGCGCCTGCCCGACTGCGGCCCTGGCCTCGCGCAGGTCCTGTTCTAGTGTGATCTGGTCCAGTTCGGCAATGACATCGCCCTGTTTGACACGGTCGCCCGCCTCGACATGGATGCGCGACACCCGCCCGCCCGTGCGAAAGGCCAGCGAGGTCTCGTAGCGCGCGTCGACCATGCCCGAAAAGACACGCTGGCCGGTGGGCACCTCGCCCAGAATTTCGGTGATGACAGGGCGTGGTGTGGCCGTGTCCGGCCCGCTCTGCGTCGGCTCGCTCTGTGTTGAGGCGTCCTGTGCGAAGGCGGGCAGGGCAAGGCAGCAGCCCAGAAGGATAGCGGCATATCTCATTGGCTGTCTCCGCGGGTCTCTGTCACGGTCTGGCCGTCGAACAGGCCATCGGCTCCGGTTGCGACGATCTTCATATCGGCAGTGATCGCGGAAGACGGCACCAGTTCGATCTGAGTCGTGCTATAGGCGGCGATCTCGACGGGGGTCAGGCGGATCTGCATGCTCTGCGGGTCCACCACCCAGACGGCATCGCCCTCGGGGCCGCTCACCAGCGCATCCCACGGCAGGGCAAGGCGCTGCGGTTGCGGCAGCGAGATCTGGCCGGTGATCAGCGTGCCGATCCGTGGCGGCTGGGCGCTGGCATCATCGATGCGGGCCTTGATGGTCACGGTGCCGGTATCGCTGAGTTGTGGCGAGACTTCGGTGATCTTGGCATTCAGCGGAGTGGTCTGGGCGGGGCTTTCAACGGTGATGCTGCGGCCTGCCAAACCGGCCAGTCCGGCGATGTCGGGGGCCTGAAATACCGCCTCGCGGGCCGTTTCATTGGCCAGCATCACCACCTCCTGACCGGCGCTGACGACCTCGTCGATTTCGGCGGCGCGTTCGGTGATCACGGCATTGTCGATGGCGCGTAAAACGGTATCGTCCATGCCCTGCTGTGCGGTTTCAAGCTGGGCCTGGGCCTGATCGAAACCGGCTTTCGCCTGCAGGAAATTCTGCGTGGCCTCGTCCAGCGCGTCCTGTGTGCCGGTGCCACGGGCAAGCAGGCCTTGTGCACGGTCGCGGGCCTGTCGCGTCTGGTCCAGCTGGGCCTGCGCCGAGGTCAGGCTGGCCTTGGCCGCATCCAGAGAGGCCTGCGCCGCTGTCTGGTCAAGCGTGGCGATGATATCGCCTTTTGCGACATGGTCGCCGGTATCCACCGCCATCTGGGTGATCCGCCCGCCCGAGCGGAAGCTGGCGGGATAGGTTTCGGGGGCCTCGATCGTGCCGATAAAACGCACATCATGCTGGGCTGGCACGGTCTGGGGCTGGGTGATTTCAACGGCGACGGGCGGCTGCGCCTGAAGCGGCCGCGCCGGTAGGGTGGTCAGGCATAGCAGTGCTGCGAGCCACAGATATGTTGTTTTGCGCCCTTGCGCGGCCCCGAAACGAGGACGGATCATCGCCGATCCTTTCCAATAGATGGTCCAGCGTCATGATGATGCTGTCTGGTAATGGCTGGCCCTCAATGTGCTGGCCCTCAATGTGCTGGCCCTAATGTGCAGGCCTGTCAATGGCTTGCCCGATGGTCTTTCGATGCTGTGGCAAGTCTGCGCAAATGATGCGCGGACATTAGCCTCTTTCGGAGAAAAGGCAATCTCGGGGGAAAGATTAGATTTTTATCGCGCTTCGGCCAGAGCTTTTGCGCGCTGGATGAAATGTTCGGCCGCAACGGAATGTCCGCTGGCCAGCGGATAGACCAGTATCGCCTGATCGACCGCCCCCGCGCGCAATTCCAGCCGCCGCGCGACGATCTTGTGACCGGCGAGATCGGGCGGGCTGAGCGGGCTTGCGGCGCGCAGCGAAAACCCCTTTTCCTGCGCCACAGCGGTCAGGATCTGGATGTCGTCGGGATATTCTTCCACCAGCCGCGGCTCGACGCCTTCGGCCCGCAGGATATTGGGGAACAGGTCGCGTGCAGGGGGCAGCGACAGGCCGATCATTGCCTCGCCCTCCAGATCCTGCGGTTTGAGACTGTCCTGCGTGGCAAGCGGGTGGGTTTGCGGCAGCAGAACCCAAGGCTGGAAAGGGACCAGCGGGATCTGTGCCAGCGTGTCGGGCAGATTGGCCTCATGGACCAGCGCCACCTCTATGCGTCCTTCGTCCAGCGCGTGCAGGAGGCGCCCCTGATCACCGCGCAGCAATCGGGGCGAGACCTCATGCAACCCGCGCAGAAGTTCGGGCAGAAGCCAGCCCGCGAAAGACGGGATCGCTCCGATCCAGAGCGGCAGTTTGGGCTGCGCCTCCGGCTCGTCAAAAAGCGGATCGCCGGTCAGGGGGCGGATGAATTCGCTATCGCGGCCATAGACCTGCTTGACCGTGTTCAAAGGCAGCCCGAGTTCGCCCAGAAAGGGGCGTTCCTGCGAGACATAGCCAAGTTGCGAGGAAAGCGGCAGGCGGTCCTGTGCCCGTCGCTCTGCCGCGCTGGTTGTGGCATTGCGCGTGGCCAGTAGGGCGGCCTGTATCAGCGCCGGTTGCAGGCTGTCTGTCATCATCCGTGCGGGCAATGCGGCGGCGTTCTGGCTGGCGGCCTGCGCGGTGCTTGTCTGGGCGGCGGTCTGCGCATTCGGCAAAGCCTGCGAGGGCATTTGCGGCGTCACGGGGGGCGGTGCTGGCTGGGTCGCCGTCTGCGAGGTGGCGCTATTGCTGCCACTTGTCGCAGCTGCGGCGCTTCCGGCAAGTTTTGCTGCGGTGGCGGTTGCGGTGGCGGGGTCGGTGGAGGGCTGCGACGGAGACTGTGTGCCGGAGCCCGTCTGCGCGGCCGCCGTGCTTTTGCCGAGTTCCTGCAAAAGGGTGCCGAATTGCGCGCTTTGCTTGCCCGCCTGCACACCGGCCTGTGCCGCCAGCCGCAGCAGTCCGGCCAGCCCGTCCGCCGTGAGGCGCGGGGGGATCATGCAAGCCCCCGTAATGAGCCGCGCCTATGCTGCATTGCACCTTCTCCCGATGGCAGTTCCTTTCACGATAGAAGCGGAGTGGTTTAGATTTTATTGAGGCCCTTTGCCCTCTCCCGTTTTGCCCTGTCCCGTGCGGTCAGGCTGTCTGCGCGCTGATCCCAATGCAAAAGGCCCCGCAGATTTGCGGGGCCTTCCGGTGTATCTGTGCGGCTGGATTACAGCGCGCCTTCACGTTGTTTGATCATCATGAAGGTGTCGTAGTTATATTCGGCCAGCTGCGCCCAGAGATAGGCGTCTTTCTTGAAGGCCGCCTGGCTTTCATAGACTTTCTTGAAGTTCTCGTTCGAGCCGTTCAGCTCGGTATAGACCTCTTTCGCCGCGTTGAAGCAGGCATTGAGAACCTCTGCCGAGAAGGGACGCAGTTGCGCACCCTGACCGATCAGAGATTTCAGTGCCGTCGGGTTTTTCTGGTCGTAGGAGGCCAGAACATCGGCATTCGCTGCCTGACAGGCCACCTTGATCGCGTCTTTGTAGGCCTCGGGCAGGGCGTCATATTTCTCTTTGTTGAAGAAGGAGTGCAGCACGGCGCCACCTTCCCACCAGCCCGGATAGTAGTAATAGGGGGCCACTTTCACGAAGCCGAGCTTCTCGTCATCATAGGGGCCGACCCATTCGGTCGCGTCGATGGTGCCTTTTTCAAGCGCGGCATAGATATCGCCACCCGCGATCTGCTGCGGCACGACGCCGAGCTTTTCCATGACCTTGCCCGCAAAGCCACCTAGACGCATCTTCAGACCATTCAGATCCGCAACCGTCTTGATTTCCTTGCGGAACCAGCCGCCCATCTGGGCACCGGTATTGCCGGTCGGCAGGCCCACGACATTGTAGTTCGCGTAGAACTCGTTCATCAGGTCGATGCCGCCGCCGTAATACATCCACGCGTTCTGCTGGCGCGAGTTGAGGTTGAACGGCACAGCCGTCCCCAGCGCAAAGGTCGGGTCCTTGCCCCAGAAATAGTACGAGCAGGTGTGGCAGGCTTCGACCGTGCCATTGGACACCGCATCAAGCGCCTGCAGACCACCGACGATTTCACCTGCGGCAAAAACCTGAATCTTGAATTTGCCATCCGTGATCTCTTCGACATATTTTGCCATCGTGGCACCGCCACCATAGATCGTGTCGAGCGATTTCGGGAAAGACGAGGTGAGGCGCCAGTTCAGAGTGGGCGCTTCCTGTGCGATCGCGGGGGCTGCAAGTGAGGCACCTGCTGCCGCAACACCACCCAGCGCACCTTTGCGAATAAACGAACGACGATCCATATTACCTCCCAACCGTCAGAAAATCTCTGGGCGACGCTCCTCTTGTCACCCTGTTTGGCTATATTGCCTTACCAATTCCGCTTGTCCAGCATTTCCTTGGCCCGAGCTTGCGCTTTTGATCTCTCTCGCGCAAGAAAAAACCCGAGCCGGTGGCTCGGGTTCGGAACTGCGGTGTTTTCGGGCCTGCGTCGCGCGCTTAGAGCGTGCCCTGACGCTGCTGCACCATCATGAAGGTGTCGTAATTATACTCGGCCACCTGCGTCCAGAGATAATATTCGTTCTCGAAGGCGCGCAGCGAGTCATACATCTTCTTGAAGGTCTCGTTTTCTGCCGAGATTTCGGCATAGACTTCTTTGGAGGTCTCGAAACAGGCCTGCATGATTTCTTGGCTGAACGGACGCAGCTGGGCACCTTCGGCCAGAAGCGTGCGCAGGGCCTTGGAATTCTCGTAATCATAGGTTTCGAGCATATTGGCATTCACGCTCTGGCAAACGGTTTGCAGAAGCGATTTATACTGATCGGGCAGACCCTCATAGGCGGCTTTGTTGAACAGGAAGTGGACCATCGCCCCACCTTCCCACCAGCCGGGATAGTAGTAATAGGGCGCAACTTTCACAAAGCCGAGCTTCTGGTCGTCATAGGGGCCGACAAACTCGGTTGCATCGATGGTGCCTTTTTCCAGCGCCGCATAGATATCGCCGCCCGAGATCTGCTGCGGCACAACGCCAAGACGCTTGAGAATGGCCCCCGCAAAACCGCCCACGCGGAATTTCAGACCTTTGAGATCCTCGACAGTGTTGATTTCCTTACGGAACCAGCCGCCCATCTGGGCACCGGTATTGCCGCCCGGAAAGCCGATAAGCCCCTTATCCGAAAGGAACGCATTGAACATGTCATTGCCGCCGCCATTGCGCATCCAGGCATTCATGCCACGTGCGGACAGGCCGAAGGGCAGGGCCGTGGGGATCGCCCAGACCGGATCCTTGCCCCAGTTATAATAGGTCGGAAAATGCGCGACCTCGACAGTGCCCGCTGCTGCCGCATCGGCCCCTTGCAGGCCGCCTACGATTTCCCCTGCCGAGAAGGACTGGATCTGGAACGCGCCGTCGGTGGCTTCGGCCACACGTTTGCCCAGCTCTTGGCTGTTGCCGTAAAGGGCGGGCAGCGAGTTCGGGAAGGACGAGGAAAGACGCCACGTGATTTGCGGCTTTTCCTGCGCGATGGCAGGGGCAGCAAGGGCGGAGGCGGTCGCGCCAATGGCGGCCGAAGAGAGGAAGGAGCGGCGGTCCATGATGATCGTTCCTGAAGGTTTTATCGGGTCATGCGAATGGCGGCATACCTGTCAGGACAATCGACCCCTGTAAAGGCTTCATGTAAGGGCTCTGGCCGCAATCGACATGTTTTGGCCGCCGCTTGCGGGAAATGGCGCATTTCCTCCGGAGAACCCTGTGCAGGCTTATTTTTTCGAGGCATCCGGAAGGTTGATCTGGGCAACCTGTTCGGCAATCGGATCGACCGAAAGCGGGTGGGTCTCGCTCTCATGTTCCTGCGGATCGCCAATATCCATCCACTGCCCGCCCTTGAAGATCTCGAGCGCCCCGAAATTCGCTTTATAGCCCATCTTGCGCGAACCGGGCACCCAATAGCCAAGATAGACATAGGGAAGGCCTGCCTTGAGCGCGATATCCACATGATCGAGGATCAGATAGGTTCCGAGGCTGTTTTTCTGCAGGCTGGGATCGTAGAAGGAATAGACCATCGACAGCCCGTCATCGAGCACATCGGTCAGGCAGACGGCCATCAGGTCGCGGGTCGAGCCCGGACGGTCGGCGGATTCCCGGTATTCGATCACACGCGACTTGATCGGCGTTTCCTCGATCATGGCGGCAAATTCGAAGATATCCATATCCGCCATGCCGCCATCGGCGTGACGGCTATCGAGATAACGGCGGAACAGGGCGAACTGCTCTTCGGTGGCCCAAGGGCTGGTCGCTGTCCGCTTGAGCCAGTCATTGCGTTTGAGAATACGCTTTTGCGTGCGGGTCGGGGCGAAATCCGCCACGCGGATACGTGCCGACAGACAGGCGGTGCAATCGGCACAGGATGGCCGGTACAGCACGTTTTGCGACCGCCGGAAGCCTTGCCGTGACAGCGCATTATTCAGCTTTTCCGCCCCCTCACCTTGCAGGGCAGTGAATAGCTTACGTTCCGCGCGCCCGTCCAGATAGGGACAGGGCTGCGGGGCGGTCACGTAAAACTGCGGAGCAAGCGGGAGAGAATGTCGCATGAAACTCGCGGCGATTTAGGTTTATGGCGATAAGGTAGCAAGTTCACGCCCATGCGCCAAGTCCTCACGAAAGAGTTGTTCTGGCAAAACGGTAAACTCCCGGCCTTTTGAAGCCGGGAGCGGTTAAAACTGCCTTAATGCTGGGCGGGATGAGGCGCGATTTTACTTCGCATCGCCTTTATGGTCGAGGGTGGTGCCGGTCGAGGCCGCCTCGGGTTCGGCTTCGGGGCTTTCTTCGGCGGCGGTGCGGGCGCGCTCGTCCATATACTGGTCGAACTCGGCTTTGTCGCGGGCGTCGCGAAGACGTTTCAGGAAGGCTTCGAAGTCATTTTGTTCCCGTTCGAGGCGGGCGATGGTTTCGGCTTTGTAATTGTCGAAGGCGGCATTTCCCGAGGGGCGGGACATATGCATGCCGTAACCGCCAAAGCGCTGGGCGCAGAACTGGCGGGCTTCGGCCCGGCGCCGACGGCCTTTGCCGAAACGACCGGTGAACAGGATGAACCCCAGCACCAGAAGGCCCAGCGGGCCGGCAAAGATGAAGGACGCCACCATCAGCGCGATCCAGGAGAGCGGCCCGTTCTCATCCATCCACGCGATAGCGCGGCGGATCGGTCCGGTGCGAGGGGCGGCAGAGGCATCAAGATAGGACATGGGTCATTGGCTCCTGAAAGCGGTTTTGAGGATGTGAATGCTTTTCACATAACCGGAGATAAGGACTCTGCGGGGCGGTTCAAGAGTGTATGTAAATATTTTTTACATAGGGCCGTCCCGCCTATGCCGCTGTCATGATACGCCGCTGTCATAGGGGTGCGGGCGGCTGACCTATTCGGTGAAGCTGCCGGTTCTGGCCCGTGTGGCATGGGCCAGTTGCGCCGGTGTGATGCGGAACAGGTGGCGAGGGGTGCCTGCCGCCGCCCAGACCGTGTCGAACGTCGTCAGGCGCAGGTCCAGAAACGCCTGCACGGGGGTCAGATGGCCGACCGGAGAAACGCCGCCGATGGCAAAGCCCGTGACCTCGCGCACCTTGCTGGCATCGGCGCGGGTCAATGGCTGCCCTGCCAGACCTGCGGCGCGCTGCTGGTCGACCCGATGTCCGCCTGCCGTCAGGAACAACAGGATCTCGCCGGTATCGGCCCCTTCGAAGAGGATGGATTTGGCGATCTGGTCGATCTCGCACCCCACCGCATCGGCGGCGTCCTGTGCGGTGCGCGCATTTTCGGTTTCGATAATCTCGATTTCCAGCCCTGCGGTTTCAAGGGCCGCTTTGACGCGCTTGAGGGATTTGCTCATGGGATATCCTTTCCGTCGTCCCTGTCGTGGCATCACGGCGGCCGGAAGAAAAGGCCTTAGCGCCGTTTGCGTCGTCCGCCGCTGGATCTTGCGTGAAATGTGGGCGGGCGGCTGGCGATCCATGTCAGGAAGGGCTGCATCGCGGGATGGGCGCGCAGGGCGTCGGCTGTGTTCAGGTTGCGGGCCAGTTCGGTCTCGCGGAAGGTCTTGTGGATCTCGTTATGGCAGATCTGGTGCAAAAGGACGGTCGGGCCGTTCTTGCCGCCGCGCAGCTTGGGCACAAGATGGTGCAGGCTCTGGCGCGCCTCGCGGGGGATCGGGCGCAGACAAAGCGGGCAGATCGGGTCGGTTTCGGTCATCGGAGGCGGTTTCGGTTGGATCGGGACGTCACGCAAACATTGTTAACCCAGACCATAATCGGCATTCTTGCGAGGTCAAATTTCGGCTAAGCTGTGATTGACGCCTTGTTCTTGCCAAGCCACTGTTGAGCCATGAGTTTTGCATCCAGATTATCCCGCCTGCCCATTGTCGTAGATCAGGAGCGCGCCGATACGGTCGTTGCGCTCTATTCCGGCCAGCCGCCGGAGGTTCTGGCCCTGATCGAGGGGGTGGCAGGCACGAGCCCTTTCCTTGCCACGCTCCTTGAACGCGAGAAGGGCTGGATCGCCCCGTATCTGTGCGATAATCCCGAAGAGGCGATCACGGCAGAGTTCGCCCGCCTGCCAGAGGTCGCGCCGCCGGATATGGCGGTCGAGTTGCGGCGTGCCAAGCGCCGCGTCGCGCTGGTGATCGCTCTGGCCGATCTGGGGGGCATATGGGGGCTGGAAGAGGTCACGCGGACGCTGTCGGCCTTTGCCGATCTGGCGGTCGATCTGGCGTTGAAATCCTTGCTGAGCGAAGAGATCCGGCGCGGCAAGATCCCCGGGATCGGGGCGGAAACGCTGGCACGGGCCTGCGGCATCGTGGCGCTGGCGATGGGCAAGATGGGGGCGGGGGAGCTGAATTATTCTTCCGATATCGACCTGATCTGCCTCTTCGACCAGACGCAGTTCGATCCCGATGATCTGTTGGAAATCCGTGCGGGGTTTGTGCGGGTGACGCGCAAAATGGCGCAGATGCTGTCGGATATCACCTCGGAAGGCTATGTCTTCCGCACCGACCTGCGGTTGCGCCCGGATGCGGGCGCGACGCCGGTCTGCCTTTCTATGGCGTCGGCAGAGCTGTATTATGCGGCGGAAGGCCGCACATGGGAACGGGCCGCGCATATCAAGGCCCGTCCTTCGGCGGGGGATCTGGAGGCCGGAGCCGCCTATCTGGACCGCCTGAGCCCCTTTGTCTGGCGCAGGCATCTGGACTTCGCGACCATTCAGGACACCCATGACATGCGCACCAAGATCCGCGATCACAAAGGGCTGAACGGGCCCTTGAAGATCGAGGGGCATAATCTCAAGCTGGGGGCGGGCGGTATTCGCGAGATCGAGTTTTTCACCCAGACGCGCCAGTTGATTGCGGGCGGTCGGGACCCCGATCTGCGCGATCCGACCACAGTGGGCGGGCTGGCCGCGCTGGCGCAAAAGGGCTGGATCCCGCGCGAGGTCGCGGCCAAGCTGACCGCGCATTACCGCGCCCATCGCGAGATCGAACACCGGTTGCAGATGGTCAATGACAGCCAGACCCAGACGCTGCCGAACGCGCCCGAGGGGATTGCACGGATTGCCGCGATGATGGGCGAGAGTGACCCTGATCGCTGGATGGCAGAGTTGAAAGACCGGCTGGAAGAGGTCGAGGCCCTGACCAGTGATTTCTTCGCTCCGACGCAGGATGCGGCCCCCCGTCCGGCGTTGTCGGAGCGGGCGGCTGCACTTGTGGCGCGCTGGACGTCCTATCCTTGCCTGCGATCCTCGCGCGCCCGTCTGATTTTTGCGCGGCTGGAGCCGGATATCCTGCGCAAATTGCAAAGGGCCGCCGATTTCGAGGAGGCTTTGCAACAGTTTGACAGGTTCCTGCACGGGCTTCCTGCGGGGGTGCAGCTATTTTCGCTCTTCGAGGCCAACCCGCAGCTTGTCGATCTTCTGGTGGATATCTGCGGCACCTCGCCGATGCTGGCCAATTATCTCTCGCAAAATCCCGGCGTGCTGGATGCCGTGATCGGCGGCAGTTTCTTCGAATCCTGGCCGGGGATCGCGACGCTGGAAACCGAGCTGGACCAGATCCTTGCCCAAGCCAGCGATTACGAGAACGCTCTGGACCAGACGCGCCGCTGGGCGAAGGAATGGCGCTTCCATGTCGGGGTGCATCACCTGCGCGGGCTGATCGATGCCACCGAGGCCGCGAAATATTTCGCGGATATCGCGGGGGTGGCGCTGGAGCGGCTCTGGCCGGTGGTCTGCACGGAATTCGCCGGTAAATACGGGCCGCAACCGGGGCGGGGAGCCTGCGTGATGGCGATGGGGTCCTTTGGCTCCGAGCGGCTGACAGCAGCCTCCGATCTCGATCTCATCGTGATTTACGATGCACAGGGTGTGGAGATGTCGGACGGGCCGAAGCCCTTGGCATCGCGCCAGTATTTTGCCCGTCTGACGCAGGCGCTGATTACGGCGGTGTCCGCGCAGATGCCGCAAGGCCGCCTTTACGAGGTGGATATGCGCCTGCGCCCGTCGGGGCGCTCGGGGCCTGTGGCGACCTCTCTGGATGCGTTCCGCTCCTATCAGATGACCGAAGCATGGGTCTGGGAGCATCTGGCCCTGACGCGTGCACGCCCGATTGCCGGTGACCCGTCGCTGGCGGCAGATCTGGAATACCAGCGCCGCGAGATCCTGCGGGCGCGGGGCGGGGATGCGCGGGTGCTGCCGGATCTGGCCGAGATGCGCGCGCGGATCTTTGCGACGAAACCTGTCGAGACGCCTTGGGAGGCCAAGGTCGGGCCGGGGCGGTTGCAGGATATCGAACTGTTGGCCCAGAGCCTTGCCTTGCGGGCAGGCTCGGCGGCGCGCAGGGTCGAGCAGCAGTTGCGCGCGGGCGGACGGGCGGGGCTGATCCCCCATGCGCAGGAAGAGCGACTGGCCTCGATTTACCGCTTCCTGTGGCGGTTGCAATCGGTCAACCGTCTGCTGAGCGAGAACGGTATGGACATCGCCACCCTCGGCGAGGGCGGGCGCAGTTTCCTTTTGCGCGAAACAGACCAACCGGATGTTAAGACTTTGCAGGCTAGGATTGCGCAGCTAACGGAAGAGGCTGCCGCGATGATCAACCAGATAGTGGATCCCTGATGGGGCGCGCCATGTTGCCCTTACACCGTGCCGATCCGCGCGGCTATGTCCGCACGGCATTTGAAAGCGCGCTGATCGAGCCGGAAACCTGTCGATTTCTGATTCTGGAATGGGCGTTGAAGCTGCCACAGGATGTCCGCCCCGCCGAAGCGGCCCGCGTGCTTCTGGCAGAGTTTCACGCCCAGAGCACGCATCCGATGTATCAGCTTCTGGGAAAGGTTCTGGCCGATCCGGTTCCGGCGGCACAAAACACTCCGCAGGGTCGGGCGGGGCTGCATCAGGACCAGTAGTTTCGGGCCCGAAGGGACTGTGCCGAAATGGGACAGGCCATTTCGGCGCTTGGTTCCGTTTTAGCGCTTGGCTGTGTGGGGATGCGGCGAAGGGCCGCGGTCGCACATGAAAAGGCCGCGCAAGTTATGCGCGACCTTGCAAGGCTATCGGGGGATGTGTCGTGCAGCCGTCAGGCAGTAAGGGCTGCCGCCTCGCGGGCCAGCGTCTCGATAGCGGCCCAGTCGCCCGTTTGCACCAGCTTGTCAGGCGCGACCCACGACCCGCCACAGCAGACCACGTTTTTCAGTGACAGGTAGTCGCGGGCATTGCCCATGTTGATACCACCCGTGGGGCAGAAGCTCATCTGCGGCAAGGGGCCACCGAAGTTCTTCAGCGCGGGCGCGCCGCCATTGGTTTCGGCAGGGAAGAATTTGACCATGTCATAGCCAAGCTCCAGCAGCTTCATCACATCCGAAGGCGTTGCCGTGCCGGGCAGCAGCGGCAGCCCCTCGTCGGCGCAGGCCTTGATCAGATTATCGGTGATGCCGGGGCTGACGCCGAATTTCGCGCCCGCTGCCTTGGCGGCTTTCACATCGGCGGGGGTCAGCAGGGTGCCAGCGCCCACAACGCCGCCTTCGACATCGGCCATCGCGCGGATCGCCTCAAGCGCGCATTCCGAACGCAGGGTGACTTCCAGCGCGGGCAGGCCGCCTTTCACAAGGGCCGTGGCCAGAGGCACCGCATGGGCGACCTCTTTGACCACGATCACCGGAACGATGGGGGCCAGTTCGCAAATCTTGCGGGAGGCGGCGGATTGTTCTGCGGGGGTCATGTGAGACTCCTTTCGTGATGATCAGACGACAACGGCGGCGCCGCTGGTCGAGGGGCCGACCTGATTGCGGAAAGCCTCGAAAAGTTCGCGGCCCAGACCGACGTGATTGGCCGAAAGATCTTCGACGACCGGCTCACGCGCGTCCAGATCGGCCGAGAGGCAGGTCAATTCGCCCTTGGGCGCATCCAGCCGGACGATATCGCCATCGCGCAGTTTCGACAAAGGCCCGCCATTGGCCGCCTCGGGCGAGACGTGGATCGCCGCGGGAACCTTGCCAGAGGCACCCGACATCCGGCCATCGGTCACCAGCGCCACTTTCAGCCCGCGCTGTTGCAGCACCGACAGAACCGGCGTCAGCGAGTGCAGTTCCGGCATGCCATTGGCCTTGGGGCCTTGGAAGCGCACCACAACGATGGTGTCTTCGGTAAACTCGCCTTTGTTGAAGGCTTCTTTCACCTCGGCCTGATCCTTGAAGACACGCGCCTTGGCCTCGACTACGCGATGTTCCTCGGCCACCGCCGAGATCTTGATCACGCCACGGCCCAGATTGCCGTTGAGCTGCTTCAGACCGCCCGTCTTGGCAAAGCCCGAAGAGGCGGGGCGCAGGATCTTGTCGTTCAGCGTCTCTGCCGCACCATCTTCCCAAGTCAGCTGACCGTCGATCAGCTTGGGCTCTTGCGCGTAACGCGCCATGCCGTCGCCCGCCACGGTTTTCGCATCGCCATTCAGCAGGCCCTCTTTCAGAAGCTCGCGGATCATGAATTGCAGCCCGCCCGCCGCGTGGAAGTGGTTCACATCGGCCAGACCATTGGGATAGACCTTGGCCATCAGCGGCACCACATCCGAGATATCGTCAAAATCTTCCAGATCCAGCGCGATACCGGCAGCTTTCGCCATTGCCGGCAGGTGCAACACAAGGTTGGTCGAGCCACCCGTCGCCATCAGGCCGACAAGCCCGTTCACGAAGGCACGCTCGTCAAGGATCTCGCCTGCGGGGCGGTAGTCATTGCCCAAAGCAGTGATCTCGGCGGCACGTTTGGCGCCTGCAACCGTCAGCGCCTCGCGCAGGGGCGTATTGGGGTTGACGAAGCTTGCGCCCGGCAGGTGCAGCCCCATGAACTCCATCAGCATCTGGTTGGTATTGGCGGTGCCATAGAAAGTACAGGTGCCCGGACCATGGTAAGAGGCCATCTCGGCCTTCATCAACTCCTCACGGCCCACTTCGCCGGTGGCATAGAGGTTACGGATGCGCGATTTCTCGTCATTGGGCAGACCCGAGGTCATCGGACCCGCAGGCAGGAAGACCGCCGGAATATGGCCGAAGGTTGCAGCGGCCATGATGAGGCCCGGCACGATCTTGTCGCAGACCCCCAGATAGATCGCGGCGTCAAAGGTGTTATGCGACAGCGCGACAGCAGAGGCCAGCGCGATCACATCGCGGGAAAACAGCGACAGCTCCATCCCCGGCTGGCCTTGGGTCACCCCGTCACACATGGCGGGCACACCACCGGCCACCTGTGCGGTCGCACCGGCTTCGGCGGCGGCCTTCTTGATCAGCTGCGGGAAGGTCTCATAGGGCTGATGCGCCGAGAGCATATCGTTATAGGCGGTGACGATCCCGATATTGGGTGCACGCCCCCCCACAAGCGCGTCTTTCGCATCACCCATCGCGGCGTAGGCATGGGCCTGATTGCCGCAGGTTAGATGGGCACGGGCGACACCTTTCGAGGCCGCCTCGTTGATACGGGCCAGATAGTCGTCGCGCATCGCCTTGGACCGCGTGCGAATCCTGTCGGTCACACGGGCAATCGTGGAATTGAGGGGGGTGGCTGTATCAGTCATGATGGGCTTTCCTGATCGTTTGACACGGGCCGCGGCTCTTGCGGGTAGGGACTCGGCATATGTGGTTGCGGCGACTTTACTCGGTTAGCGCTAACGGTGCAACCAATCGAACAATGTTTGATATTTGGCCCCTTGAGAGGGCTTGGCAAGACGCTCGGGGCGTTCTTGGCTTTGCAACGCTGCGGTATTGGGGATAGGAGAGGCCAAATGCCGTCCAAGGAGTCGTCCCCATGTCCACCGATCTGCCCGTCGTCCGTCTGCGTCCCAAGGGGGAGGCCCGCGCCATCCGTCACGGTTTTCCTTGGGTCTATGTGGACGAGCTGGTTCTGGACCGTCGCACCAAGGCGATTGCTCCGGGAACGATGGCGGTGCTGGAAGATGATGCGCGCCGCCCGCTGGCGCTGGTGACGGTGAACCCCAATTCCAAGATCATCTGCCGCGTGATGGACCGCAACGCCGAAGCGGTGATTGACCGTGCCTGGCTGGTGGAAAAGATCGCTCGGGCCGCGCAGATGCGTGACCGTCTGTTTGGCGCGCCTTTCTACCGTTTGATCCACGCCGAGGCAGACGGGCTTCCGGGGGTGATTATCGACCGTTTCGGGGATGTGGCGGTGATCCAGCCCAATGCCGCTTGGGCCGAGGCGATGATCGAGGATCTGTCGGGCGCTCTGGTCAAGGTGACGGGCGTGAAAACGGTCATCAAGAACGGCTCGGGGCGTGCGCGAACGCTGGAGGGGCTGTCTGAAGAGATGGTCACCCTACTGGGGGGCGTTGATGCGCCTGTTCCGGTGCAGATGAATGGCGCGACCTATATGGCCGATGTCATGGGCGGGCAGAAGACGGGGCTGTTCTATGACCAGCGTCCGAACCATGCCTTTGCGGCGGCGCTGTCGAAAGAGGCGCGCGTTCTTGATGTGTTCTCGCATGTGGGTGGCTTTGCCCTGGCGGCTTTGGCGGGGGGTGCGCGTTCGGCCCTGTCGGTGGACGGGTCGGCCTCGGCGCTGGATCTGGCCGAGCAGGGGGCCAAGGCGATGGGCATGGCAGAGAAGTTCTCGACCCGTAAGGGAGATGCCTTTGTCACGCTGGAGGCTTTGGCTGCGGAAGGGGCGGAATATGACGTGGTCATCTGTGATCCGCCCGCCTTCGCGCCCGCAAAACCCGCGCTTCAGGCCGGTCTGCGCGCCTATGAGCGTGTGGCACGTCTGGCCGCCCCTCTGGTGGCCAAGGGCGGCTATCTGGTACTCTGCTCGTGCTCGCATGCGGCGGATCTGTCGAACTTCCGTGCGGCCTCAACGCGGGGCATCGGGAAGGCGGGGCGGTCGAGTCAGCTTTTGCATACCGGTTTCGCGGGGGCTGATCACCCGATGCTGCCGCAGCTGGCCGAAAGCGGCTACCTCAAGTCTCTCTTCTTCCGGCTTGACTGATGAAACTGGTTCTGGATGCCTGCGTTCTCTATCCCACGGTCCTGCGTGAGATCCTGATCGGTGTCGCGGCCAAGGGGCTTTACCAGCCCCTTTGGTCCGAGCGCCTGCTGGAGGAATGGGCGCGCGCCGCAGCCCGTCGTGGAGAGGCCGATGAGGTTATCGCCCGGGGTGAGGTTGCCATGTTGAAGGCCCGCTTCCCGCAGGCGATGATTGCCCGTCACGAGGGGTTGGAGAACCGCCTGCATCTACCGGATGAAAACGACATCCATGTTCTGGCCACGGCCATTGCCGGAAACGCCGATGCGATTGTGACGATGAATGCAGCGGATTTCCCGCGTGGGGTGCTGCAATCCGAAGGGCTGGATCGTCGCAGCCCTGATGACGTGCTTTGGGCTTTGTGGTCGGATCATCCTGACACCGTGGCCGAGGTGGTCGAGACCGTCCGTCAGGAGGCCGAGCGCCTGTCGGGCAAGCCCCAACCCGTGCGTGCGCTTCTCAAACGTATCCGCCTATCGCGCCTTGGCCGTGCGCTTGAGGCGGCCTCCTGATCGGCGCCGCTTGCGCAAACAGGTTGACGGGGCAAATTTCGTAAGGTAGCTCATAAACGCCGGAGCGATCAATCTTGGTCGGACGTCTTCGGTCGTAAGCGTCTAACGTCAAGCAACGCACCTTCTTTCCGCTCGGTCGGGGAGGGTGTGTGCATGGCTTGCGCCGCTCTCCCGCCGATGTGACCAGACACCGGAGTGAGAACATGTCTGACAGACTTTCCGAAACCATTGCCGATCCGCCCCCGGGTCCGCCTGCCCACAACGGAGCATCCGAGGCCAAGCCCGTGGTCAGCGAGGCGCAGGGCCTGCGGCTGCTGCTGGCGTTGAGCGTGATCCTGTTTTTCGCCTATATCTGTGTGGCGATGGCGCTGCCTGTGGTCTCTGTGCATGTGGTAAAAGGGCTCGGGCTGAGCAATGGCTGGGGCGGGCTTGCCGCCGGTATGGCCTTTGTCTCGACCATCTTCAGCCGCGCTTGGGCGGGTGGGGTATCGGACAGGCTCGGCCCTAAACCGGCAATGGCGCGCGGGCTGTGGTTCTATCTGATGGGCGCGGTGATCTGCATTCTCGCCGGTGTCTTGGGCGCGCAACCTTGGCTGGCGCTGGCTGTTCTGTTGTTGGGGCGGGCGATTGTCGGTGTCGGTGAAAGCTATGTGTCGGTCAGTATGGTGACATGGGGCATCGGTCTGGCCGGACAGCACCGCGCCGGTCGGGTCATGGCGTTCATGGGGGCTGCGATGTATGGCGCGCTGGGGGCGGGGGCACCGCTGGGGCTGCTGCTTTACCATATCGGCGGGTTCAGTGCGGTCATGTCCTTCAGCGCCCTCTTGCCGCTGATCGGCCTTCTGGCGATTATCAAGATGCCCGGTGTGGCACCGCATGCTGCCACGATGCGGCGGTCCTTCCTCAGCATGATCGGCACGATCTGGAAACATGGCTTTGTCATTCTGGCACAGGGGATCGGCTTTGCCGCGATCGGGGCGTTCTTCTCGCTTTATTTCCTTGCGCAGGGCTGGCAGGGCGCTGGGCTTGGTCTGACCGCTTTCGGGGCGGGCTTCGTGCTGGTGCGGGTGCTGTTTGGCCATCTGCCCGACCGTATTGGCGGGCTGCCGGTGGCGATGGTCTCTCTCGGGGTCGAGGTTATCGGGCAGTTGCTGATCTGGGGCGGGGATATGTCCGGCCTTGCCTTGCTGGGGGCATTCATGACGGGGCTGGGATGTTCGATGATCTACCCGTCCATGGGGCGCGAGGTGGTGGCACTTGTCTCGCCACAGCAGCGCGGCATGGCCTTGGGCGGGTTCGCGGCCTTTCAGGACCTTGCCTATGGTCTGACGGGGCCTGTCGCAGGGATGCTGGCAGACCGTGCGGGCTACGGGCCGATCTTCCTGATTGGGGCGATTGCGGCGGCGTCGGGGCTGGGCATGGTGCTGTGGCTCCGGCGCGGGGCGCGGATTGCCGTGCACGGCACCTGACCGTCATCTCCATGCGCCCTGTGGCGAAGGACCACTGGCGATCCGGAGGGGGCGCTACAGGGGCCATGAGAGCCGCGTTGAAGATGCGCGGCATCAGGTCTTGGGGCGTCTCGGTTTTGCCCGATCGAATGGGATCATGTCGATGATCCATTCGATCGGGCAAAGACGCGGCCATAGGGCGGGTTTGTTGTCGCTATAGGGGCGGCATCTCTTCGCCGGAATGTGCGACGCATGCTTCTGCAATATGCGGCATGTCATGAGACATGACGATACGGCGGTGTCGAGGCTTCTCGGTGGCGGCTACGTCGCCGTGTAGCATCCGCCCCCGACCGGTCCGACCTATGAAAACAGCCGCCGGTGCTCCGGCGGCCGTGTCATGTCTGCGAAAGGCGGGCCGATGGGGGCTTGGCACCCTGTCGCGCGTCTAGTCTTGTGCGTCGCGGATCATCTGCGCCAGCCGCAGGGTCGAACCGTCCTTGCCTGCTCCGTCAGCCTCGCCGGTCAGAACCGGTTGCAATGCCAGCGCGAGTTCCTTGCCCAGCTCGACCCCCCATTGGTCGAAGCTGTTGATGCCAAGGATCACGCCCTCGACAAAAACGCGATGTTCGTAAAGTGCCACGATGCCGCCGAAGACCTCGGGGGTCAGCATCGGGTAGATCAGCGTGGTCGAAGGGCGCGAGCCGGGGAAGACGCGATGTGCGGCCTGACGTTCCAGTTCTTCGCCCTCGAAGCCCTTGGCTTCCATCAGCTTGCGGGCCTCATCCATCGAACGGCCCCGCATCAGCGCCTCGGATTGCGCGAGGCAATTCGCCGCCAGCAGGATATGCTGATGCGCCAGATCGGGTTCATGGCCCTTTTCGGCGATCATGAATTCACAGGGAACGATCCGCGTGCCTTGGTGGATCAGCTGGTAGAAGGCGTGCTGGCCATTGGTGCCCGGCTCGCCCCAGACCACAGGGCCGGAATGATAGGGCAGCACCTCGCCATCCATCGATACACGCTTGCCGTTGCTTTCCATCTCAAGCTGCTGGAGATAGGCGGGCAGGCGCGAGAGGCGCTGGTCATAGGGCAGCACGGCACGGGTTGCGAAATCGCAGAACTGGTTGTGCCACATGCCGACAAGCGCCAGCAGGACAGGCAGGTTCTCCTCGAAACCGGCCTCGCAGAAATGCTGGTCCATCGCGGCCGCACCGGCGAGGAAATCGCGGAAATGTTTCGGCCCGATGGCGATCATCAGCGACAGCCCGATCGGCCCCCACATCGAATAGCGCCCGCCGACCCAGTCGGCAAAGCCGAAGACGCGTTCGGGAGAAATGCCGAAGGCCGCCGTCTTTTCCGCCGAGGTCGAAAGCGCGACGAACTGTTCGGCAGGGTCTTCGATGTCTTTCGCCATCCATGCCTTCGCGGTTTCCGCATTGGTCATGGTCTCGATGGTGGTGAAGGTTTTCGATGCGACGATCACCAGCGTGGTTTCGGGGTCGAGATCCTTCAGCGTATCGTGGATATGCGCGCCATCGACATTGGACACGAAATGGCAGCGCGGCCCGTCATGATAGGGGGCCAGCGCCAGACAGGCCATCGCCGGACCCAGATCCGAGCCGCCAATGCCGATATTGACGACATCGGTGATGCGGCCCCCATGACCGTGAAATTTGCCCGAACGCACATCATCGGCAAAACGGACCATGCGGTCATAGGTCTCGCGGACCTCGCCCATGATGTTCTCGCCATCGACCTCGACATCGTTTTCCAGCCGTCGCAATGCGGTGTGCAGCACGGCGCGGCCTTCGGTGTCGTTGATTTTCTCGCCCGAGAACATGGCGTTGCGTTTTTCGGCCAGACCCGACTGCTCGGCCAGCTGGACCAGAAGATGGCGGGTAGAGGTGTCGATATTGGTCTTCGAATAGTCGAACAGGAAGGGGCCAAAGGATGCGCTAAACTTCTCGGCACGGCTGTCGTTGAACAGGTCGAGAATGCGGCGCTCACGCACGTCGGATGCGTGGCTGCGTAGCGTTTGCCAGATGCTCATGGAAATTCCTTATGTGTGACCCTGTGTCGGTGTATCTGAGCGCGAGCTTACGCCGCCCAATGCACGGTTGCGTTGTGCAGAATACACTTGATCGGGGCTTGTTCAACGGGCAGATTCTGCGCCGCCTCTATCGCGCGCTTTTTTTCCTCGCCGGTGATCAGCACATGGGTGTGCATCGCATTCTTGAGCACACGCGCGGTCATGGTGATCCGCGGCTCGCCTGCGGCTTCGGCGCGCAGGGCCATCAGTTCGGGCGCGTCATCCGAGAGCGCCTCTTGCAGGCGGTCCGCTCCGGGAAAGAGCGAGGCCGTATGCATATCGGCCCCCATTCCCAGCAGCAGCACCGAGATCGGCAGATTGGGGCGCAGGTTTTCCGACAGCGCATCCAGCCGCTCTTCGGGGACGGGGGCATTGACATAAAGCGGCAGGAGGCGGGCCTTGATGGCCTTGTTTTTCAATAGCCGCTCCGAGAGCAGGGCAGTGTTCGAGCGCGGGCTCGACAGCGGCACCCAGCGTTCGTCATTCAGCACAACGGCCACATGTTCCCAATCCAGATCGATATCGCTGAGAATGTCGAAGACGGGGCCGGGCGTTGTGCCGCCGGGTACCGAAAGCGTCGCACGGCCCTCGCGGTCGAGAATGGCCCGTAATTGGCTGGCGATCTTGTCGGCCAGCGAGACCATCAGCAATTCGCGGTCGGGATAGGTTTTGAAATCCATCATTTGATATGTCTCCAGCGCCGCCCGTCACGATGCATCAGCATAAGTGCATCATCGGGGCCGGTCGTTCCGCTATCATAGGGGCGGGGCGTATCCCCGCGCTCTTCCCAGCCTTGGATGATCGGATCGGTCCAGGCCCAGGCCGCTTCAACCTCGTCGCCGCGCATGAACAGCGTCTGGTTGCCACGGATCACATCCATGATCAGCCGCTCGTAGGCATCGGGCATATCCGCGCCTTCCTCGCCAAGCGCCTGCGCAAAGGACATATCCAGCGGCACCTGTTTCAGGCGCATGCCGCCCGGACCGGGTTCCTTGATCATCATCTTGAGGTTCATGCCCTCGTTAGGTTGCAGGCGTATGACAAGCTGGTTGGGCTGCCACGAGCCTTCCGCCTCATCGAAGATCGAATGCGGCGGTTCCTTGAAGGTGATCGCGATCTCGGAGGTGCGCGCACGCAGACGTTTGCCGGTGCGCAGGTAGAAGGGCGTGTTCTTCCAGCGCCAATTGGCGATATGCACCTTCATCGCGATATAGGATTCGGTCTTGGAATGCGGGTCTTCGCAATCTTCCAGATAGCCGGGCATCGGGGTGTCCTGATCTTCGCGATGCCAGCCCAGATATTGCCCGCGCACGATATCCTGCGGCGGCACCGGTTGCAGCGCGCGGATCACCTTCAGCTTTTCGTCGCGTACGGCATCGGGGTCGAAGTGATAGGGCGGCTCCATCGCGATCATGCACAGAAGCTGCATCAGGTGGTTCTGCACCATATCGCGCATTGCCCCCGATTTGTCGTAATAGCTGCCGCGGCCCCCCACGCCCACGGTTTCGGCCACGGTGATCTGCACATGGTCGATATATTGCGAATTCCAGATCGGCTCGAAGAGGATATTGGCAAAGCGCACGGCCATCAGGTTCTGCACCGTCTCTTTGCCCAGATAGTGGTCGATACGGTAGATCTGATGTTCTTCGAAATGCTCGGCGAGCGATTTGTTCAGCGCCCTTGCCGAGGCGAGATCGCGGCCAAAGGGCTTTTCCACCACAATGCGCGCGTCGTCACCGGCAATGCCATAGGCTTTGAGGCGCTCTGCCAGATCCCCGAAAAGTGCGGGCGCGACCGAGAAGTAGAACGCATTGATCACCTCGGGGCGGATCAGGGCCTTGAGTTCGGGCCAGCCCGCCTCGCCACGCGCATCGATCGGGACATAGTGCAGGCGGCTGATAAAGGCGTCAATCTGCGCGCTATCCTGTTTGGAGGGCGACACGAATTCCTTGATGGCCGCACGGATCTGGGCCTGAAATTCCTCGCGGCTCTGTTCGGTGCGCGCCGCGCCAATCAGGCGGGCGTCATCGGGCATCTGGCCCGCGAGAAAACGGCGGAACAGGCCCGGAAAGATCTTGCGATTGGCAAGGTCGCCAGTGGCACCGAAAATTACCAGATCGAATGCGTCCACCGGGATGATGCGCGAAACCATGGGGTCCTCCGTAATACACCGTCGCTTGAGCTGTGATAGCGCTAACGGGGCGCAATTGGCCACAACGGCACAGGAAAGTCTAGTGCTCTAAGAGAGCAGGCGCAAATTCTGCGGGCAAGAATCTTCTCTTAGCCACGCAAAAAATCGATAAGGCCTTGGATATCATGGTCCAATTTCTCCGCAAGCGGCCCCGCAAAGGCGTGAAATGCGGCTTCGGTCTGGGTCGGGACGCCGAGGATGATCGGATGTCCCGCCTCGAGTGCCTGCGCGATCAGCGGTCGCAGGCCGTGGCCCTCGGCCTCCTGCCGTCCGAATTTGTTCAAGATCACCGGCACGTTGCAGGGCAGGCGGGCAAGGTCTTGGGACAGGCGGAATACGGCGCCCTCCAGCGCGGTGCTGTCCAATGTGCAGGCCGCCGCCCCGCGGCCCAGATCCTGCCGGATCGGCCAGCGCAGATCGGCGGGCCACAGGTGCAGCAACAGATTATCCTGCGGGTCAGGGCTGACAAGCGCGGCCACATCCGGTCGCAGCCTCAGGGCCAGTTCGGTCAGAAGGCGGTCGGTCATGCCCCGCTTGGCGGACTGGACATATCCCAGCCTCATCGGCCGTCTTTCGGGCGCAGCGCCAGCCAGATCAGCGCACCACCTGCCAGTGTGACAAAGGGCACCATCGCCAGATTGACCGCCTGCCATCCGGCCTGCGCATCGCCTCCCTCAAGGCAGTTCATCAATCCTCCCGAGCTGAGTGAGGCCAGAAAGACGCCGCCGAAGACGATGAAATCATTCACCCCCTGCACGGTGGCGCGTTCCTCGGGGGCGTAGCTTTGCGCCAGCATGGCCGTGCCGCCGATAAAGCCGAAATTCCAGCCGAGCCCCAGCAGCACCAAGGCACCGAAGAAATGCATCAGCTCCACCCCGCTAAGCGCCACAGCTCCGGCGCAGATCAGGATGAAAAGCCCAAGCCCCACGATCACCCGCGCGCCGAAGCGTGCGATCAGATGGCCGGTGAAGAAGGACGGGATATACATCGCCAGCACATGCGCCGAGACGATATCGGCGGCATTATTGGGGGTGAAGCCGCAGCCAACCACCGCCAGCGGCGAGGAGGTCATCACAAGGTTCATCAGCGCATAGGAGACCATCGCGCAGATGATCGAGACGGTGATCACGGGGTCGCGCAGCAGCTCCATTTTGCTGCGGCCTCTGGGCGCGCGGGCCTGCGCGTGGTGGTCGGGACGCGGAATGTCGAGAAAGCTGAAGAGCAACGGTCCCAGAAGGTTGAGCACGATGATCACCAGATAGGTCGCCATGAAGGGCACGACGGTGGCATCCGATGTCAGCTTGACCAGTTGCGGTCCCAGAAGGGCGGCCACCAGCCCGCCTGCCATGACATAGCTGATGGCTTTGGGGGCGAATTCGGGCGCGGCGGTATCGGTTGCGGCAAAGCGATAGAACCCCTGCGAGGACATATAGACGCCGGTGAATAGCGCGCCAAAGGTAAATAGCGGGAAGCTGCCCCAGTAAAGCCCGCCTGCGCAGATGGCCGCCCCCAGAGCGCCCGCAAGATTGGCAAGGATGAAGCCCCGTCTGCGTCCGTGCCGCCCCATGAAACGCGACAGCGGCTGTGCCGTCAGCACCGAGCCCAGAATGATGAAGGACAGGGGCAGGGTGGCCAGACAGGCATTGGGGGAGAGCATCTGTCCCGCCAGGCCTCCGATGGTGAAGATCATTGGCATCTGCGCCCCGAGGATCGCTTGGGCAAGGACCAGAACCAGAGTATTGCGCCGGTCGCGCGGGAGGAGAAGAGAGCTGTTCATAACCCTATGCGTAAGGCGGGTTTTCGCGGCTGGCAAGCAGCCATTCTTGCGCAGCGCCCCGCTTTGCGCCAAGCTGCCGCGATGCATATGAGGATCATCGAGACCGAGGAGGATATTGCCGAAGGGGCCGCCTGTCTGGCGCGTCTCGAGCCGCGCTTTGGCGATGTTCTGGCGCAGACCGGCCCTTGGCCCTTGCGCCGCCGTGCCGACGGCTTCGGGGCGCTGCGTGATGCCATTCTGGGGCAGCAGGTCTCGGTTGCGTCGGCCAATGCGATCCGTCTGCGTCTGGAGGCGGCGGGGCTCGGGGGACGCCGCGCCCTGGCCATAGCCGCCCCCGAGGATCTGCGCGCCTGCGGGTTCTCGCGGCAGAAAATCCGTTATATACAGGCGCTGGCGCAGTCGGATATCGACTTCACCCGACTGCGGTCCTGTTCCGATGCCGCGATCTTCGATCAGTTGCTACCGCTTCCGGGGATCGGGCGCTGGACAGTGGAGATGTATCTGATGTTCGCGCTTGGCCGCGCCGATATCTTCGCCGCCGATGATCTGGCACTGGCGGAGGCCGCCCGAATGCTGTTTGATCTGCCCGAGCGCCCGAAGCCGCGCGCTTTCCGCGAGATGGCGGCCGCTTGGGCGCCGTGGCGGTCTGTCGCGGCGCGCGGGCTCTGGGCCTATTATGCCTATAGCAAGAAACGGGAAGGGGTGTCGCCATGACGCGTGTATTGAAAGCTGGCCGCAAGGGGCCGAAATCGGGGCAGGTGAAGTCAGTGGTCGTGCTGCTGCACGGCTATGGTGCGGACGGCGCCGATCTTCTGGGGCTGGCCGATCCGCTGGGCGATCACCTGCCGGACACGCTTTTCATCGCGCCCGATGCCCCCGAAACCTGTGCCGCCTCGCCCTTTGGCCGCCAGTGGTTTCCGATCCCGCGCTTTGACGGATCGACCGAGGCGCAGGCCAGCGCCGGTCTGGAGGCTGCGGCCCAAGACCTGAACGCCTTTCTCGACGGTATTCTGGAGGAAACCGGTCTGCCGGCCAGTGCGATGGCCGTGATCGGGTTCAGTCAGGGCACGATGATGACCCTACAGGTGACCCCGCGCCGCGCCGCGCCTGTCGCGGCGGTCGTCGGCTTCTCGGGCAGGCTCTTGCGGCCCGAACTTCTGGCCGCCGATGTCGTCTCGCGACCGCCGGTCCTGCTGTGTCATGGTGATGCCGACGAGGTCGTGCCCTTCGCCTCTATGGCCGAGGCGGGGCAGGCGTTGATCGACGCAGGCTTCGAGGTCTATGCCCATGTCGAAAAAGGCACAGGGCATGGAATCGCGCCAGACGGGCTTTCGGCGGCGTTGGGCTTTCTCAAGGCGCATTTGCCGAAATAACGGGCAGAGAGACCGCTGTCACAGCAATGTCGCGCAATATTGCTAAGCCTGATCCCGCAAGCCGCGCTTTCCCGCCCCCGTGGGAAAGCGCCCAGATCAAGAGGCTTGCCAGATGGCTGACGCCATATATAGTTGATTTATCGGCTGGGGCGTTCCCCGCGCCCCGGACATGATCCCGCCTTCGGGGCATGTTCCGCCGCGCGAACAGGGAGTGCACAATGCTGGACCACGCAGACAGGACGGATTTCAGGCACCATTTCACCCGCGAGGCGGCATCGCTGCGGCGTCATCCGGCGCTGGTGCTCAACGCGGATTTCCGGCCTCTGAGCTATTATCCGTTATCGCTCTGGCCGTGGCAGGAAGCCATCAAGGCGGTGTGTCTGGATCGGGTGACGATACTGGCCGAATATGAAGAGGTGGTGCGAAGTCAGCGGACCGAGATACGTCTTCCCTCTGTTGTGGTGTTGAAAGAGTTCGTTCAACCGAGAAAGCGCGTGGCCTTCACGCGCTTTAATCTTTTTCTGAGGGATGAGTTCGAATGCCAGTATTGCGGCTGCAAGGATCATCTGACCTTCGATCACGTCATTCCGCGTTCGCGTGGCGGGGTGACAAGCTGGGAGAATGTGGTGGCGGCCTGTTCGCCCTGCAATCTGAAAAAGGCCAACAAGCCGCTCTCGCGCTGCGGGCTGAAACTGCGCCGGATGCCGAAACGCCCGAGCTCCGAAGACATGCTGCGCATCGGTCGCCGCTTCCCGCCGGGGCATCTGCATAAAAGCTGGATGGATTTTCTCTATTGGGATGCGGAGCTTGAGGAATGATCGGCATACAACGCTTGACGCCGTCATATGGCGTCCGCGCAGTGCGGGGGGGCTGCCAGTGTTTGGGTTCCGGCACTGCGCATGTCGCCTGATAACGCGCTAACCGTTGCAGGGTGATTGGAATGTCGGCAGGAATATCGAAGATAATTTATCGAGAGATTTACTGATCTTGTCCTTTGTTTTCAATGTAATCCGCTTGCCCGGAAAGCGGGCCGTTCTTACAATCCTGCTATGTGGAAAATTCTTTTAAAAGCTCTTTTTAAGTCGACCCATCGACCCAAGCCTCGGGTATATAGAAAACCTGTTGAGGAAACGCGTGTCCTTCAGGCGGCTCTTGAAGAGACCCCGCCTTCTGCTCAGCCTCATATGTCACAATCCGATGTGGTAGAGCAGGGGGAGACATTTGATGACGCACAAGCGCGTCCGGTTGCGCCGCCGCGGGTGCTGGAGGGGCCAGCCTATGTGACGGATGGTGACACGATAACCATACGAAAGACCCAAATCCGCCTCTTTGGAATAGATGCACCGGAACTCCATCATCCCTTTGGCAAGAAAGCCAAATGGGCCATGATACGTCTGTGTAAAGGCCAGATTATACGTGCTGAGATGACGGAGGAAGACGTCTATGGCCGCGCGGTTGCAACGTGCTTTCTGCCCGATGGTCGGGATCTTTCTGCGGAGCTGGTGAAGCAAGGACTCGCTATCGACTGGCCAAAGTTTTCGGGCGGAAAATACAGTGATCTTGAGGTTGAAGGTGTCCGTAAGAAGCTTTGGCTTGCCGAGGCACGGCAAAAAGGCCGTATGAGTGTCTGGGAAAAGTTTGACGCGTTAAAAGAGGCGGAACGCAGACCCTAGTGGCAAGACGTCCGAGATGTTGGCAGGGGGCTGCGATAGGGTGCAATGCCTACCCAAGCTTGCTGCGAATGCGAGTGGTGTAGCCGTGAACGCTGGATGATCCGGTCTGGCTGGGCTTGAACGGAGCCGCCTTGTGCAGGCCGTGCCCGTGACGCGGATAGATCGGCATGGCTCCCCTTCGCCGAAAAGCCGAAGCAGGATTGCCTGAAATGTCCCGATCGTAAAATAATGGTACTTTGTGACGGGGCCTGACAGCAAACCGGTCAGGCATGGTTGGGGGCTAGGGCGCGCTTTGCCCCATGCTGGGCAGTCACGATAAGGCAAAGGCCGCAGGGTCAGTCCCCGGCTGCCTTTGCCTTCAGCTTGCGGGCCAGCGTCTCGACATCCGTTTCTGTCGCGCGGGGTACGATGCGGTAGAGCGCGTTTACGAAACAGAAGAGGGCAAAGCCCAAAAGTCCTGCACTGACCGCGCCGCAGATCATGCGGCCATAGGGGTGGGCCCTCATCCATTCGAAGGCCCGATCCATCCCGCCTGCGGCCTCTGGCGCATAGGCATAGGCCGCATAGATAATCAACCCGCCCGCGACGCTAAGAATGGCCGCCTGTGCCAGCAGGCCGAGTTGCAGGATCACATTGGCTTTCTCGGTTACCGCATTCGCCCGCAGACGCTGGCGGTAGCTGGCTTTTGCGCCTTTAATGACGTAATAGCCCCCCGCGCCGATGACAGCAAAGCCGACCGCTCCGACGGCAAGACGGCCAAAAGGCAGCTGCATCACCTGCGTTACCAGCTGTGCAGAGCCGTCGCTTTGCAGCCGTGCCATCAGGGCGGTCACGGCAACACCGCCCAGCCCGAGATGGATCACGCCGCTGATTGCCAGTCCACACCGCGCCGCCAGACCTTTGACCTCAGCGCCATAGGCTTCCAGATCCCAGATCGCATCGGTGACCCGCCATACGGCATAGGCCAGCATCCCGAGCGCAATCAGGATCAGGACAACACTGCCGCCTGCGCCTTTCAGATGGCGCAACGCCTCCTGCGTGCCTTCGGCCTCGCCCCCTTGCAAAAGCGACCAGATCGACGTCACCCCGACGGCCAGATATACAAGCCCGCGCCCTGCATAGCCTGCGCGCATCACGGGGACGGCCCATGCGAAGTCGTCAGGATTGTGAGTGCTTCCAGCCATTTCGCCGCCTTTTTTACCTATGGATCGTCACGGTTCTACAATGCGTCCGCGCCGGAAGAGGTTCCCGGTTGCCTGTCGGGACGGGACAGGGCGCGCGGAATGCGGGCGGTGCAGGAAAAATGGCACGCATCAAAGCTGTTAATATTCTGTGTGAAGCTGTCTCAATATCGAAACAGCGTGCCGCAGTAAAAGCACCGAACGGGGCTGACATTATGCCTACTTACGACACATCTTTCCTTACCCGGTCGGAGGAACCGGGACTATCGGAGGAAATATTTTGGCTAAAACAATGAAAGCCGCCGTCGTTCGCAAATTCGGCGCACCGCTGACCATTGATGAAGTGCCGGTGCCGGAGGTTTCGGATGGCATGATTCAGGTCGCGATCCAGGCATCGGGTGTGTGTCACACCGACCTGCACGCAGCCGAGGGCGACTGGCCGGTCAAACCCGAGCCGCCGTTCATTCCGGGCCATGAAGGTGTGGGCTATGTGTCGGCGGTCGGCAAGGGCGTGAAGCATGTCAAGGAAGGCGACCGTGTGGGCGTTCCGTGGCTTTACACCGCATGCGGCTGCTGCCGTCACTGCCTTGGTGGCTGGGAAACCCTGTGCGAGAGCCAGCAGAATACCGGCTATTCGGTCAATGGTGGCTTCGCGGATTATGTGATCGCGGATCCCAACTATATCGGCCACCTTCCCGCAGGCAGCGACTTCGCCGAAATCGCGCCCGTCCTGTGTGCCGGTGTGACCGTCTACAAAGGTCTGAAAATGACCGAAACCAAGCCGGGCGATACTGTTGCCATCTCCGGTATCGGTGGTCTGGGTCACATGGCGGTTCAATACGCTGTGGCGATGGGGCTGAATGTCGTGGCCGTCGATATCGATGATGCCAAGCTCGATCTGGCGCGCCGTCTTGGTGCGAAACTGACCGTGAACGCCCGCGATATTCAGGATCCGGCAGCTTACGTGAAGAAAGAAACCGATGGCGGCGTCAATGGCGTTCTGGTGACTGCGGTCAGCGAGAAAGCCTTCGAGCAGGCTGTTGGCATGGTTGGCCGCGGTGGCACCGTGTCGCTGAACGGCCTGCCTCCGGGGGATTTCCCGCTCAACATCTTCGGTATGGTGCTGAACGGTGTGACGGTGCGCGGCTCGATCGTGGGCAGCCGTCTGGATCTGCAGGAGTCGCTTGATTTCGCTGCTGCAGGCCGTGTCAAGGCGACCATCTCCAAAGCGCCGCTCGAGCAGATCAACGATGTGTTCGACCGTATGCGCAAGGGGCAGATCGAAGGCCGCATGGTGCTGGATCTCGCAAGCTAATCTAGCCGCTCCGGAAAGCGAACTAGCGCGCCAGCGATACCCCGCTGGCGCGTTTCCTTTTGGCGGTCGTGTCCTTGGCTGTGCAGGGCTTTGCCAGCGGTCGCTATTGTCGCATACACAAGGCAGAGGTCGAGGCAGGTGTGCGCGTGCGCGCGGCATGGGGTCTTGTGGAGCCAAAGGCTGAACCGCATGAAAAGAAGGTGGGCAAAAACGTTCGCATCATATGCGGCGCAAAAACGCGCAAAGGTGAAACATGCAAGGCGTTGGCGGTCGTGGGTAAGAAACGCTGTAAACATCACGGCGGCCTAAGCACGGGGCCAAGAACGCCAGAGGGCAAAGCAGCTATCGCCTATGCCCAGCGCGCGCGGTGGCAGGTATATCGCGAAAAAGTCTCACGGCGAGAAAACAGCAAGGGTTTCTAGCGCTTCGGTTTTTGATGGGTCGTATGTTGGGCCAACTTTGTTTTCATCAAAAAAATTCAACAAAAACAAGGTAAGGTGGCGGAGAGACAGGGATTCGAACCCTGGGTAGGCTTTCACCCACAACGGTTTTCGAGACCGCCCCGTTCGACCGCTCCGGCACCTCTCCGCACTGGATCATCTTTCGATCGGGTAGCGGCGATGTACCCAAGTCCCGAGGGGAGCGCAACAGCTTTTTTCGGCTTTGCATGATTTTTTTCGCTACGCCCCGAAATGGCCCCGAAATTGCGCCTTGTGAATGTCGCAGCGCGCCTGCGCGCGGGGGGAAGTCAAGCGAAGCGGTCGCTAATCTACGAAAAAGGCACCGGTTTTTGTGTTACCTTGGGGCATCGGCGGGAACTTGCGGGCCTCACATGCTGCGCCGTTTCTTGTGATCATCTGGCCTCTCCCAATTTCCGATAAGAGGTATATGTGAGCAATACGAGCTTGAGAGGGACAGCCCTCAAGATAACGAAAAAAGGAGAGTTAAGATGAAAACTCTGGTTCTGGTTTCTACCGCTCTGATCGCTGGCGCAAGCGCTGCTATGGCTGGCGGCTATTCGCAACCCGTTGTGGCTCCGGCCCCGATCGCTCCCGCTCCGGTCGTGACCCCCGCTGCAAACTGGACCGGCTTCTACGCTGGTGCCAATCTCGGCTATAACAACATGGAAGGCGATTACGGCGATGACCGTGGTGGCTCGCTTGGTGTTCAAGCCGGTTATAAATACGACCTCGGCAAATACGTCGTTGGTGGTGAAGTCGATTACTCGGCAATCGATTCCGACTACTATGATGGCATGGGCCATATCAAAGCCCTCGCCGGTGTGAAAAACGGCCAATGGCTGTATTACGGCTCGCTCGGTGGCGCGTATATCGACGGTAAAGACAACTCCGATTGGGCACCGTCCGTCAGCGCAGGCGTCGATTACATGTATAACGACAACTGGGTTCTGGGCGGCGAAGTCTCCTATGCGGATACCAATGACTTCGACAGCACCGACCGTGACTTCAACAACACCACGGTTGCTCTGAAAGCTTCCTACAAATTCTGATTTGTCGGAACCTCTACGGAAAAGCGCGCCCTCGGGCGCGCTTTTTTGCTGTTCTACGACCCGTAGCTATACGGGCGAATGCGTGACGCTTTACTGATCTGGCGGCAAAATACCCAAGCCGCGCAGATAGATCCCGACACCGCTTTCCAGCAGATCTTCCGGACTATAGGGGCTGCGGGTGCCAGCGGGCGGGCGGGCATGAAGTTCGATCACGCCATGCGATAATGCGGCGATATGGGCGGAGACCATCGCAAGAGGCGGGCGGCGGTCGGGCGGGATATGGGCCAGCAGGGCCTCGGTGGCCTGATCCATGACATTGCGCGCCTTGAGCGCAACCTGTCCCAAGGCGGGCGAATTCTGGGGCGAAAGGCCGCTTTCGAACATTGCCATATAATGGCCCGGATAGCGTTTGGCGAAGGCCAGATAGGCCCGTCCCACCGCACTGAAGGCCGAGAGGGCCGAAGGCTGGCCGCCATCCCACGCATGTTCCAGCACGTCACCGAAAATCACAAAGCCCTGACGTGCGCATTCGGCGATCAGGTCTTCGCGTCCGGCGAAATGGCGGTAGACGGCAGCGGGGGTGACACCTGCGGTTTTGGCCGCCTCCGACAGGGTAAACCCCGTGGGGCCTTTCTCTTCGATCAGATGCAGCGCCGCCTCGACCAGCGCACGGCGCAGATCCCCGTGATGATAGCCTTGCTTAGACATTCAGGATGTCGAGCCCGCCACAGATGCTGCCATCGATTTCGCCGATCACATCCCGATCCTTGCCCGGATAGCTGATCGCATTGAGAATTGTCTGGATGGCCGCGATCCGCGCGCGTTTCTTGTCATCCGAACGAATGACCGTCCAAGGGGCATGCAGATTGTCCGAGCGTGTCAGTGTTTCGACGATCGCCTGACTATAGGCGTCCCATTTGCGCAGACCCTCGACATCGATCCAGCTCAGCTTCCATTGTTTGAGCGGGTCCCTCTCGCGGTCAAGAAAGCGCCGCAGCTGCTCGGCGCGGTCGACATTGAGCCAGAGCTTCACCAGAATGATACTGTCATCCACCAGCATTTTCTCGAATTCCGGCAGCTGGTAGAAGAAATGCTCGCGCTGTCGCTGGGTGCAGAAGTCGAATACTTTCTCGACCACGCCGCGATTATACCAGCTCCGGTCAAACAGCGCGATCTCTCCGGCGGCGGGGATCCGTTCGACATAGCGCTGGAAATACCATTGCGAGGCTTCGCGGTCATTGGGCTTGGGCAAGGCAACCACATAGGCCGAACGCGGATTGAGGTTTTCCTGCACCCGCTTGATCGTGCTGCCCTTGCCGGCGGCATCGCGGCCCTCAAACAGCACCATCATCCGCTTGCCCGACGCCTTCAGGCCGTAATGCATTTTGACAAGCTCGATCTGGAGCTCTTCCATCCGCTTGTCATAGTCCTTCCCCTTCATCGCTGTCGGATAGGGATAAGAGGGGCTGAGCATCTCTTTGGGGCCTTTGGTGCGAATGGCCTCGCGGATGTCTTCGGGCGCGGTATGTTCGAGAAAATCAGTGATCTGCCCGATGAAGGGTACGGCCTGCGTGCTGGGTTGAGGTGTCTCGCTCATGGGCCCTCCTTTGGATCGTTCTACTATGCAAAACTGCGACCGTCAGGGCAAGGGTCGCCCCTGCCATATGCCGCGCGATATCCTGCTTGTAGAATGCCGTGCGATGCCCGAAGATTACGGAAATTTTTCAAGGAAGCCGTTGATGTTTGAATATTCTTTGCTGCATTGGCTGACATTCCTGTCGGCGGCGGTTGTGCTGAATGTCTCGCCCGGTCCGGATATGGCCTTTATCCTCGGCCAGACGCTCAGCCGTGGAAAGCGGGCGGGGCTTGCGGCGCTGGCGGGGGTCTGGTGCGGGGCGCTTGTGCATATCTGTGCCGCAGCGACCGGGCTTTCGGCGCTTCTGGCAGGGTCGGCTGTGGCCTTTTCCGTCGTGAAATGGGTCGGCGCGGCCTATCTGTTCTATCTGGGCCTCATGGCGTTTCGCACGAAAGCGGGCGTGTTGCAGATTGCCCCCGTCCGGCCAGCCTCGTTTGGCAGAACGCTCCGGCAGGGGCTTATAGTGTCTGTCCTCAATCCCAAGGTGGCCCTGTTTTTCCTCGCGTTTCTGCCGCAATTCGTGGTGGACGGGGCAGGGCCCGTCTGGGCGCAACTGGCGCTGCATGGCGGGCTGATCATTGTGGTGGCGGCGCTTTTCGAGCTGCCGCTTGTTTTTGTCGCAGACAGGCTTTGTGCAGGTTTGCGCCGCGCACCCCGCCTCGGAAAGATCTTCGACCGGATATTCGGGTCGATCCTGATCGTTTTGGGGGTGCGTCTGGTGGTGTCCCAGCGTTAGGGCGCAATCCGCCGGATGGCGGCAAGAACCGCGTCCAGCCGCGTATGATTGATCATATGGCCCGCTCCCTGTAGCACCGTTAGCTGCGCCTGTGGCAGCAGGGCCTGTGTCGGGCGCGAATGGATGCCAAGATCGACGATTGTATCCCGATCGCCATGCAGCAATTCGACCGGCACGTGGATCTGTTGGTAACGCGGCACCATCTGCCGGATTTCCGTCTCCAGATTGGCACGCTGGCGGGCATTGGCGCGCATGGTCTTGTGGCGCAGGGTCATCTGCGGCCCGAAATGCGCGATATAGCCCTCGGGCATGGCCTCGGGCGCGAATACCTCTTCGACGGCAGAGCTGACAGCCCCGTCGGGTGCCCAAGCCGAAATCACCGGCACGGCCAGGGCCTGCCCCAGCGCAGGGGCGGTCAGGCGGTAGAGCCACGGCAGAGGCGTATGCCATTCCTGCGATGCGGCCGCCAGAAGCACCAGTCCCGACAGGCTTTCAGGAGCCTCGCTCGCCCATGCCAGCGCCACGGCCCCACCATAGGAGTGCCCGACAATCAAGGGCTGTCGCGCCCCAAGCCGGGAGGTGGCCGCCTGTAGCAGACGCGCCTGACGGAAGATGCTGTCGTGTTTGAGCGGGTCCGACCAGCCAAAGCCGGGGCGGTCAACGATAAAGAGGCGGTAATCGCGCTCCAGAGCGGGGGCGAGCCGGAAGGTCATGTCACGCAGGCTTCCCGAGGCCCCGTGGATCAACACGATCTGCGGGGCCGCTTCGGGGCCGCGTATGTCGATATGGACGCGGGCTCCGGCAAATTCGCCCGCCGCAAGCGTCACGATCTCGCCGGTAGGGGGGTATCGCGCTTCGGCGCGGGCTTCGCGCCGCGCAGCCTGCCAGAGCGTGCCCCCCGATGCGATGGCCGCAGCCAGAACCGTATATTCAAGCGCCGATATCGCGAAGGTCATAGGGCGTATCCTGATAGATCTGATTGATCCAGTTGCCGTAAAGAAGATGCGCATGGCTGCGCCACCGGTTCTTCGGCATCCGGGTTGGGTCATTCTCAGGATAGTAATTCACCGGAAGGGCGACGGGTTTCCCCGCTGCCACATCACGATCATATTCGTCTTTCAACGTCGCGCTGTCATATTCGAAATGGTTGAAGACATAGAGCGCCCGCGCGGCTTTGTCCTCGACGAGGCAGGGGCCCGTTTCGGCACTGTCAAGCAGCATCTTCAACCCTGCCGCTTCCATCTCGGCACGGCGCATCTCTGTCCAGCGGGAGACGGGCACGAGGCAGTCATCCGAAAACCCGCGCAGATAATGCGAGGTCGGGTCGCAGTTCTCGTGCCGGTAAAGGCCGAACTGTTTTTCGGGAAGCAGGTGCTTGGGGATGCCGTGGGTGTGATAGGCCATTGCCATCCCGCCCCAGCACACGCCAAAGGTGGAAAACACATGGGTCCGCGTCCAGTCGAAGACGCGGCGGAGCTCGTCCCAATAGGTGACCTCCTCGAAGGGCAGATGCTCGATCGGGGCGCCGGTGATCAGCAGCCCGTCGAAACGCTCGCCCGCGGCCTCGACCTCGGCAAAGGGGCGGTAGAAAGCCTCCATATGTTCGGCGGCGGTGTTCTTGGTCTGATGTTCGGTCATGCGGATCAGCTGGAAGTCGATCTGCAGGGGTGTTGCCCCGATCAGACGGGCAAACTGGTTTTCGGTCTGGATTTTCTTGGGCATCAGATTCAGCAGCCCGATCCGCAAAGGCCGGATATCCTGTGTCGCCGCGCGACCGGGGCTCATCACCATCACGCCTTCCTTCGACAGGATGTCAAAGGCGGGGAGCGTTTCGGGCAGGGTGATGGGCATGGGTCTGTTCCTGAAGGTAATGTCTATGCGGAAGATAGTAGATAGGGAGGAAAGGCTTATTTGGGAAGGGCAGAGGCCACCAGCTGGATGAAGTCCTGTTCATCGCGCACCGTGACAAGCTGCTCCGCCTTCAGCGTGATGCCCCAGTTCCGTGCCATTGCCGCATAGCGCGGCTGACGGTGTTCAAGTGCCTGGCGGTAGGTCCAGCGCACGAAATCATCGGGATCGACCTCCTCCTCCTTGAGGCCCCGCGCCACCCGATATTCAACCCATTTCCGTTCAAGGAATTGCGGCTGGTAATACATGGGTTTGGGAGCACGGTCGAAGCGGCGGACAAGCTCGTCCGTATGGGCGTCCGACCCCTCGATCCAGATCATCAGGTTATGGGCGGCCAGTTCCGACAGGATCGGATCTTTCGGGTCTTCGGGGTCCACGACCTCGCAGATGGACCCGCCGGTGTCACAGATGAAATGCGGGATGTCATAGATGGCGCGGGCGCGGCGGATGAAATGGGTCGTATCCAGAAGGGCTGCGGTCTCGGCGCGACGATGCTGGTCCTGACGCAGCATATATTCCTCGAAGGGCAGGCCGCCTTTCTGGCTGGAGCCGGGCTTGCCGAGATAGGTGGACAGCGGCGCGAGATTGTCGAAGGTGATGTTGGACGCGATATAGACCGCATCTTGCAGCAAAAGCTCGCGCAGGAAGGGCACCTTCATCGCCTCGCTTTTGAAGTTATCGGCAATATATTCGCCCATGTATCGGGTGCCGATGCGGTAATCGATGGAGTAGTGGAACCATCTCCCTCCAGCGCGCAGCATGGAGGAAAGGTAGGTTTTTCCCAAACCCGACATTGCAAAAAGCAGGACATGTCTGTTTTTGGCCGCCAGCCAGTCTGCCCGTGTCTTGTAAATCGGTGTTCCGTAGCTCATCGGCGCGCCTCAACCCTCTGTCTTCAGCCGCAGCTTTAGCGGGTCGGGCGGCCAAGGTCACGGGGTTTCATCGCATGGCGGCGATCTGAGCGATGTGATCCGTGGGGAAGAACCGGACCGGTTTTTAAAACCGATAGCCGAGCCGCAGCCCGACGGCCCAGCCGGAATTGTCGTCAAATTCGGCAATCCGTGTTTTTGCGCCACCGATCTCGATATAACGCAGCCCTAACGTGGCCGAAAGCGCGCCATCGGTCCATGTGGCGGCCAGCGCGAGGCTCCGGTAGCCATCGGTCGGACCGAGATTGCCGACGATATCGCCGCTGGAGGGCTCGTAGGTTGCAATCACCGCTCCCGACCACATCGCGTTGAAGCGATGCCCGACACCGAGCGTGTAGGTCATCGTATCGGCCACCGGATCAACAAGATCGCTGCCCTCTACGCTGAAAGGCGTCTGGCGGTAGAGATCCGGTCCGATGGAGAAACTGCTCCAGTCCGTCCAGCGGATAGAGCCGAAGAGAAGCGTGTCGGGGGCGATCCCCGTCTGGGCTTCCAGCAGAATGGATTGCGGTGTCTTGGTGGTCCAGTGGCTGCGCGCCTGCAGGCCCATTGTGGTTTCCCTGCCGCTGAAGTCATGGGTGATCGAGGAAAGATAACTGAGTGTTACACGTGCCGCGATTTCTGGCTTCTCCCATGCCACGCCGATGATATAGCCCGGATCGGCTTCCCGACTGGCCGCCAGATCATAGGTCAGCACCGCCGGTCCCATATGCAGCTGCAATGCGGCATCGCCGGTCATCTGCTCGATACGTATCCCCGCCAGCGCCGAGATCGAGGGAGTGAGCCTGTACCGCAACAGGCCGGTCAGCGCCTGACTTTCCAGTTTGGCGACCGATCCGGCAAGCGGATAGCCATCTGTCGAGGAAGGATAGGCAACATTTGCCCCGAAGGGATGGTCGACACTCAGCACAAGATCCGTTTTCTCGGATAGCGGTAGTTTGACACCCAAGGTCCAAGTGCCGAAGCCCGTCGACATATCGCCGGATTTCAGTCCGGGCGGGAAGACGGTGCCGGAGCGCAATTTCCCCGAGACCTCCGGCTGGAAGCCGCCCAGCTCGAACTGGACGATGCGACCGGGTTCAAACAGTAATTCCGTGCTGAAAGGGGTACGGTCGATTCCGCCCGCATGGACGGGACCGCAGAGACAGAGGGTGACGGCACAGGCCATGACGGCTTTGCAGGAAACGCACATAGAGGATCCGTTTTCGCAATGAGTGGAGGCAGGCTACGGATAGTCCGTCGCTGTCAGGTGATCAGACGGACGCAGACAAACAGGCCAAGCCAGAGGATCGACAGGCCGGATGCAAGGCATCCTGCGGCCCAGAGCGTATAGCGCGGCGCGGCAATTCTGGGCAGAGATGAATGATCGGACATGGACTATCCTTTAGCCGTGAATTCGATCCCCATTAAGCACGCGTTAGGTGAATTTGTGCTTAACAGAGACCATGAACAAAATAACGGTTACAGAATCGCGCTTGGACGCTGCGGGATGGGATGCTGCCCTGCTGGCCTTCAATGCGGCTTACCCTCCGGCGTTCCAGCAATTCGGGGCCTATGGCGAAATTGCGCGGGCTGGCGGGCGGCGTGTGGCGCGGCTTGTGCTGTCACATGCAGGGGAACGGATCGCGCTGGCGCAGGTGATCGGCCGGCGTGGTCTTTGGTGGCTGGGGCGGGGGCCTGTCTTTGCCAAGGGCGTGTCTGATGCGGATCAGGCGCGGGTCTTGCGTAAACTGGCGCGCAGATTTGCGCCGGGTCTTCTGCTTGTAACGCCCGAAACGCCGCTGTCAGGGCGTGGCCTTATTCCGATTGTAACGGCACGACATGAAGCGGTTTGGGCCCTGGGCCCCGAGATTGCCAATCTGCGCAGCTCGCTGGACCCGAAATGGCGCAATCGCCTGGCCTCTGCCGAGCGCAAGGGGATGCGGATCACGCTGGAGGAAGACCCGGCATGGCTTCTGGAGGCCGAGCATGCCCAAAGAAAACAGCGTGGTTACAAGGCACTGCCACGTGATTTTATCACGGCGTGGGAGATGGCGATGCCCGGGTCGGTGATCTCTCTCGGGGTGCAGTCCGAGAGCGGCGCGCGTTTGGCCGGGATGGTGCTGATGTGTCACGGGCGGGTTGCGACCTATCATCTTGGCTGGTCCGGTGAGGAAGGCCGCAAGGCGGGGGCGCATAATTTCCTGCTCTGGCAGGTCTCGATCGCGCTGCGCGCTCAGGGAATCCGATGGATCGATCTGGGGGATGTGAACTCGGAAGAGGGGGCGGGGCTCATGCGCTTCAAGATGGGAACGGGGGCACAGCTGCAATCGCTTGGTGCGACAGTCTGGGTGCTGCCGATCTAGAGAATGTCTGCCAGCTTTTGCGGTGTTTCTTCTTTGGACAGAGGGGCTGGAGCCATGATGATCCGCGCGACGGAGAGGTCATGGGGCGCACTCGTCTCGTCCAGACAAGTGGGAGGGGCAAGAAAGGCGGTGCGCGTTCCCCCCCCCCTTGGTTCTGCGCATGCCGATATCGACGTTCGGGACTTGCGCATGATGCCGAAGGGCGCGACCGAGCCGAACAAGCGTGACAGTGATGTGAAGCGGGCCAGCAGCCATCCTTTGCAGGGTCGTTGATTTCTCCCAGACCCGCCGCTGGCGTTCATCCCTTTTTCGGAATGGTTCCAAACATTCCTGTATCCGCCATCTGCTTGATACTCTGCCCGGTTCGCCTTGTGGTCATGAAAAAAGGCTGGGGCGATTTCTCGCCCCAGCCCCATAAAGCCCAGTAAAATACGGGGTCAGCCGATCCGATAGTTCGGCGACTCCCGCGTGATCTGCACGTCGTGGACATGGCTTTCTTTGAGGCCCGCGCCGGTGATGCGGACAAATTCGCAACCGCCGCGCATGTCGGCGATGGTGGCCGAGCCGGTATAGCCCATAGCTGCGCGCAGGCCGCCAACCATCTGGTGGATCACGGCACCGGCGGCACCTTTATAGGGCACCTGACCTTCGATCCCTTCGGGGACCAGCTTGTCGGACGCGGCATCTTTCTGGAAGTAACGGTCTGCCGAGCCGCGGGCCATTGCCCCCAGAGACCCCATCCCGCGATAGGACTTATAGGAGCGACCTTGGTAAAGGATCACTTCGCCCGGCGATTCATCGGTGCCAGCAATGGCCGAACCGACCATTGCGCAGCTTGCGCCCGCCGCAATCGCCTTTGCGAAATCGCCCGACATCTTGATCCCGCCATCGGCGATGATCGGGGTGTCACCCGCGCCCGAGACGCAGTCCATGATCGCCGAAAGCTGCGGAACACCGACGCCTGCTACGATACGGGTGGTGCAGATCGAGCCCGGGCCGATCCCGACCTTGATGGCATCCGCGCCCGCCGCGATCAGGGCTTGGGTGGCTGCCGCTGTCGCAACGTTCCCCGCCACGACCTGAACGTCGGAGCGATAGGCCTTGATGGCCTCGACCGCTTTGGCCACGCCGGCGCTATGGCCGTGGGCGGTGTCGATCACGATCAGATCGCAGCCTGCATCGACAAGCGCGGTCGAGCGTTCATAGCCCGCGTCACCTACGGTGGAGGCCGCCGCCACGCGCAACCGCCCCTTGTCGTCTTTGCACGCGAGCGGATTCAGTACGGCCTTGTCGCTGTCTTTCAAGGTCAGCAGACCCGTCAGATGGCCATTGGCATCGGTCACCAGCAGTTTCTCGATCCGGCGCTCTTTCATCAGCTTGCGTGCTTCGTCGCGGTCGGCAGGCTCTTGCAGAATGGCCAGATTGTCTTTGGTCATCATCGCCGAGACCGGCGTTTTCGCATCGGAGGCAAACCGCATGTCGCGGTTGGTCACGATGCCGACCAGACGGTTATCGGCATCCACAACGGGGAAGCCCGAGACGTTGTAGCGCGTCACCAGATCCTGTGCATCGGCCAATGTCTGGTCGGGGCGCAGGGTGATCGGGTTATAGACGATGCCGGATTCGAACCGCTTCACACGGCTGACTTCCTCGGCTTGCTCGGCAACGGTGAGGTTGCGGTGGATCACGCCCATCCCGCCAGCCTGCGCCATAGCAATCGCCATACGGCTTTCGGTCACGGTATCCATGGCCGAAGAAAGAAGGGGGATGTTCAGACGGATCGATTTCGTGACGAAGGTCGAAACATCGGCCGTCGATGGCAGCACCGTGGATGCTGCTGGAACTAATAGGACATCGTCGAAGGTAAGTGCCTCGCGAATCTGCATGACCGGGTCTCCGTGGCAGGGTTCGTTTGACGCTTCCTCATTTCACTACTTTTCGGGAAAGGCAACCCCAAGAGCATGTTGATTCGTGCATAGTCGATGTGCGTCTGGTGGGAAAACTGTCCTGAGAGCCTCTGGCACGGGGTTGTGGGTCTGGCGCAACGCCTGTGCTCCGTTTGCACCCGCCAACGGGTGAAAGCGGCAACACCTCTGGCAAGTGTGGCGGTCTTTGCGTAGCACTAGGAAAAACGAAGAGGTTCTTATGACCCCGGCAGCGCGGGTCGCGGCAGCGATCGAGATTTTGGATTTGGTACTGTCGGGCGAACCGGCAGAGCGGTGTCTGACGACATGGGCGCGCAATAACCGCTTTGCAGGGTCCAAGGACCGTGCGGCGATCCGCGATCATGTCTATGATGCCTTGCGGTGCCGCGAGAGTTTTGCCCGTCTGGGCGGGGCGAAAAGCGGGCGCGGTCTGATGATCGGTGCGTGCCGGAGCCAGAATGTCACCCTTGGCGAGGTGTTCTCGGGGGTGGGGCATGCGCCTGCGCCATTGACCGCGACGGAAGAGGCCGCGCTTCTGGCGCCTGTGCCCGAGGGGCTGGAGCTTCTGGACTGGCCGGACTGGCTCTTGCCGCAGCTCAAGGCCGATCTGGGAGAGGATTTCGTAGCGGTCAGCCTGGCCCAGCGGGAGCGGGCGCCGCTTTTCCTGCGGGTCAATCTGGCAAAGACCACGCGCGAGAAAGCGATGGCGATGCTCCGGCGCGACGATATCGATGCAGAGCCGCATCCTGCCGCCTCAACGGCGCTGAAGGTTGTGCAGGGCGCGCGCAAGCTGCGTCTGGCGCAGGCCTATCTGGAGGGGTCGGTCGAGTTGCAGGACCTGGCCTCGCAGATTGCCATCGAGGCCTTGCCGCTTGACGGGGTGGCATCGGCGCTTGATTTCTGCGCGGGTGGCGGAGGCAAGGCGCTGGCTTTGGCCGCACGGGCCCCGAAGCTGCGTCTCAGCGCACATGACATAGATGCCGGACGTATGAAGGATTTGCCCCTGCGTGCCGAGCGGGCAGGCGCGTGGATCGACCTGCTCCCCCCGGGGGCCGTGACGGGGCAGTGGGATATGGTTCTTGTGGATGCGCCCTGTTCCGGTTCGGGCACGTGGCGGCGGACGCCGGATGCCAAATGGCAGCTGCTTCCGGAGCGGCTGGACGCGCTTGTGGCGCTGCAATCGGAGATTCTGCAGGCGGCCTCTCGGTATGTCGCGCCGGAGGGCTATCTGGTCTATATGACCTGTTCGCTATTGCATTGCGAGAATATCGCGCAGGCGGAGCAATTTGCTGTTAACCCAGAATGGCAATGGGTCGAACATCGCCAACTGACGACGCAAGACGGATCGGACGGATTTTTCTATTCTGTTTTCAAAAGGATGGACGCGGAATGATGCCAGAATACCGGTTGCCACACTATCTGTAATGGTCTCAATTCGAGGTTGTGCTTTGATGCCTGTTAATTCGCCTTTAACTGATTTGATGCTTCATGCCTGAGAACGAAGACAAGAATGAGGTCCAGAAGGTGGTCCATCCCGATCAGCCCGTGCACAGCATCGGCCGCAATGTTGGTGTGATGACCCCTGGCGCGATGTATCTGCTGCTTGCGGCTCTTGGCGCGATTGTCGCGGGGCTGGTGGTGCAGGACCGGCTTATGATGATCGTGCTCTTTGCCGTGGCGGCGACATTTGTGGCGATCTCCGCAGGGATGAAACTGTCGCAGCTTTGGGCGCGTCACCAGCGGCGCCAGATGCATCTGCAGATTGCCAATTTCGTTGCACAGGATGCGTCTCCCTCCTTTACGACGGATGCCGAGGGTGAGATCGGCTACCAGAACCGTGCGGCGCTGGAACGGTTCGGGGCGCGGGGCCAGCAAAGCTTGACCCACGCCCTCGGGGAGCTTTTTGCCAATCCCGGGTCGGTCCTGAACCGTCTGCAAGCCAAAGCAACCGCTCTGGGGGCCGCGCGCGAGGATCTTGTGACGCGGCGCGGGCATGTGCGCCTATCGGTCCATCAGATCGGGGATGGCGATTTTCTCTGGCGTCTCGAAGATATGGCCGAACGCCCGTCTGGCGGTCGTGGGGCCGAAACGATCAGCCTGCCCATGCTGACGGCGTCGAAAAACGGCACGATCCTGTTTATGAACGAGGCATTGCGCCGCCTGACCGGCGAGCGCTATCGCACGTTGGATCGTATCTTCAATGACCTGCCGCTGCGTTCGGGCGAAGAACACGAGATCGGCACGCCCAACGGGCCGATCCGCTGTCTGGTGTCCGAAATCGAGGCGCGTGCCGGTCGCCGGGAGATCTATCTGTTGCCGGTGGCCGAGACGCGTCCGCTGCAGCATGATCCGGCCTCGTTCGAGGCGCTGCCTGTGGCTTTGCTGCGGGTTGACGGTCATGGGCGCATCATTGCGTCCAACCGCGCCAGCCGTGCCTTGCTGGGCATGCTGCCGCCCCATCCCACTATGGTCGATATGTTCGAAGGTCTGGGACGTCCGGTCAATGACTGGGTCGTGGATGCATTGGCCGGGCGTGCGGAGCATCGTCCCGAGGTTTTGCGTACACGGCATGGCGAAAAGGAAACCTATCTGCAAATCACGCTGAGCCGTGTGGTCGAGGAAGGGCGCCCCGGACTGGTGGCGGTGCTGTCCGATGCCACGCAACTCAAAACGCTTGAGGCGCAATTCGTGCAAAGCCAGAAGATGCAGGCAATCGGTCAGTTGGCGGGCGGCGTTGCGCATGATTTCAATAACTTGTTGACGGCTATCTCGGGGCATTGCGATTTGTTGATGCTGCGCCACGACAAGGGGGATCCCGACTTTGCCGATCTTGACCAGATCTCACAAAACGCCAATCGCGCCGCTTCGCTGGTGGGTCAGCTTCTGGCCTTTTCGCGCAAGCAAACGCTCAAGCCGCAGGTGCTGGATCTGCGCGATACGCTGTCTGATCTGACACATCTGCTCAATCGTCTGGTCGGTGAGAAGGTCCTACTGACACTCCAGCATCCGCTTGATCTGCGCCAGATCCGTGCTGACAAACGCCAGCTTGAACAGGTCTTGATGAATCTGGTCGTGAATTCCCGCGATGCGATGCCGGAGGGGGGCGAGATCCGGATCGAGACGGAAAATCTGTATCTCAAAGAGGACTTCAAGCGTGATCGGGTGTCCGTTCCGAAGGGCGATTATGTCTCGGTCAAGGTGATTGACGAGGGGACAGGGATCGCGCCGGACAAATTGACGAAGATTTTCGAGCCTTTCTACACCACCAAACGCACTGGGGAAGGCACCGGTCTGGGGTTGTCGACGGCCTATGGGATCATCAAGCAGACGGGCGGCTATATTTTCTGTGATTCCGTTTTGGGGTCGGGCACCTGTTTCACTATTTACCTTCCGGCTCATGATAAGGCGCAGGGCGATGACGACGAGGTGGCCAAGCCCATTGTCACTCAGGAACTGGCCCAGAGCGAGCGGACCGCAACCGTGTTGCTGGTCGAGGATGAGGCACCGGTGCGTGCCTTTGCCTCCCGCGCGTTGAAACTGCGTGGCTATACTGTTTTCGAGGCGGAGAATGCCGAGGAAGCCCTTGAAATACTGGAAGATGAAGGGCTTGCTGTCGATATTTTCGTGACAGATGTGATCATGCCCGGCATGGATGGACCGACATGGGTTGTCGAAGCGTTGAAGAAACGACCGGGGACGGCGGTGGTCTTCATGTCGGGCTATGCCGAAGATGTCTTCCTTGACGGCAAGCCGCCGATCAAAGGGTCGGCTTTCTTGCCGAAACCCTTCTCGTTAAGCGAACTGACCGCTACGGTGCAAAATCAGTTGGGCTGAGAAGAGAGAGCCTGATCATAAAGCCGGAAATCGTCTTTCATAAAGGCGACCAAGCGCGCCTCGACGGGCGCGCTTAATTTTGTGTCCACGGTTGGGGGAACATTTATGCGCGGTAGAGAGATTTCGAATCTTAACCGGTCTTCCAGAAATTGTAGAAAATTTCCGATATCCTCGTAACGGTACAGTCGATCCACCAGTAGATTTCCGGCTGTATCTGTCAGGAAGTCCGATTGTTTCTGCAACTTCGCATGCGGGGGACAGGGCGCCTGCATATAGTCCAAAGCAAATTCCTCGAAACTGCGATTGTGGAGCGGATGGTCGGGCAGATCAAACCCATCCCGCAACAAGAATCGGTACCACGAGCGCAGCCATTCTACCGGATGCCGGATAAGAGCGACCGTGGTGAAGGGGCTTGATGAATTGGCGCAAAGATAGGGCTTCAGGTGTTTCTGAAAATCCATTGCAGTCATGTGCTTGAGCACATCCGGCCGTTGCATCGAGACCGAGGCCAGTGGTTCGAGGGCCGTTTCGATCGCGGTCGAACCCGCCTTCGGTGTTGCAAGAAAGACCAGTTTTTGATCCCAGAAAATCAGCATAATTCGCCCAGAATTCTATTATTTTGGTGTCAGGCCGCAGAGCCCGGTTTTGTTGTAAACTATTGATTAACTATACGGGCGCAAGCTTTGTTAGGCCGATATGTTGAATTGTTCTTGTTTTGGTCTCAATTTCGGCTTAACGAACATTACTAGAACATTCACCATGTCCGGGTAATTGTGATCCGGCGTGCACTGTGAAATAAGGAGATGATCCTAATGGTAACGGCGGGCCTTTTCGATATGGCGGACAAGATGAAAGCAGATAAGCAGAAGGCGTTGGAATCGGCGCTTTCGCAAATTGAGCGGCAATTTGGCAAAGGCTCGATCATGAAGCTTGGCGAAGGGGCCAAGATTGATATCGAAGCAACCTCAACCGGTTCCTTGGGGCTTGATATTGCCTTGGGTATCGGTGGGCTGCCGAAGGGGCGGATTGTCGAGATCTATGGTCCGGAAAGCTCCGGGAAGACCACGCTGACGCTGCATACGGTTGCTGAAGAGCAGAAAAAGGGTGGCGTCTGTGCCTTTGTCGATGCAGAGCACGCCCTTGATCCGGCCTATGCACGCAAGCTGGGCGTTAATCTTGATGAACTGCTGATTTCCCAACCCGACACGGGCGAGCAGGCTCTGGAGATTGTCGATACGCTGGTGCGTTCGGGGGCGGTTAGCCTTGTCGTGGTCGACTCCGTGGCTGCGTTGACCCCTAAGGCCGAGATCGAAGGCGATATGGGCGATGCGACAGTGGGGGCGCAGGCGCGGCTTATGTCTCAGGCGATGCGCAAGCTGACCGCGTCAATCGGGCGGTCGAATTGCATGGTGATCTTCATTAACCAGATCCGCATGAAAATCGGCGTGATGTTCGGCAATCCGGAAACCACGTCGGGCGGCAACGCGCTGAAATTCTACGCCTCTGTCCGTCTGGATATCCGCCGCACCGGTGCGGTCAAGGATCGTGATGAGGTGGTGGGCAACGCGACCCGTGTGAAGGTCGTCAAAAACAAGGTGGCTCCGCCCTTCAAACAGGTCGAGTTTGACATCATGTATGGCGAGGGCATCTCGAAGGTCGGTGAATTGATCGATCTTGGTGTCAAGGCGGGTGTCGTCGAGAAATCGGGGGCTTGGTATTCCTACGGTGATGAACGCATTGGCCAAGGGCGTGAAAACGCGAAGCAATTCATGCGTGACCATCCCGATATCGCGAATGCGATCGAAGAGAAGATCCGGTCGAGTCATGGGTTGAACCTTGATTCGAACGATGAGGATAACGCGCTGACCGAAGACGAGTAAGCGCGCGGCGCAGAACGCGCCAATAAGGTGCAGAATGCACTGAAATCTGGCCGGGCCCGTTGTGGCCCGGTTTTTCTTGTCTTGGGGCTTTTGTCTGACTAAAGTCAGTTAAAACATCGGATCGGAGTCAGTATATGGCACGTGAGGCAGAGCCGGCGGTCAAGCGTTTGAGGCGGTTCAATCGGGTTGTGACGCTCGAATTGGGAGCGCTTGATCTGAGTTTTCTGGGGCGCGGGCGTCCTCTGCTTGAGGCGCGCGTGCTGCATGCGGTCGGGTCCGGTGTTTCGGATGTGGGGGATCTGCGTGAGCGGCTGAACCTCGATTCCGGGCTGATGAGCCGCCTGTTGCGCAAGCTTGAGGCCGAAGAACTCATCGTTCTCTCGCCCGATCCGAAGGATGGCCGTCGTAAGCGCATTCTGCGGACCCGCAAGGGCGAGAGAGAATTTGACGCCTATGAGGCGCTGTCCGATCAGGCCGCCCAAACCGTGTTAAACCGCGTGAAGGACAAAGAGGAATTTCTCAAAGCCGTGGATCTTGTGGCCTCTGTCATCGGGCGCGAGCGGATCGAGATTGTCGAGGTTGATCCTGATGACGCGCGCGCGATTGCCTGCGTGAATGCCTATGTGGCCGAACTCTCTCGCCGTTTCGGTGAGGATTTCGACCGCGCGCGCTCGGGGGAGCCCGAGGCCGATGCGATGCGTCCGCCGCGCGGCACCTTCCTTCTGGCGCTGTCGGAAGGGCTGGCGATGGGCTGTGTCGCGGTGAAAGACATGGGGGAACGTGCTGAAATAAAACGCCTTTGGGTCGATCCTTCGGCGCGCGGCATGCGCCTGGCCCATCGTCTGATGCGCGAGGCCGAAACCCGCGCCTATGATCTGGGGCACCGCGAGCTGGTGCTGGATACCTCGGCCAGATTGCCCGAGGCGCGGGCTTTTTACCTCAAGACGGGCTGGGGCGAAATCGCGCGGTATAACGACAATCCCTATGCCGATCATTTCTTTGGCAAGGAATTATAAGCCTCGATTGGTTACAACACCCGTGCTTTGCTGGACAGCCAGCCCGCACGGCGCTAAACGGAAGCAAATCCCCAAGAAGGGCGCAAGATATGGTCTCTCTGAACGAAATCCGGTCCACCTACCTCAACTTCTTCGAGCGGAACGGGCACCGGATCGTGCCCAGCTCGCCGCTGGTGCCGCGCAACGACCCCACGCTGATGTTCACGAACTCCGGCATGGTGCAGTTCAAGAACTGCTTCACCGGTGTCGAGAAGCGTGATTACACCCGCGCGACCACCGCGCAGAAATGTGTGCGCGCAGGCGGCAAGCATAATGACCTCGACAATGTGGGCTATACCGCGCGCCACCATACCTTCTTTGAAATGATGGGGAATTTCTCCTTCGGCGATTACTTCAAGGAAGGCGCGATCAATTTCGCATGGGAGCTGCTGACCAAGGATTTCGATATCCCGAAGGACAAGCTCTTGGTCACCGTCTATCACACCGATGACGAGGCGGCCGATATCTGGAAAAAGGTCACGGGCTTTACCGATGACCGCATCATCCGCATCCCCACGAAAGATAACTTCTGGCAGATGGGCCCGACCGGCCCCTGTGGTCCCTGCACCGAGATCTTCTTTGACCATGGCGAACATATTGCCGGTGGCCCTCCGGGCAGCCCCGATGAGGATGGCGACCGTTTCATCGAGATCTGGAACAACGTCTTCATGCAGAACGAGCAGTTCGAGGACGGCTCGATGCGCGAACTCGACATGCAGTCGATCGACACCGGCATGGGGCTGGAACGGATCGGCGCGCTCCTGCAGGGCAAGCACGACAATTACGACACCGATCTGATGCGCCATCTGATCGAGGCCTCGGCCCATGCCACCTCGACCGACCCCGATGGGGCGGGCAATGTGCATCACCGCGTGATTGCCGACCACCTGCGCTCGACCTCCTTCCTGATTGCCGATGGGGTGATGCCCTCGAATGACGGTCGCGGCTATGTGCTGCGCCGTATCCTGCGTCGTGCCGCCCGCCATGCGCATATGCTGGGTGCCAAGGATCCGGTGATGTTCAAGCTGGTGCCGGCGCTGGTGCGCGAGATGGGCGCGGCTTACCCCGAGCTTGGTCATGCGCAGGCGCTGATCGAAGAGACGCTGAAGATGGAAGAAACGCGTTTCAAGATTACCTTGGATCGCGGTTTGAAGCTGCTTGATAACGAGATTGCTGATCTGAGTGCGGGCGCTGTTCTGCCCGGCGAGGCGGCGTTCAGGCTGTATGATACCTATGGTTTTCCGCTGGATCTGACGCAGGATGCGCTGCGTGAAAGAAACATGACCGTGGACGTGAACGGCTTTGATGCCGCGATGGCTGCGCAAAAAACGGCGGCGGGCGGTTCTTGGGCAGGTTCTGGCGAAAAGGCTGACAGCAAGATCTGGTTCGAACTGGCCGACAAGCTGGGCGTGACTGAATTCCTTGGCTACGACTCCGAAGTGGCGGAAGGCCAGATCACCGCGCTGGTGTCTGATGGTGCGGAAGTGGCCGAAAGCGATGCGACCTGCATGATCGTGGTCAACCAGACGCCGTTCTACGGTGAATCCGGTGGTCAGGTTGGCGATACCGGCGTGATCGAGACCGAAACGGGTAAGGCGCGCATCACCGACACCAAAAAGGTTGCGGGCGTCTTCATCCACATGGCTGAGGTAACCGAGGGCAAGATTGCCCGTGGGCAGGGCGCTCGTCTGGTGGTGGATCATGCCCGCCGTTCGGCGATTCGTGCCAACCACTCGGCCACGCACCTGCTGCATGAGGCGCTGCGTCGTGCACTTGGCGATCATGTGGCGCAGAAGGGCTCGCTGAATGCCGAGGACCGCCTGCGGTTTGACTTCAGCCATGCCAAGGCGCTTTCGCCTGAGGAAATGCGCCAAGTAGAGGCCGAGGTGAATGAGTTCATCCGTCAGAACACCGCCGTTGATACCCGTATCATGACCCCCGATGATGCCCGCGCGCTTGGCGCTCAGGCGCTGTTTGGCGAGAAATACGGCGATGAGGTGCGCGTTGTGTCGATGGGCAAGCTGGCTGGCTCGGGCAAAGGCACGGCGGGCGATGTCTATTCGCTGGAACTTTGCGGCGGCACCCATGTGACCCGCACCGGCGATATCGGCGCTTTTGTGGCTTTGGGCGATAGCGCGTCCTCGGCAGGTGTGCGCCGCTTCGAGGCGCTGACCGGTCAGGCCGCGATCGATTACCTCAAGGCGCAGGAGGCGCATCTGGTCGAGGCCGCTCATGTTCTCAAGGCGGCGCCTGCCGATCTGGCAGATCGCGTGAAGGCGTTGTCGGACGAGCGTAAGGCATTGGCCAATGAGGTGGCGCAGCTGCGCCGCGAATTGGCGATGTCGGGCGGTGCGACCGGCGGCAATGAAGCCGAAGAGATCAACGGGATCAAGGTTGTGGCCCAGTTCCTGACCGGCGTCACCGGCAAGGATCTGCCGCCGCTTGTCGATGAGTATAAGGCCAAGCTTGGCTCGGGGGCCGTGCTTCTGGTGGCCGATGCCGGTGGTAAGGCCGCTGTGGCCGCTGGCGTCACCGAAGACCTGACCGCGCGTCTGTCGGCGGTGGATATGGTCCGCGCGGCTGCTGGCGCGCTGGGGGGCAAGGGCGGCGGTGGCCGTCCGGATATGGCGCAGGCCGGTGGGGCCGATCCGTCGAAATCGGATGAGGCGATTGCCGCCGTCAAGGCATTGATCGAAAGCAAATAAGCAAAACGGGGCCGCAGTCAAAATGCGGCCCCTTTCAACAGGAGAGAGCGGATGCCGGGTGCGTATTGGATTGCCCATGTGACGGTGACGGATGCCGAGGCCTATGGCAAATATGCCGAGTTGGCAGGCCCTGCCATCGCCGCAGCGGGCGGCAAGTTTCTGGCCCGTGGGGCGCGGTTCGTGCAGCTTGAGGGCAGGGAACGCCCGCGCAATGTTCTGGCGTGGTTCCCGAGTCTGGAGGCCGCCGTCGCGTGCTATAACGGGCCTGCCTATCAGGCGGCGCTTGCGCATGCCAAAGGGGCTGCAGAGCGCGAGTTGCTGGTCGTCGAGGCGATGGAGTAAGACCCCGCCTTTGCATCGCAAAGCGCCCCAAGGGGCGCTTTTTATGGGAGCGTGGCCTGTCTTGCGTCACGCCGCCCGATGCGCAGGGCTTTGCGCATCTGCTTCAGCTTCCAATGCTGTTCGTGCTGCAAGGCCAGATCGGCGGCCCATAACCCCATCTGGTAGTGTCCGCGCTCCTTCGCATTTTTCAGCATCAACTCGTTATAGAGTACGGATTTATGGCGTACCCGTAGCGCCTGTGCCAGCCATTGGTCGCTGATATCGCCACGCAGCGCGCGCAGGGAGACCTCGGTCAAAAGCCGCAATTTCAGCAGGACCGGCGGCACCTTATGGCCGAAATGGCGCAGGCGGTGCAGCTGGACAGTGGGGCCGGACAGGCGCGCGGCATGGGCTTTGTCCTGCGGCTCGAACGGATCGAAGAAAAGATGCGCGGAGGCCAGGTCTCCGACCGCTTCTGCCGCATCGCCATAGGGCAGGGTCCAGTCGGTGATCTTGCGCGCGTAACGGTAGCGGGTCTCGAAAGGGGCAATGCTTGTGTCCAATGTCGATTGCGGCGCAAAGGCCACCACATGCGCGCCGGGCGAGAGCCGCGAAAAGGTAAACGCCCCGAAGCCCCCCATCGACGCCCCGTAGAATGTGACGCGCTCGAAGCGGCGGAAAAGCCCCTCGGCGCGCAGCGTTTCCAGCGCGGCGATCAGGTCGGGATCGCGATACCAGTCGTTGCGTTTGTTGATCAGGCCAAGGATCGACCATCCCTGTTTGCGCAGCAGGTGATGGCCCCAGGGGTGCTGCTCGCCTTCAATCCGGTTGGTCGAGAGATTGCCGAAACTGACCACCAGATGCTGACCTTCGACGCCTGATTGCGGCAGATAGGCCAGCGCGTGATGGGCCAGCTCATGGCAGAACCCGCCCTGCTGTTCCGCTTCGGCGGTGATATCGGTGAAAGAGCGATGGATGGGTGTGACGTCGTTCATAGGCAGGTCCTGTCTGTTGGCCTCAGGATAACGCAAGACAGCGGGAAGGTAAGGCATGTTTTTTCGCCCTGCGATATGGGGGCGGGCGGTCTCGTGCGGCGGGCAGTTTGTGCTTCACAAGCTCTGTCGGACAGGATATGAGAACCTCCATGACCCAGACCGCAACCATCACGATCTGCTGCATTATCGGCTGACATTCGTCGGGCGGTCCGGTCTTGCTTTCCCAAAGCTGAAATCCCGAACCCGCCCGAGCGGTGGCCGTTCCATGCCGTGGGGGAGAGACTTCAGATGACCCAGATTCGCTTGCGCAACACGATGTCCCGTCAGGTGCAGGATTTCGCGCCGATTGATCCGAAGAATGTGCGGATCTATCTCTGTGGGCCGACGGTTTATGACCGTGCGCATCTGGGCAATGCCCGCCCTGTGGTGGTGTTTGATGTGCTGCAACGGCTGCTGCGCCATGTCTATGGCGAGAGCCATGTGACCTATGTCCGCAACTTCACGGATGTGGATGACAAGATCAACGCCACCGCCGTGAAGCGCCGTGAAGAGGGAGCGGAAGGGACGCTTGAGGATCTGATCCGCGCCCGTACCGAGGAAACCATCGCGTGGTATCATGCGGATATGGATGCTCTGGGAGCGGCGCGCCCCGACCACGAGCCGCGCGCGACCGATTACATCAATGCGATGATCGCGATGATCGAGCGGCTGATCGAGGGCGGGCATGCCTATGCCGCCGAAGGGCACGCGCTGTTTCGGGTGCGGTCGTATAAGGACTATGGCCGCCTTTCTGGGCGTTCGGTTGATGATATGATCGCGGGCGCGCGGGTCGAGGTGGCGCCCTATAAGGAAGACCCGATGGATTTCGTGCTGTGGAAGCCCTCGGATGACGGTTTGCCCGGTTGGGACAGCCCTTGGGGCCGCGGACGTCCGGGTTGGCATATCGAATGTTCGGCCATGAGCTATGAGCTGTTCGGGGATAGCTTCGATATTCATGGCGGCGGCATCGACCTGCAATTCCCCCATCACGAGAATGAGGTGGCGCAAAGCTGCTGCGCCCATCCGCATGGCGAGTTTGCCCGCTTCTGGCTGCATAACGAGATGCTGCAGGTCGAGGGGAAGAAGATGTCCAAATCCTTGGGCAATTTTTTCACCGTGCGGGATTTGCTGGACGAGGGCATTCCGGGCGAGGTGATCCGCTTTGTGTTTTTGCAGACGCATTATTCGAAGCCGATGGATTGGACTGCCGAGAAGGCGCGCCAGGCGGAGGCCACCTTGCGCAAGTGGCGGGCGGCCGTCGCGGGCATCGAACCCGCGCCGGCCGCAGCGCCCTCGGTGATCGCTGCGCTGGCGGATGACTTGAACACGGCGGGCGCTATTGCGGCATTGCATGCGTTGAGCGATCCGGCGGAGTTGAAGGCTTCGGCGCAGATGCTGGGGCTGTTGCTGGAGGGCATGGGCGAGTGGGCCGAGGCGCCGGTGGCGGATCTTTCGGCCTATGCCGATCATCTCGCCGCCCTGCGTGCTACGGCGATGGAGACCAAGGATTTCGCCCCTGTGGATGCGATGAAGCAGGCGCTGGTGGCGGCGGGTGTTGAGGTGCGGATGTCGAAGGCGGGGGTGGAGCTATTGCCTGCGGCGGGTTTCGCACCGGAGAAGCTGCCTGCGCTGTAAGGCGCAGCGCAGGAGGGAGAGCAAGCGATGAAAGAACGTCTTTATCTATACGACACGACGTTGCGGGATGGCCAGCAGACGCAGGGGGTGCAGTTTTCTGTCTCCGAGAAGGTGCAGATTGCGCAGGCTTTGGACCGGATCGGGGTGGATTATATCGAGGGCGGCTGGCCGGGGGCCAATCCGACCGATAGCGATTTCTTTGAGGCTCGGCCCCAGACGCGCGCGACATTCACCGCCTTTGGTATGACCAAACGGGCAGGGCGGTCGGCGGCCAATGACGAGGTTCTGGCGGGGGTGATGAATGCCGCAACGCCTGCCGTTTGTCTGGTGGGCAAGACGCATGATTACCATGTGACGGCGGCGCTGGGGATCTCGCTTGAGGAGAACCTCGAGAATATCGGGGCGAGTGTCGCGCATATGGTCTCCGAGGGGCGCGAGGCTTTGTTTGACGCCGAGCATTTCTTTGACGGCTATAAGGCCAATCCCGATTATGCGCTGTCTTGTGCGCGGGCGGCCTATGAGGCGGGGGCGCGTTGGGTGGTGCTATGTGACACCAATGGCGGCACCCTGCCTGCCGAGATTTCCGCCATTGTGGCCGATGTGATTGCGGCGGGCATTCCGGGGGATCATCTGGGCATCCATTGCCATGATGATACCGGCATGGCTGTGGCCTGTTCGCTGGCGGCGGTGGATGCGGGGGTGCGCCAGATTCAGGGCACTCTGAACGGGCTGGGCGAGCGCTGTGGCAATGCCAATCTGACGGCTCTGATCCCGACGCTTTTGCTGAAAGAGCCCTATCGCAGCCACTATGACACTGGCGTGCCGGAGAGCGCGCTTGCAGGCATCACGCGGCTGTCGCGCAAGCTGGACGATATTCTGAACCGCGTGCCCTTGCGCAGCGCGCCCTATGTCGGCGCCTCGGCCTTTACCCATAAGGCGGGGCTGCATGCCAGCGCGATCCTGAAGGACCCTGCGACCTATGAACATATCCCGCCCGAGACGGTGGGCAATACGCGCCAGATCCCGATGTCCAATCAGGCGGGGCAGTCGAACCTGCGTGCGCGTCTGGCGGATATGGGGCTCGAGATCGCCAAGGGCGACGAGCGGCTGTCCGGGATCCTTGACGAGATCAAGCGCCGCGAGGATCACGGCTATGCCTATGACGGGGCGCAGGCGAGTTTCGAGCTGGTCGCGCGGCGGGTGCTGGGCGAGTTGCCGCGGTATTTCAAGGTAGAACGCTATCGCGTGGTGATTGAGCGTCGCCATAACGGGCGCGAGATGGCCAATTCCTCCGAGGCGGTCGTGGTTCTGGATGTGGGCGGCGAGCGGATGCTGTCGGTGTCGGAAAGCTGGGATAGCGAAGGTTATGATCAGGGGCCGGTGAACGCTTTGTGGCAGGCTCTGGCGAAGGATCTGGGGCCGTATCAATGCCATATCGAGGATATGAAGCTGGTCGATTTCCGCGTGCGGATTACCGGCGGCGGCACGGCAGCGGTGACGCGGGTGGTCATTGATTCCGAGGATGGCAATGGCAACCGCTGGTCGACGGTCGGGGTGAATGCCAACCTTGTCGATGCCTCTTTCGAGGCGCTGCTTGAGGCGATCCAGTGGAAGTTCCTGCGTGACGGGGTGCGCCCGCTATGAGTGCCCTGACCGAGGCCGAGGCCCATTGTGCGCAGATGGTCGAGCAGAGCGACCCCGAGCGGTTCCGTGCCTTGATGGCGACACCCGAGGCGGATCGCCGCAAACTCTGGCCGCTTTATGCGGTGAACCTAGAACTGGCGCGGGCGCCTTGGGCCTCGAAAGAGCCGATGATCGCCGAGATGCGCGTGCAATGGTGGGTCGATGCGCTGGAGGCCTTGCGGGCAGAGGGCACGGCGCCACCATCCGAGATCGGTCCGGCATTGGCGGGGCTGCGGCCTGTGGCGGGGCTTTTGCTGGAACTGGCCGAAACACGGCGACAGGATTGCTGGCCCGATGGCTTCGAGGATCACGAGGCGGTCTGGCGGTATCTGGATGGCACCGCCGGGGCGCTCTATCTGGCGGCGGCGCAGCTTCTGGGGGTTGATGCGCGCGAATGGTCCGTGCTGCGTGGGCAGGCACAAGGGGTCGGTCTGGCGGCCTATCTTTGTGCGGTTCCCGAGATCGAGCGGCGCGGACGTCACCCTTTGCCAGATGGCCGCAGCGCCGCTATCGCCGGTCTGGCGCAGGCCGGTCTGGCGCGGCTTGCGCATGGAAATCTGTCGCGGCAGGCGCGGCGGGCGTTACTTCCGGGATGGGAAAGTCGTGCGATTTTGACAGAAATATCGCGCAATCCTGCTTGTGTTAGCCAAGATATTCCTAGGAAAAACGGCCTCAAACGCCAATTTTCTTTCCTGAGGCATGCGCTCGCGGCGTAAGCTGCTTTTGGCTTAAATGAATCTTCAGCACTTCACAGCATGTTTATGACCTAACGCGGGGGCAGAATCCCGCTTTGGGTTGGGACACCGCGTCGTGTCCGAGTGGAGGCTGCTGTATGAGAGTTCTGGATAATGTGAAGATCGGGGTGAAGTTGCCCCTGATTCTTTTTACGATTGCTTTGGTTGCACTTTCCGTCATGGCTCTGACCGCCTATCGGGATTCCCGGCATTTGCTGGAACAGGCCGCGACGGAACGTCTTATGCATGTTGCACAGGTGCAGGCTGACCGTGTGAATGAATGGGAAGCCGATTTCCGGACCGAGGTAAAAGACAGCATCGCATCCGATTTCATGCGCGATACGCTGCGGGATTTCCAGAATTCGTGGACGCGTCTTGGGGAGGGCGCCGCAGATCAGGTGCGGAGCGCCTACGTCGAGGGCAATGCCTATCGGGCGGAGGATCGCTGGAAGCTGACTGCGGCGGCGGACGGGTCCTTGTATTCGAAGCGCCATGAAAAATACCATCCGATGATTTTGCAGCAGGCGAAGCGTGCGGGCTTTTCCGACATCTATCTGATTAGTGCGGAGGGGGATGTCCTGTATTCAATCGAGAAGGCGGATGACTTCGGCACGAATTTCGTGACGGGCCCCTTTGCCGATAGCAAACTCGGTCAACTGGTGCAAAAGGCGCTGAAGGCCAGCACCGAAAATCCGCAGATCTCCGAAGCGACGATCCATGAAACGGATCATGCGGGTGTTCTGTCCTATTTTATGGCCGCTCCGATCCTGGATCATGCCGGCAACCCCAAAGGTGCGCTTGCATTTGAAATTCCGCTTTCGGGCTTGAATGCCATTCTGGCGGACGGGCGCGGATTGCAGGAGACCGGTCAAAGCTATCTTGTTGACCAGAATATGAAATATCAGAATAATCTACGCCTGTCGCAAGTGCCGACGGTCATGCAGGCTGCGCCCGAAAATCCGGCGATCACGCGTGCTTTGGCGGGAGAAAGTGGCACGGTGGATGCTGCTGGTGTACTGGATGGCAGTGATGCGACTGCTGCGTTCCTGCCGATCAGTTTCATGAACCATCCGGCGGCGCTGATCGTCGAACAATCCGACAAGGAACTGTTCTCGCCGATTATTGCGCTAGCGAAATCGATGAGCCTGCATGGAGCAATCGTTCTGGTCGCTTTGGTCCTGCTGGCCACCCTTATGGCGCGCAGTATTTCTAAGCCGCTGGTACGGCTGAAAGACACGATGGATCGGCTGGCGGCTAAGGATTACGATCTTGTCGTGCCCTTTACCCGCCGCAAGGACGAGGTCGGGCGGATGGCTGTGGCACTCGAAGACTTCCAGATTGCGCTGGCGACGGCAGAGGCGGCGTCGAAGGATGTGGCGCTGAAAGGGGCGGCCTTCAATGCCGGATCGTCCTCGATGATGATGGCTGATACGAATTTCAATATCAGCTATGTCAATCCCGCGATGACGCATCTGATCGAAAATCGTCTGGAAGATTTCCAGGTGCTCGATCAGACCATCGAAGCAGATACCATGGTTGGCCGCTCGATCGATACGTTCCACAAAAATCCGCAGCGTATCCGTGATTTCCTTTCCGATAGCGCTAACCTGCCTTACTCGGCCAATCTCAAAATCGGTCAGGCCCAATTTGCGCTTGGCATCTCCGAGGTTGTCATGCCGGGCGAGGGGCGCATCGGTTATGTGGTGGAATGGCGCGATATTACGGAAATCGGTATGTCGCGTGCCATGCTGAAAGCGCTTGATTCCGCACAGATGCTGGGCGAGGCCGATCTGAACGGTCGTATCAGCAGCGTGAACGAGAACTATTGTAAGGCTGTCGGCATCTCCGCCGAAGAGTTTATCGGTCGTCCCGTTGCGGATGTAACCAGCACCGTGGACAGCGAATTCACGATTGAGGATGTTGCGCAACGGGTGATGAGCGAAGGTGTGTCCGTGACCGGTACGTGGAAAATTTCTGCGGGCGACGGGCGCGACGCGATCTCGGAGGGGATTATCGCACCGGTTCACGACGAGATCGGGGATGTGGTCAAGGTTGTCTTTATCGGCAGCGACGTAACGACGTCCCGTAAGGAAATCGCGCGTGCAGCAGAACAAACGCAAGAGACATCCCGCCGGCAGGCCAAGGTTGTCGAGACCTTGCGCGTGGGGCTAAGTGCGCTCTCCGATGGTAATCTCACGGCCAAGATTGCGGAGCATCTGGGCGATGAATACGAGGAGCTTCGGGCGGATTTCAACACAGCTGTCGACCGTCTGGCAGAGGCAATGCGGGTCGTGATCGACAATGCGGTTGCCATTGATAACGAAGCGCGCGAAATCTCGAATGCGGCAGAAGATCTGAGCCGTCGCACCGAGCAGCAGGCGGCTACGCTTGAAGAGACCGCAGCAGCGCTTGATGAGTTGACTTCTTCTGTGGCCAGCGCGTCCGACGGGATCAATGAAGCCGATCGCATCGTTATGCAGGCTCGCAAAGATGCGGAAAGCTCCGGCCAAGTTGTGCAGCAAGCTGTTGAAGCAATGGGTGAAATCTCGGAAAGCTCGCAAAAGATTTCCAAGATTATCAGTGTGATCGACGATATCGCCTTCCAGACCAACCTCCTTGCCTTGAATGCGGGTGTCGAAGCGGCACGGGCAGGAGAAGCGGGGCGCGGTTTTGCTGTGGTGGCATCGGAAGTGCGGGCGCTTGCGCAACGATCTTCGGAAGCGGCGCGCGAGATCGACGGTCTGATCACGGCATCTTCCGATCAGGTCAGCCGCGGCGTCGGGCTGGTCGGGCAGGCCGGAAATGCTTTGGAGACGATCCTTCATTCCGTAACGGATATCGCCGAGCGGGTGGGACGTATCGCGACATCGGCAAAAGAGCAGGCCTCCGGCTTGTCCGAGATCAATACTTCGGTCAACCAGCTCGATCAGGTGACTCAACATAACGCAGCAATGTTTGAGGAAACGACGGCGGCAAGCCAATCCCTGAGTCAAAGTGCGAATGCTCTCAACGAGACAACGCGACGCTTTTCCATCGACAATCACGCAAAACCGGCGGCGGCTTCAGCCAAGCCTGCACCCAAGGCTGTCGCGTCCAAAGCGACAGGAGCGCCTGGGACGGCTGCTAAGCCAGCGTCTAAGCCCGCTATGCCTAAAGCTTCGGTGCCAGTGGTTGAAGGAAATCTCGCCCGTCAGGTGCCGCCGGCACCGAGCAGCGATGATTGGGAAGACTTTTAAAACAGGTTTGGGGATCGCTCAAACCCTATTCAAAAAGACTTAGAACGTCACTTTTTGACGGCAAGAAAGGCAAGAAATGAGTGCCAAACGTGTTTTGATTGTCGATGATTCTCCCACAATTCGACAGCTGATTCGAGCTCAGCTGCAGGGAGATTCACGTCTGGTGGTGGTGGGTGAGGCCTCTGATCCCTATGATGCTAGAGAAAAGATCAAAGCTCTAGCGCCTGACGTGCTGACACTGGATGTCGAAATGCCCCGTATGAACGGTTTGGAGTTTCTTGAGAAGATCATGCGTCTGCGTCCGATGCCTGTCATTATGGTATCAACGCTGACGCAACGTGGATCGACAAAGGCGATGGAGGCTCTGTCCTTGGGCGCTGTCGATTGCATCGGCAAGCCGAAATACGGCAACCCTATCGAGGCTTTCGGCATCCTGCCGGACCTGCTGGTCGCGGCCGCAGACGCGCGCCTGCGTTCTGGCCCGCGCAAAAAAGTCGAACCTGCAAGTGGATTTACTTGGAACGGTAAGGTCATCTTGATCGGTTCGTCGACGGGCGGCGTCGATGCTTTGGAAACGGTTCTGTCGGGTTTCCCTGCGAATTGTCCACCGACCCTGATTACGCAGCATATGCCGGAAAGTTTTCTGGCAAGTTTTGCCCGTCGTCTGCAGGGATGTATCGCGCCGAATATGGGCTTGGCCCGAGATGGCCTGCCTTTGACACAGGGCAATGTCTATCTTGCGCCAGGAGGGGAGTATCATCTTGCGGTAAAACCCGGTGAACCGGCCCGTTGCCGGCTTGAGGCAAGCGAGAAACGGAATGGTCATCGTCCTTCGGTCGAGGTTCTGTTCGATTCAGCTGTGCCTATGGCCTCAAAGGTCGTTTCTGTCATGCTGACCGGCATGGGGCGCGATGGTGCGGACGCGATGCTGCGCCTGCGGCAGGCTGGTGCACGGTGCTTTGCGCAGGACTCCGCAACGAGCGTGGTCTATGGCATGCCGCGCGCTGCGGTTGAAAATGGTGCGGCAGAAAAGGCTGTTCCCTTGGGACGGATTGCGTCGACAGTTCTAGCACAATGCGGGCGACAAACGGCCGCCGTCGAAAGAGGGGGGCGTTTCGCATGACGATGATGGGAATCGGTCGCCCGAAGCACATCTCTCAGGGCGAGTTCGCTGTTGGGCGGGTCGAGGGCATGTCTATCACGACAATTCTCGGCTCCTGCGTTGCGACCTGCCTCTATGATGAACATAGCGGTGTTGGAGGCATGAACCATTTTCTTTTGCCGGAAGGGACTGGCTCTACCGCCAGTTTCGGCGTGAATGCGATGGAATTGCTGATCAACGAGATCATCAAGAACGGCGGACAACGGACCACCTTGAAAGCGAAGGTTTTTGGCGGTGCGCGGATGATCGCAGGGCTTTCTGATGTTGGCGCGAAAAATGGTAGCTTCGTTTTGGACTTCCTGCGGCGGGAAGGGATTCAATGCCTTGGGCAAAGTCTTGGTGGCACGCAGGCTCGCCGGGTCGAATTCTGGCCGAATGGTGGGCGCGCGCGCCAGCGCCTTCTGGGCGAGGCGCAGGTGATCGAAACGCCGCCGCCGCCGCCGCCGAGCAATGATGTCGAACTGTTCTGAGCGAAATGGCCCCATTATGAGTTCACGTGAAGCCGGACATTCCATAGATTACAGGCGTGAAATTGATCGTCTGATGCGTTTGGAGTTCGGCTCGCGCAGTGAACTCGTTTTGCGATATCTTGCTGTGTTTAATGGTGGTTTGACACTGCACTTCTATTTGCAGTGGACCTCTGCCCTACTATGGATGCCGGTCTATTTCGCATTGCAGGCGCTTTATTACGTTTTCTTGCGTAGTCGTGCGCCGGTATGCACGGCCAGAGACACGACGATTGCTTCTATCTTGTTTCTGGTCTTGCTCGGCTGGTTCAGCTGGCTTCCTGCGCTGATGCTGCTTGAGCAGGATACGGCCTTGCGGATCAGTGCGGCGGCAGGGCTGGGATGCCTGATGGTGTTTCTTATCCGGCGGAGCGACCGTCTGAAACTGATGATCTATGGCGAAATCGTTATGATCACCCTGATTCTTGGGGCTGTTGCGTTTCTGGTGTTGCCGCAGGTTCCGTCGCTGAGTGCCAAATCGGCCATGCTGGTCTGTTGTGCTGCGTTGATTGTCTATTTTGCGAATGCTTTGTTGGAAGGCCGGAAAATGCGCCTTGACGCAGAGCGAGCATCCGAGCGGACTTTACAGGCTCAGAAGATGGAAGCTGTCGGCCAGTTGGCTGGGGGGGTCGCACATGATTTTAACAATATCCTCACTGCGATCATCGGGAACCTCGATCTGTACGAGCTGACCGAAGATCGCCCCGAGCGGGATGATATGGTGCACAATGCGCGAGAAGCGGCACAACGCGCTGCAACCTTGGTGCAGCAACTGCTGGCCTATTCGCGCAAGTCCAACCTGCAATCGGAGCCGCGCGATATCGAAGTCATGCTGGAGCGTGTGCGGGTTCTGGGCGCGCGGCTTATACCGGCGTCCATCTCGTTGGAGGTGATCAATTCTCCTCGGCGTAACTGGGTAAAGGTCGATGAGACCCTATTGATGACGGCATTGATCAACCTGATCGTGAATGCCCGCGATGCTATGCCGAAAGGTGGTCGGATCCGGATATCTGCCGATCATAGATGTTTCGAGAGCCCCGAATTGATGGCAGACGGCTATGTTCTGCCTGCGGGAAATTATGTGGAGCTAACCGTTGCCGACACCGGGACCGGCATTCCTGAAACCGTGCTAGATCATGTGCTGGAGCCGTTTTTCACGACAAAGCCCGTGGGCAAAGGTTCAGGGCTTGGCTTGCCGATGGTGTTGGGATTCGCGCGTCAATCTGGCGGGGGGTTGAGTTTGCGCAGCTCTGCCGCCGGGACCCATGTCTCGGTCTATCTGAAAGAAGTGGAAGCGCCGCTTAATCTGGTTGCCAATCGGGCCGCATAGGCGCGATGCCCGTATGATCATGCAGTGCGTTTGAGGTGACGTAAAGATGCTCCGTCGGTTGTTTTCAATCGGCTGAAAATCAGGATGGCCAAAGGCCCGGTGGTGGCCACAATCGCGAAGCCTAGAGTAAAGGCGTGCAATGGTATGGCACTATTGCTAATTTCGGCACCGGTTGCGAAGGCAGAAAGTTCCAAAGCACCACCGGCCAGCGCGATCCCCAAAGTCAGCGAGACCTGTTGGGCGACCGCTGCAAGCGAGGAGCCGCGGCTCATTTCTTGCGGATCCAGATCGGCAAAAGTAATGGCATTGATCGCGGTGAAGGTCAGTGCTTGCGCGACGCCTCCGATTAAAAGCAATGGCACAAGATACCAGTCATAGGGGCTGGTGACGGTTCCAAACCCCAACAGGCTCGCGGCACGGACGCAGGTGCCAAGGATCAGCATGCTGCGAAATCCGAACCGGTCGACAACCTTGCCGGAAAATCCCCTGATGGAGAGTGCGCCGACGGCGGTCAAACCGGCAAGCGCTCCCGAGGCGAGAATGGACATTCCTAGGCCAAGCTGGAATAGCAGAGGCAGCAAAAGCGCAATGGCGCCGTTGCTCAGGCGGAAGGCCGTGCCGCCCCAGATGCCAATGCTGAACGTCCGGTGCCGGAAGAGGTTCGGGTCGAGAAGAGCGTCGTTGCGGTGACGGGCGCGCAGGGCATAGGCCACCATTAAACTCAAACCGGTCAGGCTCAACCCAAGGGCGACGGGCAGGGGCATGATATGCTCGCCCAAGGCGCTTAGCCCTGCCATAAGGGAGCCCAAGCCGATGGCCGAGATGAAAAAACCCAGTATGTCGAACCGCTTCGGGGGGGCGGGGGTGTCATGCGGCAGGTGGCGGAATGCCAGAGCCAGCGCGAAAGACCCGAGCGGGATGTTGATCAGGAAAATCCAGCGCCAGCCAAGTGTTTGGGTTACTACCGCGCCAACCAGCGGTCCGAGGGCTGGACCGATCAGCGCGGGGACGGTCAGATAGACCATCGCTTTGACCAGTTCCTGCCTGTCGGTATTGCGCAGTACGATCAGGCGACCGACAGGGGTCATCATCGCGGCCCCTGCGCCCTGCAAGGCGCGCGCCAGAACCAGGCCAAGTAAGGTGGATTGATCTGCGCAGAGTGCGGAGGCGCCGATGAACAGAAGCATGGCAAGGATGAAGGTGCGGCGCGCTCCGAACTTATCGGCGATCCAGCCCGAAATCGGCACCAATGCTGCAAAGGCAATGAGATAGGTGGTCATCGCCATTTTCAGCGATAGCACCGCAACATCGAGGTCCCGCGCCATCACCGGAAGGGCGGTCGAGAGCACTGTCGCGTCGATCAGCTCCATTAGAAGAGCGAAGGCAATGGTCAGGGGGAGAATGTTTTCGCGGAGTTTTTGCATGATCGGGCTTTCGTCAACATCGCGATCCTAGCGCCCGAACCCCTCCTGTCCATGACAGGGCTGCACAGGAGGGTGTGCTTTGACGATTTCGGGCCCCGTTACCGGCCCTTCCAGATCCAACCGCCGCCGAAGATCCGGCTGTCATCATTGGAGTAGAAGACGCAGGCCTGACCGGGCGAGACGCCTTCTTCCGGTACGATCAGCTCGACCTCCGCTTCGGTCGCTGAAATCGGGCGAATGATGGCAGCACGCGGTGGACGGGTCGAACGGACCTTGACCGAAACATGCCATTCCTTGCGCGAGGTGAAGGGCTCGTCGCCGAGCCAGTTGATCTCGCGCACCGGAATCGTGCGGGTGGCCAAGGCCTCTTTCGGTCCCACGATCACACGGCGATGATCGGGGTCGAGTTTGACCACGTAGAGCGGGTCGGCCATGCCACCAATTCCAAGACCGCGTCGCTGGCCGATCGTGTAATGGATCACGCCGCGATGTTCGCCCAGAATATTGCCGTCCATATCGACAATCTCGCCCGGATCGGCGGCACCCGGACGCAGTTTTTCGATTACACTGGCATAATTGCCGTTCGGAACGAAGCAAATGTCCTGACTGTCGGGCTTGTCGGCAACCGGCAGGCCGTGTTTTGCAGCCAAAGCACGGGTTTCGGCTTTGGAATGCAAATGTCCAAGCGGGAATCGCAGGAAAGAAAGCTGTTCGGGTGTGGTCGAGAACAGGAAGTAACTCTGGTCACGATTCGAATCGGCTGCCGAATGCAGCTCGGGACCATTCGGCCCCATTTTGCGCTGGATATAATGCCCCGTCGCCATACAATCGGCATCCAGATCCTTCGCGGTTTCCAGAAGATCCTTGAATTTGACGCGTTCGTTACAACGGATACAGGGGACAGGGGTTGCTCCGCCAAGATAGGCATCGGCAAATTCGTCGATCACCGCTTCTTGGAAGATGTTTTCATAATCAAGCACATAATGCGGGAACCCCATCGTTTCCGCCACGCGCCGCGCGTCATGGATATCACGTCCGGCACAGCAGGCGCCCTTTTTGGCAAGCGCGGCCCCGTGATCGTATAGCTGCAACGTCACCCCCACGACATCATAGCCCTGTTGTGCCAATTCCGCGGCCACGACAGAGCTATCGACGCCGCCAGACATGGCGACAACGACTCGCGTGTCTTCGGGGCGCTTGGCAAAACCAAGCGAATTGAGTGGCATATCCTTGCTCATGGAAAACGTCCCTTAACCAGGTCCGCAGAAATATAGGAAAATCCTACCTATTCTCAAGGGTTAGTTTCACCCGTCGTTAAGACCCATCCGTCACATTCTAGAGCATCGAAGTGAAGGGGTGTGCCCATGTATCTGAAAAAAGTCGATGGTCCGCGGTCTATCACACTGCCTGATGGTACGATTTTGACCCGTGCGGACCTGCCACCTGCCGAAACGCGCCGTTGGGTGGCGTCGCGTAAGGCTATTATTGTTAATGCGGTCTCTCATGGTCTGATCACGCGCAGTGAAGTGCTGGAGCGCTACGATCTGTCCGATGAGGAACTCGATATCTGGACCCATGCCGTGCAAAAACACGGTCTGGCGGGGTTGAAGGTGACTGCTATCCAGAAATTCAGACAACCCTAGGAGGAATTGAATAAATTAACGTTCTAGGGTAATAGTGTGTTAACCATTTGGTGCGAGGGTTCCAATAACCAAGGAATTAATGCGGAGAACCGAATATGCGGATTTTGTTGGTGGAGGACGATCCCACGACGTCGCGAAGCATTGAGTTGATGCTGACTCATGCCAATCTCAACGTCTATTGCACTGATCTTGGTGAAGAAGGGATCGATCTCGCCAAGCTGTATGACTACGACCTGATCCTGCTTGACCTGAATCTGCCCGATATGAACGGGCATGAGGTTCTGCGGCAGTTGCGCATGTCGAAGGTCGATACCCCGATCCTGATCCTGACCGGTGCTGATGATACCGAGAACAAGATCAAGGGGTTCGGGTTCGGTGCGGATGACTACATGACCAAACCCTTCCATCGCGAAGAGTTGGTCGCCCGCATCCATGCGATCATCCGTCGCTCGAAAGGGCATTCGCAATCGGTGATCCGCACGGGTAAGGTCTCTGTCAATCTCGACGCCAAAACCGTGGAGGTCGAGAATAAGCCGGTCCATCTGACTGGCAAAGAGTATCAGATGCTCGAACTTCTGAGCCTTCGTAAGGGGACGACGCTGACCAAAGAGATGTTCCTGAACCATCTCTACGGTGGCATGGACGAGCCCGAATTGAAGATTATCGACGTTTTCATCTGTAAGCTTCGTAAGAAGTTGGCGGATGCAACTGGCGGGGAGAATTACATCGAGACCGTCTGGGGCCGTGGCTATGTGTTGCGCGATCCTGATCCGGGCGAGATGGAGCGCCGCGTCGCCGTCTAAAATCGACTCAGTGTCGCGTATTCCTTGTTTGATCTGAGAGGCCGCATGAAAATGCGGCTTTTTCATTTGGTTGGTGGCATTTTTTAATCTGTAGCATGAAGTTTGTATCTGTGTATTTCACGGCTGTTTGGGTGCTGTGGCTGGACGTGCGGCGGAGAAGGCCATATTTGTGACGCGCGCGATGTAGCAAGATAGAGAGCCCGCCATGAATTCTTCCGCCATTCCCCCCGGTGATATGACAAAAGATACGGCGGCGCGCGAGATTGCGGACCTATCAGCGCGGCTTGAACGGGCGAATACGGCGTATCATACGCAGGATGCGCCGGAGATCTCTGACGCCGAATATGATGCGTTTAAACGCCGCCTTCTTGCATTGGAGGCGCAATTCCCGGATCTGCAACGTGGCGACAGCCCGTCCCAGAAAGTAGGCGCGGCCCCGGCGGAAGGGTTTGCGAAGGTCCGGCATGAACAACGGATGATGAGCTTGGGCAATGCCTTCGAGGATGAAGATGTCGAGGATTTTGTCCGCGGCATCCGGAAATATCTCGGATTGGCAGCGGATACGCCCTTGTCTTTTACCGCAGAGCCAAAAATTGACGGGCTATCGCTTTCGTTGCGTTATGAAAAAGGTGTGCTTGTTTACGCTGCAACGCGTGGCGATGGGGAAACGGGTGAAAACGTTACGGAAAATGCGCGGACGATTCCCGATATTCCGCAGCATTTGAAAGATGCGCCGGATCTCCTTGAGGTGCGCGGCGAGGTGTATATGGCGCATGACGATTTTGCGGCGCTCAATATCTCGCAAGATGAACGGGGCGAGAAACGTTTTGCCAATCCGCGGAATGCCGCCGCAGGGTCGTTGCGCCAGCTGGATCCGCGGGTCACTGCGCGCAGACCATTGAAGTTTTTTGCCTATGCTTGGGGGGTGCTGTCGGCTCCTCTTGCAGATACCCAAAGCGGAGCGATCAAGCGTTTGGCCGAACTTGGTTTTTCGACAAATCCGCTGACCAAGACCTGTTCTGGATCGGCGCAGATGATTGCCCAGTATCATGCGATCGAAGCAGATCGGGCGATGCTCGGCTATGATATCGACGGTGTCGTCTATAAGGTCAACGACCTTGCGTTGCAGGCTCGGCTGGGCTTTCGTTCGACAACGCCGCGTTGGGCGATCGCACATAAATTCCCTGCCGAACTGGCATGGACCCAACTTGAGAAGATCGAGATTCAGGTGGGGCGGACTGGTGCGCTCAGTCCCGTGGCGCGTCTGACACCGGTCACGGTTGGAGGTGTGGTTGTCTCCAACGCGACCTTGCATAACGAAGACTATATTGCAGGGCGCGATTCGAAAGGCGAAGAGATCCGTGGCGGGCGCGACATCCGCGAGGGGGATTGGGTGCAGGTTTATCGCGCAGGCGATGTGATCCCGAAAATTGCGGATGTGGATCTTACGCGTCGCGCGGAAGGTCTGCAACCCTATGAATTTCCTTCAAAATGCCCTGAATGTGGTTCGGACGCTATTCGCGAGGAAGGGGATGCGGTGCGTCGGTGTACCGGCGGATTGATTTGTCCGGCGCAGCAAGTTGAAAAGCTCAAGCATTTTGTCTCGCGCGCTGCGTTCGATATTGACGGGCTTGGCGCCAAACAGGTTGAGGCGTTTTATGAAGATGGCTGGGTCAGGGAGCCTGTCGACATTTTCACTCTGCGGGACAGATATGGGCCGGGTCAGGTGCGGCAATTGAAAAATCGCGATGGTTGGGGGGAGAAATCCGCGCTCAAACTGTTTGACGCGATTGACCAGCGGCGTGATATCGCGCTTGCGCGTGTGATCTTTGCTTTGGGGATCCGTCATGTGGGAGAACAGACCGCGACGTTGCTGGCGCGCCATTATGGCACATGGCCGTCTTTCGAAGCCGCAATGACGCAGGCCGATCCGAAAGGCAATGCAGCCTGGGAGGATCTGCTTGGCATTGACGGTGTTGGCAAGGTTCTTGCCGAAAGTCTGGTGAGCACCTTCCATCAGGAAGCCGAGCGCGGGTCGATTGACCGGTTGATCGCGCAGCTTCGGGTGCAAGAGGCTGAAAAGCCGAAAAATAATAGCGAAATCGCAGGGTTGACGATCGTATTTACCGGAACGCTTGAAAAGATGACACGTTCGGAAGCCAAGGCGCGGGCCGAGGCGCTGGGGGCAAAAGTGGCGGGATCCGTGTCGAAGAAGACCGATATCCTTGTGGCCGGTCCGGGGGCCGGATCCAAGGCAACCAAAGCGGCAGATCTTGGTGTGCGGGTGATTGACGAGGATGCGTGGCTGGTTATGGCCGGGCAAGGCTGATGGCAGGTCGGCCCGAGAGTCTTTTCCCGCTATTCGGTAAGCTTGAAAGCTTGCCCGGTATCGGCCCGAAGCTGGCACAGACATTGACACAGGCTGGCCTCGAAAAGCCGCGTGATCTGCTGCTCACTTTGCCTTACAGCCTGGTCGATCGCCGTCCGGTGCCCACGGTGGCGGGGGTGCCGCACGGGCAGGTTGTGACGACCGAGGTAACGGTTCTGCGCCATGTGAAGGCCGCGCGGGCGGGGGCACCTTCACGGGTGATCGTCGAAGATGCGCAGGCCGAGATCACGCTGGTCTTTTTTCGGGGCAATGACCAATGGTTCCAGAAGCAGCTTCCTTTGGGCGAGCGGCGGATCGTTTCGGGGAAGGTCGAAATCTACGAGGGCCGCGCGCAAATCGTACATCCGGATTTTATCCTTCTGCCTGAGCAACTTGAAGAGATTCCGCGCTTCGAGCCGATTTACGCTCTCTCTGCGGGGATTACGCAGAAGGTCATGGGCAAGGCCACCGAAGGAGCGCTGGCCTTGTTGCCCGAGCTTCCCGAATGGATCGATCCCAACCTGAAAAAGCGTGAAGATTGGCCGGATTGGCACGTGGCCATGCAGGCGGCGCATCATCCGGAAGATCTTGCGCACTGTATGCCGCAGTCGCCGGCGCGTATGCGGCTGGCGTATGACGAGTTGTTCGCGCATCAGCTGACCTTGGCTTTGGCGCGACGTAATGCCAAACGCAAACCGGGGCGGGTGACGCGCGGTGATGGCCGTTTCTCCGCGCGCATTTTGCAAAATCTGCCCTATGCGCCAACTGGCGCGCAGACCCGTGCGGTTGCCGAAATTCGGGGCGATATGGCCTCTGATCGCCGCATGAACCGTCTGCTTCAGGGGGATGTCGGGGCGGGGAAAACGCTGGTGGCATTGCTGGCCTTGGTCACAGCGGTCGAGGCGGGAGGCCAATCCGTTATGATGGCCCCGACCGAGATTCTGGCGCGCCAGCATATGGAGGGGATTGCGCCTCTTGCCCGCGATGCGGGGGTGCGGGTCGAGCTTTTGACGGGGCGCGATAAGGGTGCGGATCGTGCGGCCAAGCTGGAAGATCTTGCCGCAGGGCGCATTGATATCTTGCTCGGCACCCATGCCGTTTTCCAGAAAGATGTGCATTTTCATGACCTTCGCTTTGTGGTCATAGACGAGCAGCATCGCTTTGGCGTGGCGCAGCGGATGGAATTGGGGGCTAAGGGGCAGGCGGTCGATATTTTGGTCATGACGGCGACGCCGATCCCGCGCTCTCTGGCACTGACCCAATATGGCGATATGGATGTTTCGGTTCTGGACGAAAAGCCCCCCGGCCGGACGCCGGTCAAGACCGCGTTGATCGCGGATGAGCGTCTGGCAGAGGTCGTCGCGCATTTGACGCGTGCGGTAGACGAGGGGCGTCAGGCCTATTGGGTATGCCCGTTGGTCGAAGAAAGCGAGAAATCGGATCTGCAATCGGCTGAAGAACGGTTCAAACATCTGCGGGCGGCCTTGGGGGATGAGGTGGTCACCTTGGTGCACGGGCAGATGTCCCCGTCCGAAAAGGACGCGGCGATGGCAGAATTTCTATCGGGGACGAAACGTGTTCTGGTGGCGACCACTGTGATCGAGGTGGGGGTCAATGTGCCCAATGCCTCGATCATGGTGATCGAGCGCGCCGAGAGTTTCGGGCTTGCGCAGTTGCACCAGTTGCGCGGACGGGTCGGGCGCGGGGCTGCGGCCTCAACCTGTCTTCTGATGTATCGCGCGCCCCTGACAGAGACCGGCGAGCGGCGACTGAAGGTGTTGCGCGATAGCGAGGATGGCTTCCGGATTGCCGAGGAAGATCTCGCGTTGCGTGGTGCGGGCGATATGATCGGCACCGCGCAATCGGGGCTTCCACGGTTTCGCGTGGCCGATCTGGAACGTCAGGCGGGGTTGATGGCGACCGCGCAAACTGATGCGCGCGCGCTTCTGGAAGGGGACCCCGGGCTTGAAAGCGAGAGGGGACGCGCAGCCAGAACGCTGCTTTGGTTGATGGAGCAGGATCGCGCAATCAAACTGATTTCCGTTGGGTAACCCTAAGCTTGGTAAAAATGTTCTTTACTTGTTCTCTTTTTAATGGGAACAAAAGAGCAACAGAAGCAAGGAGGTTACATCGATGTTGCGAAAAATTGGAACGGTTATCGAAGGCGATAGCCTTTTGTCCGACGTGCTTGGCGCCGCGTCGATCTGTGTAACCTGCTTGGGGCTTCTGTGTTTGCCGGGGCTTTTTTAAAGCCCGGTCTGCCTCGCACTGCGCCGCACTGTCCCCGCGGCGCGCGCCCATCGTCCTGCCCGGACGAGCCTCTTGATCACACCGGGCGCGTAGAAAGTGCCTTACTCGCCGCCATCCTCGGGATGGCGGTTTTTTCATTCAAGGTCCGTTTCGAGGATGCTGTGGAGCGCCGTTTCAGGCCCTCATCATCGGCTTGGCATGCATTGGAACGATCCGTTCCCTCCGGAAAGGCAGGGCTATATAGGTTTTTCGATCAGAAGGCATAGGCAATGCGCAACCCGCCCCAGTGCCGTCCGTTCACGGTGATAGGGGCCGAGAGGTCTTTCATCAGAACGAAGTGCCCGTCTCCCATGTCGCGACGATAGATCTGCAGGACAAAAGGCGCGGTCGAGCGGCCTGCACGCAACCCGACCCGATCGTCGAAAATCCGCCGATTGCGGCAGTTTGCGGTATTCCATGCAGGATCAGCCCCCTGCGGTTTCGAGAACTTTCTGTTATGCGTGGGCAGATATCCGTTTTCATCCACCGCTGCGCAGAACACGATCTTGCCGTCCAGCTCCAATGCCGCTTCCTGAATGGGGGGCAGAACCTTATCGGTAAATGGTGTAAATCGCGTCATGACCTGTTGCGGGTTCGTGCCCTCGATCGGTTCGTAGCGCCGGTCAAAAAGAGCCGCAGTTTCGATCTGCCCCGAAGCAACTGCCTGCGTGAAAATCTCGCTGATCTTGGCGGCTTCCTGCTGCACGAAGTCGATAAGGGCCGCATCCTCCAGCGCGCCGCCAAGCTGGACAGAGTTTTGCACGATGGTCTCGCCGACGGTGATCAGGGCGGTTGTGCGTTTTTGCGCCTGCGTGACCTGTGTTCCGGTCTGCTTCATCGCCTGCGTCATCGCCCCGAAAGCCGGTGCGAAACGGCTATTGGCTTCGCGCACTTCATTCGCCCGCTGCGCAATCTCGCCCACGGCTTGACGGGTCTCGTCAACAGAGGCCGTCATGCGCGACATGGCCTGATCCGTTTCAACGGTGCCACTGAGCACGCGGGATGCGTTATCCGTGATGCTCTCGGCCTCTTTGCGCAAGGTCTGGATGCCGCTATCCAGACCTTCAATGGCCTGACTGATCCCGCCCGCCGCATTTGCCGTTTTGCGCGACAGCTCGTTAATGGCCTCGGCGACCACCGCAAAGCCGCGCCCCGCATCTCCCGCCCGCACCGCCTCGATCTTGGCGTTGATGGCCAGAATATTGACCTGCGAGGCGATCTGCCGGATCTCGCTGTTTTCCGATTGCACCTGCGCCAGGGTCTTGCCGACATCCGACATGCGCTGCGCGACCGATGTGACCCAGCTGGCGATCTTCTGCGCGTGCTGGGCTGTTTCGCGCATCTGGGTGGTGGTTTCGGCCACATGATCCTGCGTGCGCTGTGCGGCGCCGGCCACGGCCTCGATGCCGGTGATGACCCGTTCATTCGCACTCTGGATAATGGTTGCGGCACGATCGGCATGGGTCAGATGGCCCATCTGTTCCGTCGCGTTCTGGGCCAGAAGATCCAGAGCGGCTGCAATTTCGACGATTTCGCGACCTAATGTGATCGCCTGTTTGGCGATCTGGTCCAGTCCGGTTCCATTAGTCCCGGCCCCGGGATGAAAAGAAAGATCGTTCATGCAGCCTCCACCTCAGACTTTGGGAGGCTCGCATAGAAGGTTTTACATCCCGTTAAATCTGGTCGAAAGCCAGCAGGGTCGCATCCGGTGCCAGCAGGATAGATCCGTGGCGATTGGGATAGTCCTGTGCGGCCTGCAGGATCTCGTATTCCGCAAAAGGGGCCGTGGGGACGGGGCCTTGGCCCGCCAGCATCCGCGCCAGTGCATCGCGCAGCGCCTGCACCTCCTCGCGCGACCGGCCGATGATATTATGCCCGAAAATCGCAGCCGAGGCCTGCCCCAACGCGCAGGCACGCACGGTCTGGCTATAGCCGGTGATGCGCCCGTTTTCGACAGTCAGCGCCACCTCGACGGTCGAGCCGCAAAGCGGCGCGCGTTTTTTGGCCGTGGCATCGGGTGCGGGCAGGGGGGCGCTATGCGGAATATCCGCCGCCAGCGCCAGAATGCGTTGCGAATAAAGCCGGAACAGATCTCCGTCGCTCATGGTCTTTTCCCCTATCTCGGTTTGCGATAGATAGGGCCTTCACCTTGCAGAGGAAACCCCTATGTCTTTCGATCTTTCCAGCCTGAAATATGATGCCAACGGTTTGATCCCCGCCATCGCCCAAGATGCCGAAAATGGCGAGGTTCTGATGATGGCCTGGATGAATGCCGAAAGCCTCGCAAAGACGCTGGAGACGGGCCATGTCACCTATTGGTCGCGCTCGCGTCAAAGCCTCTGGGCCAAGGGGGCAACCTCGGGCCATATGCAGCATCTGGTCGAATTGCGCATCGATTGCGACCGTGACTGCCTGCTTGTAAAGGTCACGCAGAAGGGGCCGGCCTGCCATACCAACCGCCGCAGCTGTTTCTATACGCTGGTCGAGGATGGTAAAGAGGTGATCACCGCAGAGCCTATGGCTTAAGGCCAACCATCGCGCGGATATCGGCGGGCGAGGCACCTTCGCTGCGGTAAAGCGAGATCGCCCGCGCATCATTGCGTTTGGCCAGCCGCTTGCCGTTCTCGTCACGGATCAGCCGGTGGTGATGATAGCGCGGCGTGGGCAGGCCCAACACGGCCTGCAACAGTCGGTGTAGCATGGTGGCCTCTGCCAGATCGGCCCCGCGAATGACATCGGTGATGCCCTGTTCGGCATCATCGACCACGACCGACAGGTGATAGGCCGCCGTGCCGATATCCTTGCGCATCAGCACAATGTCGCCATGATCCTGCAACAGGCGGGCAGGGTCCAGATGGTGCAGCCCCGCATCAAGCCCCGTTTCTTCCCATGTCAGAGCCTGCTCCGGCAGGCTGGCCAAAGCCGCCGCCATATCCAGCCGCACCGCGTCGCCCGCCTGCGGATATTGCCCCTTCCGGTGACGACAGGTGCCCGGATAAAGATGCGGTGCGCTGACACCCTCTTGCGGAGCCGACATCGCCGCCTGAATATCGCGCCGCGTGCAGGAACAGGGGTAGGCCAGGCCACGGTCGATCAGATCATGGATCACCGCCAGATAGACCTCACGCCGGTCCGACAGGCGCATCACCGGCTCGGGCCATGACAGCCCCAGCCAGCGCAGATCCTCATAGCAGCCCGCCTCATATTCGGGGCGGCACCGCTGGGTATCATTATCCTCGATCCGCAGCAGAAACTCCCCGTCCGCCGCCATATCCCACGCAAGACAGGCGGAATAGGCATGGCCCAGATGCAGCGGGCCGGTGGGCGAAGGAGCAAAGCGCGTCCGCATCCGCCTTTATTTCGGCTGGGCGCCAAGCCACGCGGTGAACTGCTCTTTCGCGCGGTCGGTATACAGCTTGTAACGGTCCTTGCGACCGCGCCGCCCGCCACGCGCATCCACTGGCGGGAAAAGACCGAAGTTCACATTCATCGGCTGGAAGGTCTTCGCCTCGGCACCGCCGGTGATATGGTTCACAAGGCTGCCCATCGCGGTCTCATAAGAGGGCGGGGGCAAATCACGGCCAAGGATCTCGGCGGCAGCCATCCGGCCCGCCAGAAGTCCCATCGCCGAGGATTCCACATAGCCCTCGACACCGGTGATCTGCCCCGCAAAACGGATATTGGGGCGCGATTTCAACCGCATCTGATCATCCAGAAGCGTGGGCGAGTTGATAAAGGTATTGCGGTGGATGCCGCCCAGACGCGCGAAGCTCGCGTTCTGAAGGCCGGGGATCATCCGCAGCACTTCCGTCTGCGCACCATATTTCATCTTGGTCTGGAAACCCACGATATTATAGAGCGTCCCCAGTGCGTTATCGCGACGCAGCTGCACCACGGCATAGGCTTTCTCTTCGGGCTTATGGCGGTTGGTCAGGCCGATGGGCTTCATCGGACCATGGCGTAGGGTCTCGCGCCCGCGCTCGGCCATCACCTCGATCGGCAGACAGCCATCGAAATATTTCGCGGTCTCGCCCTCGTGGAACTCGGTCTTATCGGCGGCCAGAAGCGCATCGATGAAAGCCTCATATTCGGGCTTGGTCATCGGGCAGTTGATATAGGCCGTGCGCTCTTCTTCGGTTTCGCCCTTGTCATAGCGCGATTGCAGCCAGGCTACATCCATGTCGATCGACTCGAAATAGACGATGGGCGCAATGGCATCAAAGAAAGCCAAAGCATCGGCGCCTGTCTCGCTGCGAATGCTCTCGGCCAAAGCGCCAGAAGTCAGCGGCCCCGTCGCCACAATCCAATGCCCGTCTTTCGGCAGTTCGGTGATCTCGCCATAGCGCGTCTCGATCAGCGGATGATCCTTGATCGCGCGGGTGACACCGGCTGAAAACGCATCGCGATCCACCGCCAAAGCGCCACCGGCAGGCAGGCTGTGCTTGTCGGCCATCGCCATGATCAGCCCGTCTGCCGCCCGCATCTCCCAATGCAAAAGCCCCACGGCATTCTGCTCGTCATCATCCGAGCGGAAGGAATTCGAGCATACCATCTCGGCGAAATCGCCGGTGCGATGGGCAAAGGTCTCAACAGTCGGGCGCATCTCATGCAGCACAACGCGCACGCCTGCATTCGCGGCCTGCCACGCAGCTTCGGAACCGGCCATGCCGCCGCCAAGGATATGGAGTGTATCTGTCATGGCGTTCGTCTAGGCCAAAGCCGTGCTTTTGAAAAGAGCCATTCTCAAGGGACAATCGGCGGTTTGTGCAAGAAATCGGCTCGGTCGCTTACTCTACGGGGCGGGCCGTAAGGCCCGATCCCGCGCAGCCCAAGGGGCTCGATGCCCCGCAGGGCTGCGGCCCTGCGCATAAGGATGCGCGGCCCTTGGCCGGCAGGATGCGGCATAATCGGGGCCGTCAGATCAGGGCGATACGCTCGCGCCGTTCGGGATCTGGAAATTCACGGTAAAGCCCGACGCTGGAGGTCGCGATCATCGCATGCATCTGGTCGTAATGGCGGGCCAGTTCATCGTCACTCTGGCCTACAGCCCGAAACGCGTTTTCCAGCATGGCCATGTCGGCCACCTCGATTTCTAACAGAAAATCCGCCTGACCCTCTGCGCCCAAGCCCAGCTTGCGCCGCATCAGCCGCCACGAACTGATCAGTCCGCGCTTTTGCAACCCGCCATACCAGATCTCAGCCGCTGCCGCGAAGGCCAGCGCTTTGGTGCCCGATGTCAGTTCAATCATACAGTGATACAAATTCATATCCAACCTCCCGGCCCATCTACCACCCCGTTCTTGCGGGCTGTCCCTCAGGCGCGTGGTCGGGATTTCAGCACAAAGGATTTGATATTCGATTAAAACCCTTTTGCACCGGTCGATAGGCAAACGGCCACCCGATCACCGGATGGCCGCATCATCGCATGTCGGTAAAGATCAGTGCCCGACGATCAGATCCGACAGGCTGTGGTCGCTGAAGCTGACGCCACCTTGGCCCAGATCGGCACGCAGGCCGATCCCCACATAGCTTTCCGCATCGTCGTGGTTGGGATCATTGAAGCCCAGCTCGCCCGTCATGGCATAGCCGTTGCCCATCTTGTATTCGCCGGTTGCGGCAATACGACGGCCGGTCACATTATCGGTGTCGTAATAATCCACACGGCCCCCCACCGAGACCTGCGAATTCAGCGGCATCGAGGCGGACACATTGTACAGATTGCCCTGCAGGTCGGCATCGTGGTTCTTCATGTGGTTATACGCCGCCTCAACCGAGAACAGCCCGTAATCCGCACCATATTCCACGCCCAGCGTGGTGATGTCATCGCTGTCGAGGCGCTCATACCCCGCACGTGCACCGAATTTCATGGTGTCGTTCATGTTATAGATCGCATGCAGGGCGGTGGATGCGCCGTCCCAGCTATCGTCCCAATAACGGTTCAGTGCCATGTCACCCTGCACCGAGAATTGCGGCGCAAAGCCGATTTCCATCTGGCCACCGATGCTGGTGCGCGAATTGTCCCGCGAATCCGCATCAAGGAAGTTGTAATGCGAAAGGCCGACATTGGCGCCGACGACATCGGCAGCATGGCCAGCCAAGGGCGCAAATCCGGCCAGAAGGGCGAGGATAGCTGTCTTTTTCATTGTCTCTACTCTGCTCGTTGGTCTGTGATCTTGCGCCACAGAATTTTTAGGGCAGGTCACATCTACATGTGCCTGCCCGTGATTTTACTCTTGTTCCGATGCGCCGTCAGCGGGTGGCGTATCATCCGTCTGTGACGTTTGCGTGATCGGCTGATCTTCGCCGTCCTCGTCGCCCTGATCCGCGATACGCGCGACAGAGACCACCGTCTCGCACTCGGCCGTATTGAAGACCCTCACACCGCCTGCACCGCGCGAGCGGAAGGAGATCCCGTCCACCGGACAGCGGATCGACTGGCCGGTCGAGGTGGCCAGCATGATCTGGTCGCCCATCTCGACAGGGAAGGAGGCCACAAGGTCGCCGCCGCGCATCTTCTTGTCAAACGCGGTCACACCTTGGCCGCCACGCCCGCGCACGGGGTAGTCATGGCTGGACGAGGTCTTGCCAAGGCCCTTGGCGGTGATCGTCAGGATCAGATCCTCGGCGGCAGACATCTCGGCGTAACGCTCAGGCGAGAGCTGCCCGCCTTCTACCGCGTCCTCATCCTCGTCGGCCTCGTCCTCTTCGGTGATACCGGCCATCAGACGGCGCTGCTTGAGGTAAGCCGTGCGCTCTTCCGACGTTGCATCGAAGTGACGGATGACCGACATCGACACGACCTCGTCATCGCCCAGAAGCTTCACGCCGCGCACACCGACCGAATTGCGCGAGTTGAACACCCGCACTTCCGGCACGGGGAAGCGGATGGCGCGGCCCTTGGCGGTGACCAGCATCACATCGTCCTCCTCGGAACAGATGCGCGCATTGATCAGACGCATGCCCGCATTCTCTTCGTCGAATTTCATCGCGATCTTGCCGTTACGCATGACATTGGTGAAATCCGACAGGCGGTTGCGGCGCACGGTGCCTGCCGAGGTGGCAAAGACCATCTGCAGATCGGCCCATTCGGCCTCATCGCGATCGACCGGCGTGATGGCGGCGATGGAAACGCCCGTGGGGATCGGCAGGATATTGACGATCGCCTTGCCCTTGGACGCGCGCGAACCGGCAGGCAACTGCCACGTCTTCATCTTGTAGACCATGCCTTCGGTCGTGAAGAACAGAAGCTGCGTATGGGTATTGGCCACGAACATCGTGGTCACCGCATCATCATCTTTCAGACCGCCGCCCGAAAGCCCCTTGCCACCGCGTTTCTGCGCGCGGAAATCGGCCAGCGGCGTGCGCTTGATCCAGCCCGACTGGGTGACCGTCACGACCATGTCTTCGCGCTCGATCAGGTCCTCGTCGTCGATATCGCCGACGAAATCGGCAATCTCGGTGCGGCGCGGCACGGCGAAGAGTTCGCGCACCTCGCGCAGCTCGTCCGAGATGATCGCCATGATCCGGTCGCGCGAGGCAAGGATGGCAAGGTAGTCCTTGATCTTCTCGGCCAGTTCCGCCAGCTCGTCGGTGACTTCCTTCACCCCGATCTGGGTCAGGCGCTGCAGGCGCAGATCAAGGATCGCACGGGCCTGAACTTCGGACAGGTTATAGGTGCCATCGTCATTGACCGGATGCAGCGGGTCGTCGATCAGCTTGAGATATTCGACGATGTCATGCGCGGGCCAGCGACGGGTCATCAGGCGCTCGCGGGCCTCGGCGGCATCGGCCGAGGACCGGATCGTGGCGACGACCTCATCCACATTCGACACCGCCACAGCCAGACCACAGAGGATATGGCTGCGTTCACGCGCCTTGCGCAGCTCGAACGCGGTGCGCCGTGCCACCACTTCCTCGCGGAAGGTGATGAAATGCGTGAGGAAATCGCGTAGGGTCAGCTGCTCGGGGCGGCCGCCATTCAGCGCCAGCATGTTGCAGCCGAAGGAGGTCTGCAAAGGCGTCAGACGGTAAAGCTGGTTGAGCACCACATCCGGCGTCGCATCGCGCTTGAGCTCGATCACCACGCGCACGCCGACACGGTCGGATTCATCGGCAATGTTGGAGATGCCTTCCAGACGCTTGTCGCGCACCAGCTCGGCTATCTTCTCGATCATCGCGGCCTTGTTGACCTGATAGGGGATCTCGTCGACCACAATCGCATGACGGTCCTTGCGGACCTCCTCGATACGGGTCTTGGCGCGGATCACGACAGAGCCGCGGCCCTCCAGATAGGCTTTGCGCGCACCGCCACGACCAAGGATCAGACCGCCCGTCGGGAAATCGGGGCCGGGGATGATCTGCATGATCGCCTCGGTCGACATATCGGGGTTGTCGATCAGCGCAAGGGTGGCATCGACCACTTCGCCCAAGTTATGCGGCGGGATATTGGTGGCCATACCGACGGCAATACCGCCCGCACCATTGACCAGCATATTCGGGAACCGCGCGGGCAGAACGACCGGCTCGCGGTCCTTGCCATCGTAGTTGTCCTGAAAATCGACAGTGTCTTTTTCGATATCGGCGAGCAGGAAGGCGGCGGCCTTCTGCATCCGGACCTCGGTGTAGCGCATGGCGGCGGCGCTATCGCCATCCATCGACCCGAAGTTGCCCTGACCATCCAAGAGAGGCAGCGACATGGAAAACGGCTGGGCCATACGGACCAAAGCGTCATAGATCGCGGCATCGCCATGAGGGTGGTATTTCCCCATAACATCGCCCACCGGACGTGCCGATTTGCGATAGGGTTTGTCATGCGTATTGCCCGTTTCATGCATCGCATAAAGAATGCGGCGGTGCACGGGCTTGAGGCCGTCACGCAGATCGGGGATCGCGCGCGAGACGATCACGCTCATCGCGTAATCGAGATAGGCCGTCTTCATCTCGGACGCGATGGAGACAATGGGAAACTGCTCGGAAGAGGGGCGTCCCGGCCCTTTATCTTCCGTGTCCGGCGTATCGGGAGTATCGTTCACGCGCGCCTCTATTCTTCTAGATCTTGTTGGGGCTTCTTATAGCCCGCCCGACGGTTAGTATGCAACTTCCATTCCCCGTCTTGTCGGGGAAAGGCCGCGCTCGGGGCGATGCATTTTCGATAGGGGCGCGATTGGGCGCGGTTCAGCTGCGCGCGCCGGACCTTGCCGCCAGCATCCAGAGCACCCAAAGCACCAAAGAGAAAACAACGTTCAGATTGGCCATTGTGACGCCGAACATCTCCCAGGAGATCTGGTCGCATTGGATCAGCGGTGCGCGGTTGATCTGGTCCAGCAGGTCATCGACAGAGCCAAGCCCCGGCCCGCCGGAGGTGCAGCTTGTGGGGCCCGCGATGATATGACGCTCGACGAGCGAGTGATAGATGCCGATTCCCGCCGTGGTCAGCGCCGCCAGCCCCCCGAGATAGGCGAAGGGGCTGCGCAGGTGGAAAACCAGCATCGCGGCACCGATGATCACCGCCACCAGATGCGGCCAGCGTTGCAGCAGGCACAGATGGCAGGGCGCATAGCCCGCCGCCTGAAACAGGAAGGCCGCGGCCAGAAGAGTCGCCGAACCGACGCTCGCAAGAAGGATATAGGCGCGGGATTGGGTCATAGATATTTCACCAGATAAAGGCCGCCCAACAGTAAGGCGACGAAAAGCGTAAACACAAGCCCGAGCCGCTTCTCGATGAAATCACGCATCGGTGCGCCGAATTTCCACAAAAGCGCGGCGACTACGAAAAAGCGCAAGGCCCGTGCAAAGACCGCGGATCCCAGAAAAATCGGCAGGGAAAGGTGGGTGACCCCCGAGAAAATGGTGATGACCTTGAACGGGAAGGGGGTGACACCGGCGATGATCACCGCCCAGGGTCCGTATTCGTTGAAACGGGTGGCCAGCTCGTCGAATTTGTCGGATTTGCCGTAGAATTCCAGAATGGGCTTGCCCACGCTATCCATCAGCCCGTAGCCGATGCCGTATCCCACGATGCCGCCGATGACAGAGGCCAATGTGGCGATAAAAGCGATCCGGAAGGCCCGGTGCGGTGCCGCGATGATCATCGGGATCATCAGGACATCCGGCGGGATCGGGAAAACCGAGCTTTCCAGAAATGCGATGAACGCCAACGCCCAAGTGGCGTGACGATGTCCCGCCAGACGCATGGTCCAGTCATAGAGTCGGCGGATCATGTCGCCCCCTGTTTTGTGTTTGTAAGGGATGCCCTGACCCGCAGGAAGGGTCAAGCATCCTCAACCTCAAAACAGGCCCTGTCGCGACAGTCTGCCGTGAGGTCTCTGGCGGATGCGCGGTTTTTCCACAATTTTGCCCGCACCGCAGGGATTTATGCGGTAGCGACATTGACTAGCGATTTGAAGCCCAGTAAGAGACCAAGGCACATTGCATTGCGGGCGTGGTGGAATGGTAGACGCGGCGGATTCAAAATCCGCTTCCGAGAGGAGTGCCGGTTCAAGTCCGGCCGCCCGTACCAAGCTGAAATTAAACGAAAATTCAGCTTGCAGCAATCGGACCGAATGGGCGTCATTCTAGACTGTTCCCAATGCTGTTCCCACTTTCATGTTCTGTCCCTGTTCTGTTCCGCGAGCCTGTGGGCCGCTTTCGACAGGCGCTTTCGGCTGGCCTTCTTGCGGTAATAGGCCACCATCTGGGGCGATTGGTTCGTGATCGCTTGGATCTGCGCATCGGTGCATCCGGCCTCGGCCAGCCGCACGATAGCCAGCTTCCGCAGCCCGTGCAGTGAGTAGGGCTTGGCCTTGTCGCCGAGCGTCTCCCGCCATGCGCTGAATGACTTCTCCGCCGAGTTATAGCTGACCGGCTGCGTCATGTTCTTCGCGATCAGGTGGCGGCCACGCACAGGTAGCGCCTCGACATATTCGCGTAGGGAATCGGGGCAATATACTTCGTAAGCCTCGTCACCCTTTTCGTCGGTAACGGTCATGGTCTCGCCGTTGAACTGGTCTCGGCGCATCGCGATCGCAGCGCTCGGGCGCTGGCCGGTGCCGAGAATCACCTCGATCATGGTGCGGACTACCTCCGGCGCGGTCTCGGCCTTCTGGACCATCCACTCCGGCCACGGCTCGAACTCGCGCTGCTTGCCGAATAGGTCGATCCCCTCGGCGGGGTTTTTCACATCCCAATCAAGCTGTTTCGCGGCGAAGTTAAACAAGATCCGCACGATTTGAACAAACCAGTCAGCTTGCCGTGGCGTGTCCCTCAGTTTCTGCTGCATGGCGCGGACGGTGGCGCGGTCCATGTCACGCACGTCCTTATCTGCGTTCTTCGCGAGGATCTTTTTGAGCCAGACACTATAGGATTTCTGCGTGCGCGGGGCCAGCTTGCGGAATTTCGGGCTCGCCTTGTATTCGGCGATCAGCACGCGCCAGCTTGTCTTGATAGTGGGTTTCTTGATCTTTGGCGACTTCCCCGACCGGATGGCCCAGTATTCGACCATGAATTCTGGCGTGTCGGGATTGGCCTTGATCTCGATATACCGCTCACGCCGCTTTGCGCCATCCAGCCATGTGATGCGATAGAACAGGCGCTCCTCGCCCCTGATTTTCTTGGTCGCGAGATATGGCAGGTCGGGCTTTTTCACAGGTCGAACTCGTCTTTTGGTTTCGCGGCATCGCCGCGCAAGATCGCGGCAAGGGTCTCTCTATCCCAGCGCCCTAGCGGGCCGGGGGCGGGCAATGCGCCCCGTGCTACGAGCGCATTGAATTCGGCGGTTTTCATGTCGCAGAAACGGGCTGCGGTCACGTCGCGCATGAAGGCCGGAAAGTCGGCTTTCCCCATCTATTCCTCCATTTCCCGATAATCTTCCTTCCGCTCCAGCCGCTTCCGGCAGGGCGCGATCCAGTGAAAGCGCGCGGGCTCGCCCGCCGCGTCCTTGCGCCAGACGATCCAGCAGTAGGCCGTCGCGGTGCTGCCGTTCTCGGACAGCTTGCCCTTGTGCATCACGACCCGCTCGGTGAACTGCAGAATGTCCGTGGGCGGATGCAGCGAGAACAGGCGCGTGTGGCGTCCGATTCCCTCAAGGAAGGCGCTGCGCACGATCACGGCCACGCCAGCGCGGCTCTGGGCGAGCGCCTTCAGGATGAACTGTTCGGCCAGCCGAAAGGGCGGGTTGGTAATCGTCCAATCGAAGCTGTCAGGATTCGCCGGATAAAACAGGTAATCCTCGATTGGGAAGCCCGCGCCGTAGTCGTGAACGTCGCTGCCTGTGACGACCCCGAACGTCTCGCGAAGGGGGCGCACCATGTGGCCACGGTTTGCGGCTGGCTCGTGACAGGCCATGCTGGCCAGATCCTGACCGATCGACAAAAGCCAGTCGCAAAGGGCGCGGGTGGCCCACGGCGGGGTCGGGAAATCGTCCAGGCTATCGTGTGGCTCGATGCGCTGCTGCATGACGGCGCTGCTGGTGTTGCGGGTCATTGGCTCCCCTTCCTCACGACCCGATTGGCGGGCGCGCTGTCCTCGTGGTGGCCGGTGGCGCGCTGGCGCTCGGCCTGTTCGTCTTTGGCGTTGGCTTCGGCGGGGGTGGTGTCCTGTGTGGCGGGGGCGGGCTCTTCACAAAGCGCCTGAATTTCGTCGTCTGTCATGCTTGCCCAAAGCTCGGCGTCTTCCAGCAGGTAGATCGGGTCGTGAGCGTCGTGAGGCTCGCCAGTAACATCGAGGCCCGGAGGCCAGTGCAGGATCAGCCCGCGCGGGATAGCCTGATCAGCGACAAAGCCTGATTGTGAGATCCACTCAGGGCGATACTTTGACCAACCGTAGAGGCATGGCTCTTCATCATCGGATACCTTGTAAAAGTCTTCATCCCTGTAACCGTGGCGCTGAACGAGGAATCCTTTCGCGGCCTCGGTCCGGTGTATCCATTCTTCGGCGGTCAATATGTTCGGGTCCGTGACCGCGCGAACATTCTCTGGAATTGGGTTCGCCATATCGGCCTCCTTATTGCTGTTCTGAGCGGGGCCGGTGGCCCGCGCTGGGGGTTATGGATGGGCTTTGGCAATAAGCTCGGCCCGAAATCGCACGGCCTGCGCGTCATAGATTTCGCCGCATTCAGGGCAGTCCTGAAAATCGTGCTCCACGTCCACGCCATCCTCGGTGAGCGCGTCATACTCGATGACGAACACCGCTCCGCAGGCCCCGCATATGCAGTGCAGAGAAGCGACATCTACTGCGTCGATAGGAAAGATATGCCGCTCGCTCACAGCCACACCCAAGCGGCCAACGCGCCCCAAAACAGCACGCCACACATAGCGGCGGGGATGATCCACCAGCCGGAAGGGACGCGGCGGGGTGGCACGGGGTCATTCATCGGTCATACCTCTTGCGGCGGCGATGGCGAGGGCGGCAGCGATGGCCGCGCCTGCGATGATGGCGATCAGCATGTGGCCTCCTGAATGACTGGATCTGCGGGGGTGCGTCGGACAGCATTGCCCCCGCAGATCATCCGCGCGACCGTCGCGCGAATTCCTGTTTTTCGGGATGCCGCCCCGGCACGGGGGCGGGCACCGGAAGATCAGGCGCTTGGCAGAAGCTTGGGGCCGGCGGGCAGGGCTGCGGTGCCCGAGGGTTTGTGTCCCTTGCACTTGCCGGGGGTGCAGGCCCCGACATGCGGGCAGAGATCGTCCATCGTCAGATTATGTGCGCGGGCGGCGAGGCGCAGCGCGCCGATCCGGTCGGCACGGCTCGGCAGGCCCATCAGGAAGAAGGGCCGGTTTTTCGCCAGATGGTCGAGATAGGTGATCTTCGCGGCGCGGATGGCGTTGGATTTGCGGCGGGATGTGAACATGGCAACCTCTTCGGGTGAAGGGCGCAGCCCGCGCGAGAGGCGGGCTGGCAGGGTCAGGGCAGGCGGGACAGGCGCGCGGCCAGCCAGACAAGACCCACGATCATCGCGCGCAGGATCCAGTCGAGGATGGACGGGGTGATTGCCTGCAACAGCGTCAGGGTCAGCGCGGCGGACGTGGTCCAGCTGATGACGTGGGATTTCAGCCAGTCCATCAGAGGTAATTGGACAGGTTGAAGCCGAGGCGCTTGGCCAGATCGGTCAGCACGATCTTCTCTTCCGGCTCCAGCTCGCCATCGGCCATCGCGATATCGATGCCGACCATCAGCGCCATTTCAAGTTCGTCGCTGGCGTTTTTGGACTTCATCTCCTCGATCTCGCGCTTCAGGGCGAGCTTGCCGGTCATCGAGCCGTTGGCGCGCTTGAGCTGCTTATCAAGCGCCTGTTCGATCTGCGTCCCGCTGAAGGCTGTGGCCAGCGTCGGGTGGTTCTGCAACGCCTCCAGTGCGCCGGTCACTTCCGAGTCCTCGATCTCGCCATCGGCGCAGGCGACAAGGGCGCTGATCGCGCAGATGCCTTCCAGCAGATCGGTTTTTCCGGACAGCTTTTTGGAGCCGCCCGAGAGGCGTTCTTTCAGTTTTCCAAACATGGGTCTTCCTTGGTTCTTGGTGAAAGGGCGGCGGAAGCTGCGATGCACAAACAGGGTACGGGTTACGCGCGGCTTCCGCCTATCATCCGAGTGGGATCGGACGAATTCGGGTCTCGGGGCGGCGCGGGGTGAATTTGCGCCGCCCCATATCTGGCCCCCGAAACAGGGAGGATGGGGCCAAATCTCGCTATTCCATGCCGAGCGCTTCCTTGTAGATCGCCATGATGGCCTCTTCCTCGGCCACGTCGTTCTTGTCGCGCTTGCGCAGGGCGATGATTTTCCGGATCACCTTGGTGTCGTAGCCGCGGGCTTTGGCCACGGCCATCACGTCCTTCTGCTGTTCGGCGATATCGGCCTTTTCGGCGGCAAGGCTTTCGAACTGCTCGATGAACTGGCGCAGCTCGTCGGCGGTGACCTGATAGGCCTTCTCGGCGGCGGCCTTGAAGTCGGCATCCTCTTTCATCGGCGGCTTGCCAGCCTTTGTGCGGCTGATGCTGTGGGCGGCTTTGGCGAGGAAAGCGGGCGTGTCCTCGGTGATCGGAATGGTCGGCATGGCGTTCAAGGCAGCGAACAGCTCTGAGCAGGCATTTGTTCGCAGTAATGCTAAGACGGTCACGGGATTTAACAGCGCGGAACAGAGCGCTGGAGCGTTTTCTGCTGAATTGGACCGTCTTCGCAATAAGTATGACCCACTTTATGCCGCGCAGCAGAAGTACAATGCGCAGCTTGCCGAGCTAAACCGGATCAAGCCTGAGCTTTCGGTGGGGGCTTACGAGAAGGCTCTGGAGTCTCTGAACGCCGACCTTGCACGAGCCAGCACGTCAGCGGGCGGCGCAGTTGTGGCGACTGCCAATAAAGTCACGGCCTCTAATGTGAAAATGGCCAAATCTTTCTCCGGCATTTCGCCGTCAGCTCGCGGCCAGATCCAGAACGTCAGTTATCAGCTGCAGGATTTGTTTGTGCAGATCTCGGCAGGAACAGCGGCCACGACTGCCCTCGGTCAGCAGATGCCGCAGCTTCTGGGCGGCTTCGGTGCGCTCGGGGCTATTCTTGGGACGGTGTCCGCTTTGGCATTTCCGTTGGCCGGAGCATTTCTTAAAATCGGCGGTAAGGTTGAAACACTTGATGAGCAGATCAAAAATCTCAAGAGTGCCGTCAGTGATTATAGCGCGGCTGTAGATGCAGCCATTCTACCAACTGCCGATCTTGCAGAGAAATATGGTAAAGCGACGGATGCGGCGCGTGATTTCCTTGCTGCGCTGGAGGACATTAGCAAGACCAACACCCAAGAAAAATTGGACCAAACGCTCGTTGGGATCTCTGAGAAATTCGGCAAGCTGCAGTCTGAAAATCTTCAGCCCAACGCGCAGATTCTAGATATTGTTAACGGCTTGAACTTCGGCGGTTACGACACTCGTACGCTTGATGAGTTGGCAGATAAACTGGAGACAACGCGTGGGGTTGCGCTGCAGGTAGCAGCTGGTCTTGAGAAACTGCAGCAAGCGGAGGGCCCGGCAGCCCAAGCAGAGGCGGCGCAAGAATTGGTGCGCTATTTGAAAAGCGCGCTTGGTTCGACCGATGATATGTCGAAGGGGGCGTTGGAATTATACACAGAAGTTGCCAAAGCGGGCGATGCTGCGGTTGAACTTGAGGGTGCTGCAGATCGGGCGGCAGGGGCGCTTGGAGGCGGAGCCAGCGCTGCAGGGCGTATTGCAGACCAACTGAAGCGGGCGGTGAATAATGCCATCGAACTTTCGGCGCAGAGCGTAACTGACCTGCAGCGTTCCCAGATCGAGCTAGAGTACAAAGATAATCCGGTAGGCCGCGCCGCAGCCTTGGCGGGTCTGGAATTCGACAGCAAGACTGAGACGCCCGCCGGTTCTGACTCTGCTGCGACCAACGCGATCAATGAACAGCGTAGGGCCTTCATCGAGAATGCGACGGCTACGGAAAAAAACCGACAGGCGCTGATCGCTTGGCAGAAAGCCCAAGCCGCTGCGGCATCTGCCGCCAAGAAGTCTGCCAATAAGAAGAAGGATGATCCTTTCTTCGCCGCCTCTGACGAGGATCTGCTGCGCATCGAACGGCAGATGGAATTGCTGGGTAAATCAGCAGGCGAGGTTGCGGAGCTGCAGGCTCGTTGGGCGCTTCTTGATGAGGCCAAAAAGCGTGGGATGACAGTGGATGACGCGCTGAATGCAAAGATTGATGCGCAGGCCGAGGCTATTGGCAACCTTACCGAAAAGCATAAGCAACTGTCCGATCAGCAGGCGTTTGTGGATGGCCTGACGGACGATCTGAAAGATGGCTTTCTTGACGCGATTGTCTCTGGTGAAAGCTTGTCAGGCGTCTTTGAGGATTTGGCAAAATCCATCGCCAAGGCGGCGTTGCAAGCGGCACTCTTTAACGAGGGCGTTTTCGCTTCGGGCAGCGGTGGCGGCTTGCTCGGCGGTCTATTTTCAAGTGCTACGAGTCTGCTTTCCGGCAAGCGTGCAACTGGCGGTGGGGTCGGCGCGGGGTCGGCCTATCTGGTCAATGAGAACACGCCGAACAGTGAGATATTCGTGCCCTCGCAAAACGGGGCTATTTTGAATGTTCCACAGGCCCAGGCGGCGCTTAGAAAGTCGGCGGGCAGCGGGGCGGCCACCGTCGTGCGTAACATCTCGATTGACGCGCGCGGCGCACAGGCAGGTGTGGCGGATCAGATCGTTTCGGCGTTGGCGGCTTATGATGAACAGCTGCCCGCTCGTGTAGTTGGCATCACTCGGGAAGATTGGAGGCGTTGATGGCAATTTCTTTCCCTGCGGATCTGGGGTGGATTTCCGATCTGATTATACCGTCGTCCTGTACAATGGATCTGCAACGCAACGAGGAAACCAGCGGTGTGGGTTCGGGCCAGTTTTGGTCTGCAGAACTGGCTGAACCGCTATGGACGGCGCAGGTTGGTATTCCACGTTTTCTGACCCACGCTGAAGGGCGGGCATTTGATGCGAAGATGCGCCGCCTCGGCACCAATCGCACCCTTTTATTCGCAGACCCGATGTATAAAGGGCTCGATCAGAGTGGGGTGGTAATCTCGTCCTTCTCGACCGACCGAACGGCGATCACCTTATCAGGGCTTGCCCCTGGCACGGACATTCTGGCTGGCCATCGGTTATCCGTCGTTTATGGCGGTCATATTTGGTTTGCCGAGTTTGATGAGGATGTCACTGCTGACGACAGCGGCGTTGCAGGACCGGTTGCGGTCTATCCTTTCCCGCCCATGATCCTTGCTGCCGGGGCAGTGGTTGAACTGGCTAAGCCTTATCTGAAAATGATGCTTGTTGATGCCGCAGCATCTGCAGCTCTTCCGGGTAATCGGGTGGGTGAGAAAACCCTGACATTGAGGCAGAAACCATGAGAGACCTTCCCGCAGGCTTTATCGCCGCGCTACAGGACGCACCGGAGCGTGGTATCGAGCCGGTCTGGTTCGTCACGGTAGAGGCCACGGATCGCGACACAGGCGAGACCGTAGCCTTTCCGTTCTGGACGGGCAGTTATGACCTTCCGCTGGACATGCCGCGTCCGGATGGTACCATTGAGGCGCGCACCCATATTGGCGGCTGTGGGCTGTCTGTCGGGTCCATCACCTACGTCGCGGATTTGACCTCGAAGACCGTCAATGTGACCATGAGCCAGATTGCCGATGCGGCACAGTCCATGCTGCGCGGTCACATCATCAAGGGCGCGCCGGTCGAGATCCATGTCGGGCTGCGCGCGGGCGGCGGCATGGCCTCGATGCCGGTGCTGATGTTCGCGGGGATCGTGGACGAGGCACCGCTTGTGACGCCTGCGGCTGGCGGGGAGGGGTCGATCACATTGACGATCCAATCCGAGATCATCGCGCAGATGCGGCAGATCAATCCCGCGAAGTCGTCGGATCAGCACCAAAAACGACGGAATAGCGGTGACCGCTTCGTAGAGTATGCATCCACCGTCACCAGCCGCCCGATAAAATTCAACGAGTAATGCTATGAAAAGATTTAACAACTGGCGGGCCCGGTTGCGTGACGAAATTTTGCGTCAGACACCGTTGGCACATGTCTGGGGCACTCATGATTGCGTTGTCGGCCTTGGCGGCGGGGCTGTGCTGGCGATGACCGGCGAGGATATCGTGGCCGATCTGCGCGGGCGATACGACAGCCCCGAAACGGCTGCGGCCTTACTGGCCGATATGGGCTTTGATAGCTTGGGCGCTGCTGTTGCTTCACGCCTGCCGGAGCATGAACGGCTTTCCAAGGTTAATATGGGCGACATTTGCGTTGTTCCCGTTGATGGCCCGCTCTCCGAGGCCGTGGGCCTTGTCGATGTGTCGCACATCAACATCCTTACCCCGAACGGGCGCGGCATTGTCCCGCGCCGAATGATGACCCGCGCCTTCAAGGTCTGACCCTATGAAAAAATTGCTTCTACTCTCCACCGCGCTGATCGCCGTCAGCGCGGTTCCGGCACATGCTGGCCCGGTCTCGTGGGCGCTGCTGGCCAATGGGGCCAGTCTCTGGTCGGTTGCGGCAAATGCGGCCAGCGCATTGCTTGCAACGTCGTTTGGCCGGATCGCGGTTTCGGCGGCTTCCTCGCTTCTGTCTGCGGCGTTGCCCGCGCGGTTCGATGACAGGCCGCAGATCCGCGCGGTCGGGCGCATGGAGTTCGAAGCGCTGGTGGTCGGCCTGACCGAGGCCCAGCTGGCCGAGAGCTACGCCGATGTGCGCCACGCCTGCCACGGGCGGATCGGCGAGAAAGCTTTCCTCTGGGCCACAGGGTCCAAATTCTGGAACTGACACACCCCGCCCCTTGGGCGGGGTTTTTTCATGGAGAAACCACATGCTGAGCACAGCACATCTGGCGGCCATCGCGGGCCGTCGGGAAACCCCGCTTATGCGGTCGGTGGTGGCCGGTCTGGCCGATCCCCGCGCGCGGGATATGGCCCCGTCGCACCGGATGGCGCAGTTTGTCGCGCAGATCGCGCATGAAAGCGCGCGCTTCCGCTATGCCGCGGAAGCCTGGGGCCCGACCCGCGCGCAGCGCCGCTATGAGGGGCGGCGCGATCTGGGCAATCTGCAGGCGGGCGATGGCTACCGCTTTCGCGGGCGCGGGCCGATCCAGATCACGGGGCGGGCGAATTATGCCCGCTTCACCGCCTGGGCCGAGGGGCCGGATTTCGAGGCGGTGCCCGATGCGGTCATGGGCGATCCGTGGCTCGGGCTGTCGGCGGTCTGGTTCTGGCAGGCGGGGGCGGGGCGCAGCCTCAATGCCTATGCCGATAAAGGCGATATCGAGATGATCACCCGCCGCATCAATGGCGGGCTGAACGGCTATGCCGACCGGCTGGCCCTCTATACCCGCGCGGGGCTGGTGCTGCTGGGGCAGGGCCCGAACGATGTGCGGGCCTTCCAGCGGCTGGCCGGTCTGACGGTCGACGGCCTCGCAGGCCCCGCCACGCGCGGCGCGCTCCATTCCCATCTTCTCAAGCTCTGAAAGGATCTCCCATGCTTGACGCAATTATCGCGGCGCTGATGCCGCACATCCTGCAACTGCTGGCGCTGGCGGTCACCGCGCTGGTCGGCTGGATCGCCGCCGAGGTCAAACGCCGCTTCGGTATCGAGATCGAGGCCCGTCACCGCGAGGCGCTGCATTCGGCGCTGATGACCGGCGCGCAGCTCGCGCTGGCGCGGCTGGGGGCAGGGGCGGGCCCCACGGCGCTGACACAGGCCGCCGTCGATTACGCCAGAGCCTCGGTGCCCGACGCGATCAGCAGGCTCGGCCCTTCGGCGCAGGTGCTGCAGGATCTGGCCGAGGCCAAGGTTTCGGCGCTGGCCGGCGTTTTGAAATGATAGAAGGGAGCCGGTTGGCTCCCTTCCCGTCTTATGCGACGCGCTCGATCTCGTTTCTGACAGCCTGGGCAAGAAAGGCGGACCGGTTCATCTGCAAGCGGTCTGCTGTTTCATCGACCGCTTCGAGAAGGCCCTGTTCCATGCTGATATTTGCGCGCACGGTCTTAGTGATACGGCGCACCAAGGGCACTTGAACGAGAAATGCGCCCTCGGCCAGATCTTCCTTCACCTCGCTCCGGATCGCCTCCAGATCGCGAGGATGGGGGGCTTCATGGCCGTCTGCAAAATAGTCATCAAGCGCCGCGATAGCATACGACATCAGGTCTTTCTCTTCATCTGCCGCTGCAAAGCAGTCAGGGACATCCGGAAAGGACACGCCATAAGCGCTACCCGGATCATGATGGACGATGGCCCAGTATTTCATTTCTCTTTCCTCTCTTTGCCGGAACGGCCCGTTTGTCCCTTGGCTGCCGACAGGCCGGATTAAATCCAGCCTGCCTGCTTTGCGATGTTGCGGGCGGTGCCTGTCGGCAAGTCCCGCTTTGGATGAGGGACGATCACCGTTCGATCTCCTTTCCTGAGCTTTGCATGCGATCCTCTTTGAGAAACCTCGATAAAGCCTTCGGATTTGAGCCGGTCGATGATCTTTCGGCTATTCCTTTCCATGTGTATTTATATACACACATTCCCCAATCTTCGCAAGTTTTTTGTGTATATAAATGCGCAAAAAACTTGGTGCGCGCCACAGAGCCTGCGTTCTGAAAGCGCCTGCGATGGCCGCCGCCGTGTGGCCGTTGAAACCTATGACCGTGCGCAATGACGCACACGCCAATAAACCCCTGAATAGGAGCATAATATCATGGCACGTTTCCCCTCACGTGGCGGCCCGCGCCCGCCCTTTGGCTATCCGCGTCCCATCCCGCGCCCAAGTATTCCGGGGCATTTCCTCGATCCTTTGAAGGCCGATGCCATTGTGCTGATCGGGGCGAGTCTGATGGATTATGGCGACGATAGCACCGAACAGGCCGCGTATATTCAGGCCGCGTTCCGGAACCTCGGCTATCGGGGTGTCCTCGATAACCGTGCCGTGCGCGGGGACCGGATGGCCCAGACGCAGACGCGGCTGGATGATGTGGCCGTGGATTATGCCAGCACGGCGCGCCGGGCGTTTGCTATGATGCACCGCCCCGGCAATGACATCACGGCGATGCGGCCTCTGGATGACACGCAGGGGGATTTCATCCGCACCGGCCTGTCCGGCATCACCGACCGGCTGAAGCGGATTGGCTTTGGCGGGTTTGCCGCGGCCAGTGTGACGAAGCGGTTCTACACGGCAGATCCGGCGGTGCTGTATAATGACCCTGCCACTGATGTGAATGGCTCGCTGCCCTATAACGAGGCCTATGTTATCCCGTGGATCGAAAAGGAAATGCCGCGTTACGCCTCGGATGGGGTGGCCAAGATCGATGCGTATGAATGGGTGAACGAGTCGCGCTGGATTGTGACCTATGGCGACAAAACCCATCTGGTGGCATCGGTCGAGCATATCTTCCCCGAGTGGTTGCTGTACCAGCTCAAGCGTCAGCACGACAACGACGTGCGGGCTGATGTGGCGGGTAAGTCCTTTGTGTTTCGCTGTGCGGCGGGGGATGATACCGCAGCGGCGGCGGTCGATGCGGTCACCTATGGCGGGGCGGTCAATGTCATCCCGAAGTTCCGCAGCTATATCACCGATCAGACGGGGGCGGTCTGCCCGCATTTCGCGGTGGATATCATCGGCGGGTCTATCCCGTCGAACCAAGGTGGTGGCGATGCGGCGATTATCTCCGACGCACGGCTGCAGGGGGCGGCAATGAATACGCATTACACCTATGCCTCTGCGGCGGAGAGCATCACGCGGCAGGCTTTCGTGCAGACGCGGCATATGGGCTTGCCGACTGGCGCGACCGGTCGGCTGACGCTGGCCGCGTCGCGTGCGGCCACTGGCACCGACCGGCGTGGGGATGTGGTGGTGAACGGCGCAACGGTCGGGGTGCTGGATGCAGCGACTAACGCAACATCGAACGAGCTGGCCAATATCCCCTTCGAGATTAGTGATGACGGGGTTTTGGATGTGAGAATCACGCCGAGCGCAGGGTCGAACTATGCCTATCAGACATCGTGGGCACTAGATTTCGACTGATGTAACCGAAAAGGGGAGCCGATTGGCTCCCCACACTCTGCACGCCTTAGGACATATGAACCCCATCTTGATAGCGCGGGCAGGTTAAGGGCTGGCTAATTCGTGGGGGGTGGGCTTTGGCCCTATCCGGACATTCATCGGGCCGATCTATGCGGCGATGCAGTTCACTGAACCAGACAATCGTGGCACTGTGCAGCATGCTCCGAATGCTCGACGTCCGGAATGCGGACGAAGCTGCCCTTTGCCGCAGGTACTTAGTTTTTACTGCACACGCGAGAGCGTTGGCGCGCAGGGCGAAAACCGGGCCTGCGCCGCAACCGCGCGCTCTAGATCTACAGTGGAAGTGAGTACATCTCGAGGCGCGTTTCCAGTGCCACTCGCAAAATAAAAATAATAAAGCTTGCCGTATGGTCCCAAACCAGTCATGCAGTAGGAGCTACGTTTCTTCTCTTCGACATGCTGTCTCCGTTCATTCGGTTCCGGTTCTCGACTTGGATCGACATTTGCCGGGTTGTCGCAATTTTGCGGGCAGCATAATCAAGGAGACCACGGATATGGCCAATGGCACCGTGAAATGGTTCAATTCCACTAAAGGCTTCGGCTTCATTCAGCCGGAAAATGGCAACAAGGATGTGTTCCTGCACATCTCTGCTGTTGAACGCGCAGGAATCTCGCGGCTTGAGGATGGTCAGAAGGTGACCTTCGACATCGAATCCGGTCGTGATGGTCGCGAGTCGGCCAGCAATCTTGAGCTTGCGTGAAGCACAAGTTCGACGATCTGTTCAAAGCAGTTCCGGTCCACGATCGTAAGGGCCGGACCGCAGGCGCCGCGACACGCACAGCAAGTACCGGCCCTGCCACCGCTCTGGATAAAACATCCAGCGCCGCCTGGGAAATCCTTGACGAAGAAGCCGAGATCCGCGCTCAGAAAACCGCACGCCTGAAGGCGGCGCGGGAGATGCAGAAGAAAGCCGCCCTCAAGGAATGACCCTCCGGTTCAGGTCGGCCCGAATGCCGACCTGTCCTCCGGTTTTCACAGTTCCACGACACCAGCGCATTGTCTCGATCTTCCGCAAAACTTGTGGCGGGATCTGTATAAGGAAACCCGCATGGGATATTCATCACCGAAGAAGCAACTGGATCTGAAAGCCTTTCTGAGTGAGCCCGCGAAACGGCACTACGGAGGCAAAGGCTACAGCTTCCACAGATCTGCAGCCCCCAAAGCTGCACCAGCCCCCCACAAAGACATATCGAAAGCACCGCATGATGCGGTCTCCTCGTCTGACGAAAAAGAAAATAAAAACTAGATGATAGAAATTCACTGGGGTCACCAGATGACCCTAATTGCACCGCATGATGGCGCTGTGGAACGGTTCAGCACGATCGAAAAAGCCCGTTACTGGCTTAAGCGCAAATGGCCCGCCGCCCATGCGACCAGAGAGTTGGCCCTGACAAAGATCGATGCGGCGATGGATTGCCTCGTTCCAGTAGAAGAGGCCCGCTGCGCCTTTCTGGCCGCAGCAACTTCGGCAGGGTTTATCTCCGTCAAAGACGCGTCTTGACCAAGCATCGAGAAAGCTGCGGGTTCGCAATGAAAGTTGCGTCAATAACGGGCGTTGGATCTGCACTATTAACCGTGGCCGACCAAACCACAAGCACTGCAGACCGGTATGACCGGTTCGGGTATGCTGCATAACTGGCAGCGTCCTGAGCGAACGGCGACTTGGGGCAGTCATTGGTGGCATGCCCCTTCTGCACTCGCGAAATGCTGTGCCGGCGGAATATGGTAGTTTGGGCTCAAACCGGTCATGCGGCGGCGCGGCAGCCCAATCAGCAGGCCGCACCGCTGTATCGACGTCTTTCGGCCCTGTCCGGACATTCATCTGGCGGGTGTACGCGGCGATGCAGTTCATTGAACCGGTCATTCGTGGTATTCTGCAGCATCACCCGGTTGCCCAGTTTCCGCAAAGCGGGACGAAGCGGACGGTCGCGAATATTGCGAGCACCTCGTGACACGGGCTAAGATAAAAATTGGGTAGGCTATCAAGAGAGTGATGATGCAGACGAGTATCCAGTCCGTCGTGGACGTCGTTGATCGCCTTGATCCCCCTGAGCATCGAAGGGGAAGTCTCCCAGATGACAACCTGATAAGGCGATACGAGGTAGCGACCGGCTTCACCTTCTCAGACGATTATAAAACGCTCTTGAAGCGTTCAAGCAACGCGTTCGTGGGGGCGTTCGACATCTTAGCATTAGATAGAGAAATGCTTGGAGCGCCAGGCGATCTACTTGCGGAGTTGGGCGATGCGAGGGCGGTCGGCGTCCCATCGGATTGGCTTCCGATCAGCACGGATAACGGCGATTATTATTGCTTGCTCGAGGATGGGTCGGTGCGATTTTGGAGCCATGATGGCGCGACAAATGAAGCGTGGCCATCGGTTGCCGCCTGGGCAGCAGAGGTATGGGTCGGCGGCAATTAAGCGTTTTTGCCAACCCAATAAGGCTGACCGTCCGCTTTGGGCTCAAACCGGTCATGCGGCGGCGCGGCAGCCCAATCAGCAGGCCGCACCGCTGTATCGACGTCTCCGGCCCTATCCGGACCTTCGCCAGAATGAGCTTCGTTGCGGCGCAGCTTCCCTAAAGCCGCCGTTCACATCATCATGGTAACATCGGGCCACTAATGGCGGTTGATCGCTGTGGCGATTTGCCCGACATCAAGCTACGAAAATGTTTGCCTAAGTCAGATCTCTGTGCCTACGCTGGATCATTCGTATCCAAAGGGCCCATTCATGTCTCTTTCTGACAATGCACTTTCCAAGATTTCATCACCCACGTCACCTCCGAAAACCAGTGCAGATATCGACCGCATCCAAAAGGGCGCGAACGATAGAAAGCGTGAGGTCTACTGGATCGGCTTTCTCGAAGGCGCCCTTTCATCTCACGCGATTGAGCCTGGTGAGGAGGCCGCAATCCTCGCTGAAGCCGACAAATTCGCGGAGTTTTTCGACGATCCTGATGCGTCGGACTTGGCTGAAGATATCCGCGCGCGATGCTTTTCCGGCCAAAATGACTTGATGGCAGCGTTGGAAGACGTAATCGCCGACAAAAGGGATGAGATCCAAGCCACAGCGCCCTACAGTGATCGTGACGAAGTAAACGAGTTCCTCGGGTTTTGCGCTGGTATCGTCTGTGATGGACTGATCCTCCCCGAAGAAGCCGACGCCATACTTTCAAGGATTAGGTCGAGCGACACGCTTACATCTTCGCCGGTATATCGTGATCTTTGGCGTGCGACCGAGGCCGCGATGGCAGACAGAGTGCTGAGCGCCGACGAGGCAGAGGAAATCCGGCAGTGGATCGCCTTGCTGGTCGGCGACGGTTACGTGGATACGGGTGTTCCGAACATTGGCAACACCGCACAGCTGGACGAACCGATTTTCGACCCGGCACTGATCGAGTTTGTAGGTAAGTGCTTTGTTCTGACAGGCCCCATGAGGATGGGTACCCGCAGCTTCATCATTGAGGAGATCGAACGTTGTGGCGGTGAGGTCGGGAAAACCGTCGTACGCCGAACAGATTATGTGGTTGTATCCTCGACTGCGTCAAAGAACTGGCGCACCACGCATTTCGGGACGAAGATCGAGCGGGCAAAAGAGCTGATCGTCGAGGGTTACAAGTTGCGGTTCGTTGCAGAACACGCCTTAGAGAAGGCAATCAAAATGTACGGGCAAGGGACTTGAACACCTTACAAGCACGGCCTCGGCTGCGCTGCCGTGGAGCAAAGGCCCTGAACTTCTTTTATTGCCAGCGTGCTGGATGCGCTTGGTGTCCGGCCCTGAGCCGTCACTCGCTTTTAGAAACAACGCTGCGTAATAGTTTTCCCGAACCGGCCATTCGTCGCATCTTGCAGCATAAAATACCGCAAGCTACCTTGGGGCGGTAGATAAAGTGCAGCTTTACGAAGGGCGAAAAAGTGCGGGTCAATTCAGCTGATCTATAGGCGCCACCTCGGCAGTGAAATGCGGTTTCTTCCGTCTGTCTTCGGGGGCGCAAATTCGTGCCGATACCGCTGACAAGTTAAAGCGCGCCTGTCTGTAGAGCATATCGGGTCGTTTGGGACCGACAAACGTTGAGGAATACCTTTTAACAATGCTGACTTTTGTGGAAATTCGCTCAGAAGCTTCATTTTCCGATACCGGTGTCCGGCTCGACGACCTTGGGCCTTGCAACGTCATTTTCGGACCTAATGGTTCGGGAAAATCGACCATCAGTCGAGTACTCGCCGATTTGAAGTCATATCCATCGTGCGCCAATGGATGGGCTTCAGGACCAAAAGAGGTGATTGTATTTAGTAGGGACTACATCGCCCGCAACTGTCACCCATCACAAGCGATGCCCGGCATCTACACTCTCGGTGGTGATGCCGATGCGGCGCGAGAGGTCGAGAAAAAAGAGGGCACCCGCGATCACGAACGCAAGAGATTAAATTCTGCAATAGAGCGCTTGCGGGCACAAGACGGCGAACCCGCTCTGAACGCTGAAAATGCGACCTTCAGCAGGAATATCTGGAATCTGCGGAGGGAGACGTGGACACAGTACAAATCCCTAACCTTCGCGGGCACATGGAGCGCTGAGGCTCGCTTCGCATCCGAGTATTATACGCGTGCTGAACAATGGAATGGAGAAGATCCACCACCTCTTACCGAGCTGCTCGGGCAGGCTCAGATTTTTTCAGACACCCCGCCGACGGTAGCTGAGCGCCTACCTCGTCCACCGAACCTTGCGAACAAAGAACCCATTCAAGATCGCCTACGTAAACCTCTTTTACCGGCGAGCGATCAGCCAATTGCTGAGTTGGTCGCCGAACTCGGATGCGCCGACTGGGTAAAAGCGGGGCTTCCGCTTTTGCAACAGTCTTCTGGCCGTTGTCCATTCTGTCAACAGAAAGTTGACCATTCTCTTTCCACTCGCATCGCTGCAATTTTTGATGCGACATACGAAAGTGGGATTGAAGCAATCCGTTGCGAGCGAGATATTTATACTAAAGATATCGAGGCGATTGCCAAATGGATTGGTGAGGTCGCTGGCTCACCACTTTTGGACGTTGATGCCGGTAAGGCATTTTCCACTTGGATAGAAATCCATCGGCGTAATCTCGAAGCTATCGATCGTAAGCTATCAGCTCCATCGTCCACAATCGATTTGGAAGCGGATATAGACGCTTTTTCGATGGTTCTGTCCTTCATAGATGCTGCTAATGTCAAGGCTGATCATCAGACCAACCTATCCAAAAACTTTGTTCGTGAACGCTCCGCATGGCAGGAGAATATCTGGTGCCGTTTCCTCTCAGACACGCGCTCTGACTATGCAGGTCACGTTGCGCGCCGACAACCGCTTCTTAAAAAGATCAATGGACTCGGTGATACAATCAAGCAATGCGAAGCCACCGTGGCGAAATTGGATGGCGAGATTGCGGAGCTTCGGCGTGGCATCTCTGGTATCGAGGCCACCGCCGCTGCAATCAATAACTTGCTTCGGCTCCAGGGGCATGCCAGCTTCCATCTTCGACCCACATCAGGAGATGGCACCTACTCTGTTCATCGAGCTGATGGATCGCCAACTGGGGACACCCTTTCGGAAGGAGAGAGGTCCTTCCTTGCCTTCGTGTATCTTTACTATCATTTGGCGGGCGACCACAACGACGCGGAGCAAAACACGGGGCGTGTTGTGGTGATCGACGATCCGATGACCAGTCAAGATGCCGCCGCAGTTCATACAGTCGCCGCTATGGTTCGAAAACTGTTCGAGGACGCGTGTACCTCGGGCGGTCGGATCTCTCAAGTCATTGTCTTGACACACAATGCACATTTCCATCACGAGATCAGTAGCTATTGGAAGGGTAAAGCTCCAGATCCAAAGCACTGGATCCTTCGTAAGCCCGCTGGAGTTTCGTCGGTAACGAGTCATGGGACGAATACTCCGATCATGACAGCCTATCGTGCGCTTTGGGACGAGGTAAATGATCCAGCGACAGTCCCAGTGGCTTTGTGTAATGCGATGCGGCGCATCTTGGAGCACTACTTCAAGTTTATCGGCGACAGAGATTGGATTTCAGGCCTCGACAACCTTGATGGAGCGGACGCCTTTGCATTCGGTGCACTTCGACGCTCTCTCAATGACGGGTCACATGGCTACCTTGGCGCGGAGGAATTCTACTTTGATGCAGATGCGGGCGAACGCCTTCGCAGTGTTTTCCGTCGCGTTTTTGAATTCCACGGACAGCGTTCACATTATGAGATGATGTGTGGTGACAGCAATCTGCTTGCGCCTGATATATAAGTGGAAATGCCCTTCTGGGCATGCAAACTTGTTAGAACTGCGGAGCGCTAAAAACTTCGATTTAGGGCAACCCTGAACGACTGCTTCCATTGTTTGGGGTCATCTGATTGGAAGCGCCGCGAAGGTCCGGTCTCCGCCCTTCTATACGGTGCTTGGCCTCGTGCTGCGGCGTGCACCGGTGATCACCGAGGTGCTGGTGTCAGCCAGTGCTTCACGTTGCTTGACTGCTACGAACAAAGCCTTACTCGCTGCCGTCCGAAGGCCGTTCCCATATTTACTATCTGTGCCTTGTTTGTTCTTGGGAACGATCTCCGCTAGTCAATTGATATAATTATAATTCACTTGAATTCAAAATCCGCTTCCGAGAGGAGTGCCGGTTCAAGTCCGGCCGCCCGTACCAACTTCAAAACATTGATGTTTTCGAGAGCGCGGCAGGGCCGTTATGCCTCTTGTTTTGTGGCTCTCAACAAATCTCTCAACATTCCTGTTTCGGGCCTGTTCTGTTCCAGCCTCAAATATCGCTCTTGTCGCGCATGGATTGCGCGATTTTGGCGCGCGCTTTCTGCCGGGCAGGGCCTGCATATTTCGCGACCATCGCTTTGGTCGTATGGCCCGAAACGGCCATGATCATATCGTCGTCAAGGCCGAGCGCACCGAGTTCAGCGCAAGCCGTATAGCGCAGACCGTGAAGGTCGTAATCCTCGGCCCCGATCTCCCGACGCACGGCGATCACGGCCTCATGCGCCGTCCGGTATTTGAGCGGCTTCCCATGGTCACCCCATGCACAGATCGTCAGGCCGATTCTCGGCGTCTTATCCAGAACGCTGCGCAGGTTCTGCGTCATAGGGATCCAGAGCCTGACGCCGGTCTTTCCCTGGCGGACCTTGATCCCACCATCCTCGATGTCATCCCACCTCATTTTGAGAACGTCACCGATCCGCTGGCCGGTCTGCAGGCACAGCTCGAAGATCAGGCGCGCTCTCGGTGGGGCTGCTTCCCTGAATTTCTCGACCATTGGCGTGGGCCACGCTTCGCGGGGTTTGGTCTCCGATTTGAGGAGCGAGACCCCTTTGACCGGATTGTCGTCGCGCCAGCCAAGATCGATCGCATGCTCGAAAAGGATTCGGGTCACCTGCACCGTGTAGTTGGCAAAGCGGACGGTATCGGCGTTGGCATCGCGCGCCCTGATCGCATCTTTTCGGCGATAGCCCTCGACGGGCAGGGCGCCGAGCTTGTCTCGGACCCAAGCTATGACCTTGTCGTAATCACGGCGGGTGCGCTCGGCCAGATTCCGGTAGCGCGGGCTACGCTCGTAAGACCGGCAAAGATCATCGAAGGTCCGCCCCCGGATCACAGGGGCCTCGGGTCCATTCAAGAGGCGAGCATATTCGAGCGCAAATTCCTTGGTGCCCGGAGCATGCTCCACTCTGACGGTGGGCAGGCCGCGGCGCTGGAAATACAGGACGCCCTTCTTGTTGTAGATATAGGCCGGTAGATCGCGTTTCATCGCTTAAGGTTCACCATGTCGAAGGGATCGCTGTTGATAGGCTGCTCGGCGGGCTTCACTTCTATCATGCCGTCCGGGCCGATGCGGACAGAAAACCCTTTGGTGACCCATTCGGAGACCGCCCGCCGTAAATCCGAGGGCCGGAATATGCTTTGATCCTGCTTTCCCATGTTGAAACCTCTCTTGTTAATGGGGGTGGGGGAAGTCTTCGCTGTCTAGCTTCTCATTGGGATCAATGGCAGCCATTGCACCTTTCCTCGTCAGCCAGAAGCGCACCGTGTTGATCCTGCTTTGCAGCTCCGTTCTCTCGGCAAAACCGAGATCCTTCATTTCTTCCCATGCGGTGAAATCACTATGCGGCCCATAGGGCGTAACGAAGCAATTCCGGTAGCTGGTATGGTTTCGATTGGGGAGGCCAAGTGCATGGCGCGCCAGCTTCTTTTGTGTACGCAAGCGCCATGCGGCAGGCGTGGCCGGTATGGCGGCGGCCATCGCGCTGGCGATAACCACGATCGCGCCTTGGGAGGGCAAAGAGCTGCGGGCTTACCGCGATATCGTGGGTATCCCGACAATCTGCTTTGGCGAGACCAAAGGCGTGAAGATGGGCGATGTGGCGACGGAGGCCGAGTGCCAGACGCAGCTTGCCAAGCGGGTCGCGCAGTTCGAGGCCGAGATCCGGCCTTGTCTGCCCGCCGACCTGCCGGAGCAGACTCGCGCGGCCTTCATCAGCGCGGCCTACAACATCGGATCGCATGGCTTCTGTGGGTCGAGCATGTCGCGTCGCGCCTTGGCTGGGGATCTGCGCGGGGCCTGCGATGCAATCCTGATGTGGAACAAGGCCAGAGTGAACGGCAAGCTGCAACCTGTGCGCGGCATGACAAACCGGCGCAAAGCGGAGCGTGATCTATGCCTGTCCGGTCTGTAATCGCGGGCACCGCCTTCCTGCTGATGATGGCGGCGAGCTTCGGGGCAGGGTGGCAGACGCAGGGCTGGCGGATGACCGCGCAGCTGGAAGCCAAACAGGCGGCATGGGATGCGGAGAAAGCCGCGGCGCTGCTCACAGAGCGTCTGTATTGACCCAGCTGAATCTGCTCAGGTTAAGCCGCTGATCTGAATGCCTCGACAGGCGTGCGCATTGCAAGGGCCTGATGAGGGCGGCGGTTGTTATAAAAGCTGATCCAGTCGCCGATGACGCGGGTCGCGTGCTGGATGCTCTCGAAGCGGTGCCGGTGAATGCACTGCTCCTTGAGTGTGCGGATCACGCGCTCGACCATTCCGTTCTGCTGCGGGCAGTGCGGCGTGATGAACTCCTGGCGCAGGCCATAGCTACGAACCAGAGCTGTGAAGTGGCGGCTGGTAAAAACGAGCCCGTTGTCTGACCTTAGCAGAAATCCCCGATCGACCCGACCGAGCGTGCCGAACCGGCTGATCAGGGCGTGCTCGAGCGCGGCACTGGCCGTGGTAGCCTTTCCTGAGCGAGACAGGTGCCAGCCCAACAGTTCGCGCGTGTGGCAGTCGATGACCAACGCCAGAGACGCCCAACCGTCCTTCCCGGTCCAGACCCGCGCCAGATCCGTCGACCACCTCTCGTTTGGCGCGGTGGCGACGGAGGGCACCGCCTCGATGCGCGGCCGCATGCCCACAGCGCGCTTGCGGACCTGCCAGCCCTTGAGCTGAAAGATCCGCTGCACCGTGTTCTTGTTGAAGCCAAGCAGCCACGCGACCGTGCGATAGCCAAAAGACGGCTCTTGTTCGATCAGCGCCTTGATAGGATCGGCGAAGGGAGGATCGATCTTCGGCGCGGCTTTGGTCGGTGTATAATAGACCGTCCGCCGTGGCACGCCGAACCAGGCGCAGAGCCTGGCGATCGAGACCGCTACACCATCGGCTAGCAGGCCCTCATGGAGCGTCCGGATCAATTGCCGTCCTCCGTTCGGCAGTGGCCTCGGACCAGTGGCGGCCTACTGCCTCACCATGAGGGCCTGCAGCTTTTTTCGAGCGCGCAGTTCCAGCATCGCCTCACCATAGGCTTCCTGCAGATCCTTCAGCTGCTTCTCGTATTGCTCGCGAATGTCGAGCGGGTTCGCGCGCAGGGAGTTCTCCATGCCCCGCTTTGCATCCTCGACCCAGCCTTCGATCTCGGAAGGCGTCAGGTCGAACGATCGGCTGGCTTCGGCCACCGTCGTTTTGCCTTGAATGATCTCGATGACCAGCGCCGTCTTCCGCTTGGCCGTCCAACGTTTGATGCTGTCGTCCATTGTCATACTCATTGCCACGTTCTCCTTTGTAGCATGAGCAGGATTTCAGTGGGTCAATACACCGCTTTCGACAGTCGCTTCCGGGCGAGGTCGGCGTGGCCGGTGCTGAGGAGCGCAGGCGAGGGGGCGCTTCCAAATCCACGATTCGCTTTGGGTCGTGAGCCGCGTGATCAATCCTCTTTTTCCAGCGGCACTGTTTCTGATTGGAGGGAATGCGTTAACTTCGATCGCGACTTATTTGCGTTGATTTGACGGCATTTCGCCCATGCGCCGATATGTTGAATTGTTTCTAATGTGGCGAAGATTGGGCGCGTATATTGGTGCAAACCCACGGTTTCCGCAATCATGGCGGGGTATTGTTTCGTCAAGGGAAACGGGATTTTGGCAACAATAAGATGGTTCGCGTCCAGATTGTGGTAAATGTGGTGAGTGACGCTTATGAACTTCGTAAGAGAATAAAAATATTGCTTTTTATATTCTCAAGCTTTCGTTATTTCAGGCAATAACGCGACGGAAAGGCGAGCTATGGGGGTAGCGCGCGGTGGCGGGGATCAGGAGGCGCAGCCTTCAGTCCGTTTTCCGGTCCTGCTGGCCCGAAAGGGTCGGGTTCGGTCTGCTTTCATGTCGCCATCTGCCCCTGCAGGGGTGGGCTGAGAGGCGCAGGCATGCGCCATAGGTTGGCTGCTACCGGAGTGAAGGCCGGTTTTGGGTAAGGTTGAGTAGACGTGACAAATACTTATACACTTCAAGCGTGGGATCTTTCCGATATTGCTGCGTCCTCGTCCTGTGTGTTCCCCGATAGCGAAACCAGTTCGAAAAGCGCGGTCGGCCAGTCGTTCACGATCAGCTCCGACGCGTGGGTTCAGTCGATCTCGCTGAGCGATTGCGATGACCGCTTCAGCGATAATGACAGCAACCAGCACATCACCCAGACCACCACGCTGGAAGGCAGCACCTATAGCGCGTCCTCTTCGATCACGCCCGAATACCGCTATGTAGTGACCGATAGCAGCGGCAACAGCATCAATGTCTATGTCTTCGATATCGGTCGCGGAACCGATGAATCCGGCCTGGTTTCCGATGCACCGCTGGTGCCGGGCGAGACCTATACGATTACCAAATATGAAAGCTGCAACAGCAGCTACGAGACGCCTTCGGTGCATTACAGCGATCTGGCGACCTATCCTGACGAGGCCCCCGATCTGAGCGACGGGGTCGTCTATGGCACGGATGGCAATGACCTGATCGACACCGCCTATACCGGCGATAATGACGGCGACATGATCGACAATAATGATGGTCATCTTGACGGGTATACCGGCGACGCCGATGTGGTCGTGGCGGGCGCGGGCGATGATACGGTCTTTTCGGGCGCGGGCGATGACGCCGTCTGGGGCGGCGATGGCGATGATTTCCTCGATGGCGGCGCGGGCAATGATTACCTGTCGGGCGGCGCGGGCGATGACACGCTGGTCAGCGGTGCCGAAGTCGATACGCTTTCGGGCGGCACCGGGCTGGATATGGTCGATTATTCGGCGTCTTCCGCAGGGGTGAATGTCGATCTGGTGTCGATGACCGGCAGCGCGGGCGATGCGGCGGGGGACCAGTATGACGGGATCGACGGCGCGTTCGGCTCTGCCTATGATGACACGCTGACCGGCTACGACCAGCAGAGCACGTCGGGCGATGACAGCTATACCAACGTCTTTTATGGCAATGCTGGCGATGATCTGATTGATGGCAAGGGCGGGGATGACTCGCTCTATGGCGGGGCCGATAACGACACGCTGATCGGTGGCGCGGGCAATGACTATATCGAGGGGAATGCGGGCAACGATTCCCTGACCGGCGATGACGGGAATGACACGCTGATCGGCGATGGCGGCACCGGCACGACCTCGGGCAGCGATGTGAGCGTGGACTGGACGCAGTTCGGCAGCGCGGGCTGTACGCTGGCCTCTGGCTCCTCGTTCGATATGGGCGATGTGAAGGTGACCTTCGGCTTTACCGCGCAGGAGCGTGGTGCCTATGCCAAAGTGACCAATACCAGCGAATATACCGAAAGCGGCGATGGTCTGGACGCGAATAGCGGGTTGATGCTTTACGGGGCTGGCGGCGATTGCAAGGCGGGGGATACCTCGACCACCACGCTCGATTTCTCCTCGGATGCCGAGGGTGTGGCCGATGCGGTGACCAATGTCAGCTTCCGTATCAATGATATCGATTACGCCAATGACACGGCCGGATATCACAAGGATATCGTCACGGTTCATGCCTATGACGCCGATGGCAACGAGCTGGATGTGACCATCACGCCTGCGGGCGGCGCCACGGTGGATGGCAATACCGTCTCGGGTGGGGTGCAGGATACGGGCAGCCTGAACGCCAGCAGCGCGCAGGGCTCTGCCCTGGTGACGGTTGACGGGAATGTGGCCAAGATCGTGATCGATTACGACAATGGCGGCGATTCCGATCAGGCGATCTACCTGAGCGATATCAATGCCACCACGATCGTGGACGAGACCGAAGGCGATGACACTATTGAGGGTGGCGCCGGTGATGATGTCATCGAAGGAAATGGCGGCAACGACCTGCTGAGCGGTGGCGACGGTGCCGACAGCATCTCGGGCGGCGATGACCGCGATACGATCATGGGCGGCGCGGGCGATACCGTTGATGGGGGCGCGGGCGGCGACGATTGGGATACGCTGGATCTGACGGGGCAGGGTGCCTATCGTCTGACCGATGTGACCGAAGACGAAAACGGCAACGGCACCAATGGCACCGTCGAGTTTCTGGATGATGACGGCAATGTCACCGGCTCGCTGAACTATACCGAGATCGAAGAGATCAAGGGAGATGGCATCAACCTCTCGCCGGATGCGGAAAACGACACAGCCACCGTGGCCGAGGATGACAGCGTTATCATCGATGTTCTGGGCAATGACAGCGATCCGCAGGGCGATACGCTGACCGTCACCTCGGCCAGCGCCGAACATGGCAGCGTGACGGTGAATGATGACGGCACGCTGACCTACACGCCGGATGCCGATTATAACGGCGACGACAAGATCACCTATACGATCGACGACGGCAACGGGAACACCGACAGCGCCGAAGTGGCTGTCAGCGTGACGCCCGTCAATGATGATCCGGTTGCGCAGGATGATACGGCAAGCACGGGCTATAACACTCCGGTGACGGTCGATGTGCTGGCCAATGACACCGATATCGATGGCGATACGCTGTCGATATCGGGCACGCCGGTTTCGGAGGATGGCTCTGTAAGCGTCAATAGCGATGGCACGCTGACCTTCACCCCCAACGAGGGGTTCTCGGGGGAAGCGACCGTGACCTATCAGGTCAGCGATGGTCAGGGCGGGCTGGATGACGCGACCCTGACGGTCACCGTCGGGGCCAATCCCAAGGACGGGATCGTGCAGGGCACCGATGGGAATGACACCATCGATTATGCCTATACCGGCGACCCGCAGGGCGACATGATCGATCATGGCGATGCGCTGCTTCCCGGAGAGGTCGGCGATGATGATATCGTCAAGGCCGGCGCGGGCGATGACACGGTCAAGGCTGGTGCGGGCAATGACGAGGTGTATGGCGGCGACGGCAATGACAACCTTCAGGGCAATGCGGGCGATGATGCGCTGTATGGCGAGGCCGGAAATGACGTTCTGGATGGCGGCGCGGGCGATGACACGCTGCTGGGCGGCGATGGCAATGACACGCTGAAAGGTGGCGCGGGCAAAGACCTTCTCGAAGGAGGTACGGGCGATGACAGTCTTGTGGGCGGGTCGGAAAATGACACGCTCTGGGGCGGTGATGGCAATGACACCCTGCAAGGGGCCGATGGCGATGATGAATTGCATGGCGGTGCCGGTAATGACTCGCTCAATGGCGGGATCGACAATGACACGCTCTGGGGCGATGACGGTCAGGACAGCCTGAACGGCGCTGACGGTGATGACGAGTTGCATGGCGGGGCCGATGACGACCTGCTGCGTGGCAATTCGGGCAATGACACCGTTTATGGTGATGCGGGCAATGACGAATTGCATGGCGGCACCGGCGATGACCGCCTGTTCGGCGGCGAGGGCAATGACACGATCTATGCCGATGAGGGCAGCGATTATGTCGAAGGCGGCGACGGGGATGATTATATCGATACCGGCAAGCCGCTTGTCGATGCGCTTCCCGACCGTGGCTATGAGGGGCTCTGGTCTGCTGATAGCGACCCCTATGACGATCGCGATACCGTTCTGGGTGGGGCCGGAAACGACACCATCTTCACCGGTGACGATAACGACTATATCGAAGGCGGCGATGGCAACGATTCCATCAATGCAGGCTATGACGATGACACCGTTCTGGGTGGTGCGGGCAATGACAGCATCATTGCGGGCGAAGGCAGCGATTATGTCGAGGGCGGCGATGGCGATGACACGATTTATGGTGGCATCGGTCCGACCAGCGGTCTGGATGTCAACCTGCCTGACACCGCAGGCGACAAGGTCACCGACAATGGCATGGACACGCTGATCGGCGGTGCCGGCAATGACGTGATCTATGGCGAGGATGACGACGATTCGATCGAGGGCGGCATCGGGGATGATTATCTGGATGGCGGCGTTGATGATGACACTCTCAAGGGCGATGAGGGCAATGACACGCTGATTGGCGGTCAGGGCAATGATCTGCTGGAGGGTGGCGCGGGCGATGACCTGCTGGAAGGCGGCACCGGCACCGATACGGTTTCGGGCGGTGATGGCAATGACACCATCATCGGCGGCGGCGATAATGATGTGCTGCAGGGCAATGCGGGCCGCGACCTGTTCAAGATCACCCCGATCAGCACGACCGGAAACTACAATATCACCGTCGATGGCGGTTCGGATGGCGACGACTGGGATACGCTCGATTATTCGGGGATGATCGCGGCGGGCTATGAAGTCCAGAGCATCGTCAAAAATCCGGAATATAACGGTAATCCGGGCTTTAATGGCCAGATCACCTTCTACAACTCCACCACCCATTCCTATGCGAATGTCAATTTCTACGACATCGAGGAACTGGTGCCCTGCTTCACGCCCGGCACGCTGATCGCGACCCCGCGTGGCGAAAAGCTGGTGGAAGAGCTGGTGGTTGGTGACAAGGTCATTACCCGCGACAACGGCATTCAGGAAATCCGTTGGGTCGGGCGTCGCGATCTGACCAAAGCCGAACTGGATGCAGCAGCCCATCTCAAGCCGGTTCTGATCCGTGCCGGAGCCTTGGGGCCGAACCTGCCCGAACGGGATATGATGGTGTCGCCCAATCACCGTATGCTGGTGGCCAATGCGAAAACGAGCCTGTTCTTTGAAGAGCACGAGGTCTTCGTTTCGGCCAAGCATATGGCAGGGATGGAGGGGGTGGCCACGGTCGAGACCTTGGGCACCAGCTATCTGCACTTCATGTTCGACCGCCATGAGGTGGTTCTGGGCAACGGGGCATGGACCGAAAGCTTCCAGCCCGGGGATCAAACCTTGGGCAGCATGGGCAATGCACAGCGCGACGAGATCTTCGAGATCTTCCCCGAACTGAAAACGCATAAAGGCCTTGAAGACTATCAATCGGCGCGGAAATCGCTCAAGCGCCACGAGGCAGAGCTTCTGAAACGCGCGTGAAAGAAAGGCCGGTTCCCCTGAAGGGAGCCGGCCTTTCCCGTTTCGGGCTTCGGTCAGTCGTATTGCGCCCGATCCCATTGATGTTCTGCGCCTAATAGCACTTTTTTTGCGCAGTTTTATGTTTTATCGCTGTGTCGTAAGAGCTTCACTTTTCACAAAGCTAACCTTAGGGTAACGTTTCTTTAATGGTTCAGAGCCGGGCCGAGCAGAATCCTGGCCGTTTTCTCGTTAATGAGGGGAATAAGATGACGGAGAGTCTTCTCGGCGCGTGGTATGACGCGGACGGCTACGATAAAGATGGCTATGATAAAGACGGATATGACCGTAGCGGTTGCGACAAGGATGGTCATTGCAGGCCCATCACCGGCACCAATCGCTCGGACGTGCTCGTCGGCTCGGATGGTTGTGACGATGTGATCAACGGCTTGGGCGGGAATGACCTTCTTAAAGGGCTCGGCGGGGATGACCTTCTGGATGGCGGCGCTGGCTGCGACACCCTTTTGGGCGGCAGCGGCAATGACACGCTCATCGGCAGCGGCGGCGACAAGCTGTTCGGAGAGCGTGACGCGGACACATTCATCCTCACCGGAGACTCGGCGGGCGACATTTATGTGGATGGCGGTTGGACCGGCAAGGATTGCGATACGCTGCAATATGGTCAGATCCTGAAAGCAGGCTATGAATTGCAAACGGATTGGCATTATCCCGAATTCTGCGGAAATTGGGGGCAATCCGGTGTTCTGAAATTCTATAATTGCGACACCGGAAAATATATCACGGTGCATTACTGTGATATCGAGCATGTCGTGCCCTGCTTTACGCCCGGATCAATGGTGGCCACGCCCTATGGGGAAGTGCCCGTTGAGGAGCTGAAAGCCGGTGACAAGATTCTGACCCGTGACAATGGCGTGCAGGAGCTTGTCTGGAGCGGGCGTTGCGAGTTGGGACGCGAGACGCTGCTGCGCAAGCCCGAGCAGGCGCCGGTGATGATTGGTGCGGGCGCTTTGGGCAATGGCCTGCCCGAGCGGGACATGTTTGTGTCGCCCAATCACCGTATGCTGGTCACCGGCGAACGCGCCCAGCTTTATTTCGAAGAATATGAAGTACTTGTGGCGGCAAAATATCTGGTAGGCTTGCCCGGGATCGTGAGCGCGGTTGTGCCGTCGGTGAGCTATATCCACTTCATGTGCGAGCGCCACGAGATCGCCTTGGTCGATGGGGCATGGACAGAAAGCTTCCAGCCCGGTGAGGTGACGCTGACCACGATGGGCGAGGCGCAGAAGACAGAGATCTTTGCGCTTTTCCCCGAGTTGCAGACAGCGGCCAATCTGACGAATTTCACCTCGGCGCGGCGGAGCTTGCGCCGTCACGAGGCGGCATTGCTGCTTTACGCCTGAGCAATCCCCGCAATCGGTTGCCCCGTTCAAGGAAACGGGGCAATTTTAGATTTTATTAAACTTGCATCCGCATAGTCATCCCCGAACCGCTGTATCAATGGCGCTATCTGGATGGGATGATGGGCTTGCCGAACCTCAACGCGTTTTCCGCCCTTTCGCTCGGGGCCGAGCCTTGTTCGGACGATGTGCTTGTTCTGTCTACGATCGAGCAGGCGACAGAGGCGCGCTTCGCATTTTCCGATTATGACGAGAAGGCGGGAGAGTTTTCTTTTGCAGACCCGGAGGACGGACCGGCGGCGTCCGGCCCTCTCCACGCGCTTTATGCGCTGGGGACGGGGATCGAGGGGGGCTGCCGTGTTTTAACGGCGGACGGGCTGCGACGCTGTGACGAGCTTCGGAATGGCGATCTGGTGATGACGCGGAACGGGTTGCAGCCGGTTCTCTGGGTTGGCCACCGGCATTTGCAATGGCGTGTTTTGGGCCTTGCGCCGCAATTACGACCCAGCCGGATTGCGGCGGGGACATTGGGTGGTGGCCTGCCGGAGGCAGATCTGAGCCTTGCGCCGATGCAAAGGATTGTAGCCGATCCGTCACTGTCCGAGATATGTGGGAAAGATATTGCCACGCGTTCGGCGGGGCTAGAGCCGGTGAGCTCCTGTAACTATGTGCAGATCCTTTTTGCGGACACCGAGGCAATGCTTGTCGAGGGGGTCTGGCTGGAAAGCTATGTGCCGACCCGTAAGAATATCGGCCTGTTGGCAGAAGATGACCGGATGGAAATTCTGTTTCATAAACGGCATCTTCTGGGCTGAACTTTATCTATCGGATGAAGACCGGTAAGCCAAAAAAGGCCGGGCATTTGCCCGGCCAGTGCAGCAGAACCGACAGGGGTAGACGGTTCTCACTGGGGTTCGTTATGGTCTGCGATTAGCGCCAGAACGGGCGTTCCGCCTCGCGTTCGGCGTCATATGTCGACAGACCGATATCCTTCAGAATATAGGGGGGCAGCTCTGCCAAGGCGCGGCGGCTGCGGGCGCGGAACATCCAGAGCATGACCGTTTTCATGATCGACGGTTTCGCAATGTGCTGCGCGGGATGTCTGAAGATGAAAAGGCTTTGCATGGGGCACCTGAGTATTTTGTATTGATACAATCCGATCCTTTCGGTAAAATACTGGTACAATGAGCCTGCTGCCGTCAGCCAGTGAAATATTGTACCCGATACAAGAGAGGTGCCCATGCCCGATCAGGCCCTGCAGTGGAAGCCGCAGCTTTCCAACCAGAAAGGTCCGAAATATCTGGCGCTCGTCAGGGCTTTGCGGGAAGGAATTCGCGAAGGAAAACTGGTGCCTGGGCAGAAGTTACCCACGGTTCGGGATCTCGCTTGGCGGTTGGGGGTGACCCCTGGCACCGTGGCGCGTGGCTATCAGATTGCGACGCAGGAAGGTCTGCTTCAGGCCGAGGTGGGGCGCGGCACGTTTGTATCGATACAATCTGCTCGACTCGGCCCGACAGAGCCGCTCTATTCCAATAGCAGCTACGAACATAGAGAGGGGCAGAATGACGGCGTGGTCGATTTCCGCTCGCCCATTCTGCCGGATGTCGGGCAGGCGGCGGCATTGTCGCGCGCGATGGCCGAAGCTGCGCGCGAAGTGAATGACCAGTACCTGAAATATCCGGGGCTGCGGCGCGATGCCTATTGCCGCGAGGCCGTGCTGGAATGGTTTCCGCCGGGATGCAGTCTACGGTCTCTGGTGACGGTCGAGGATGTCGTGCTGACGCTAGGCGGGCAGAACGGGCTGTCGCTTGTCATGCAATGTTGCCTGCGCGGGGATCGTCCTGTCGTTTTTGCCGAAGAACTTGCCTATCCGGGCTTCCGGCATGCGGCGCGCCTGCATCGTGCGGAGATCCAGCCGATTGCACTGGATGACGAGGGTATGATCCCCGAGGCACTGGACCATGCCGCGCGGCGCTATAATGGCCAGCTCGTCTTCATCACTCCGGATGCCCAGAACCCGACAGCCGTGCGCATGGGCACCGCGCGTCGTATCGCGATTGCCGAGGTGGCGCGGCGGCATAATCTGCAGATCGTCGAGGATGACTGTTACACCGCGCCGGTGACCAATCTGCCCGCGATGCGCACGGTTGCCCCCGAGCGGTCTTGGTATGTGACCTCGCTTTCCAAGACGATTTCGGCGGGCATGCGTTTCGGAATCGTTGTCGCTCCCGATGGCATGGGCGAGGCGGGGCGTCTGACTGCGCAGCATAGCTATTTTGGCCTGCCGCGTCCGGTGACCGATATGGTCACGCGGCTGTTCACCTCCGGTGATGCGATGCGCCTGCGATTTGCCGCACAAGCCGAGATGGACCGGCGTCTGAAGATGGCGATCAATATATTGGGCGCACAGGAGATCACGTGGCAGGAGGGGCTGTCCTTCCTGTGGATGCGTCTGCCGCTGGGCTGGCGCAGCTCGACATTCGTGCGGATGGCCGAGGCCGAGGGCGTGCTGCTGCGCTCGGCCGATGAATATGTCCTGCAAGACGGTCACGCCCCGAATGCGGTGCGCATCGCGCTTTCGGGCGGCGTTTCGGAAGAGCTGATGTGTCAGGCCTTGACGCGATTGACAGTACTTTTGCAGAACCAGCCCAACGATCTTCCGGTATGATTGGCGGATAAAGAGGGGTTTGTGTTTAATATTTAGGCGTCTGCCGTCAGATAGGGCTTAAAATACTGTGCTAGGGCTTTCCTCCGCTTAATCGCTATGCTTTCGTCAAGGAAAGCGCGTCAGATTTTGGGAGATTCATATGGCGTCATCCTCGTGGAGGCGGAGCGAGACCGCCCAGGGATATTTTACGCTCAGCCCGGTTTTGCTCTATGCTCTGGTGATGCTGGCTGCACCGTTGCTGACCATCTTTGCCTATTCCTTCTTCAAGGACGGGTATCTGACGATCATCCATGAATTCACGTTGCAGAACTATATCGACGTCTGGAAAGACCCGATCTTCCGCGCGATCCTCCTGCGTTCGGTCATTGTGGCGCTGATCGTCACGGCGCTTACCGTGGGCACGGCCTTCCCCATCGCCTATTTCATTTCGTTCAAGGTCGCCCCCTCGCGCAAGAGCTTCTGGCTTTTTCTCATCACCATCCCGTTCTGGACGTCCTACCTGATCCGCATCTTCGCGTGGAAGGTGATCATCGGCTATAATGGTGTGATCAATTCGGGCCTTGAAATGCTGGGTCTTATGGGGCCGGGCCATCTGTTCGAAGAGCCGTTCCGCATGATGGGCACGGTTCCGGCGATTGCGGTAGCGCTGGCCCATGCCTATGCGCCCTTTGCTATTCTGCCGATCTTCGTGGCGCTGGAAAAAATTGACCGCTCGCTTCTGGAAGCAGGGCGGGATCTGGGCGAGAGCTATTTCAACAGTTTCCGCCGGATCACCCTGCCGCTGGCCATGCCGGGGGTGGTCGGGGCCGTCCTGGTGGTCTTCATTCCGGTGATCGGCGATTACGTCGCGCCGGAACTGATCGGCGGCGGCAAGATGCCGATGGTCGCCAATCTCATTCAGGCACAGATGCTGCCTCTGGATAACAAGCCGATGGGATCTGCCATCACCATCTCGGCTATGGCCGTCGTGGCGCTGATCGCGGCGCTCTTCGTTCTGGCAAACCGGAAATATCTGCGAGGCCCCAAATGAAACTCTCGGGTCTGAAACTCTATACGGTTCTCTATCTGGTCTTTCTCTACGCGCCGATCATCCTTTTGCCGGTCTTCGCGTTCAACAATGGCACCATTGTCGCTTTCCCGCTGACGGGATGGACCACCCAATGGTTCGCCGCAATGGCCGAAAACGATACCCTGCGCCGTGCTTTGGGCAATTCACTGGTCATCGGCCTGTCCACCGCGATCCTGTCGACCGTGCTGGGGCTCTTTGCGGCCCGCGCGACCACGCGGTTCAAGTTCAAAGGCAAGGGGCCGGTGATGGGCTTCATCATGCTGCCTCTGGTGCTTCCGGAGATCATGATTGGCGGCTCGCTTCTGATCGTGCTTCTGGGGATGGGGGTGAAGCTCTCGATCCTGACGGTGATCTTCGGCCATGTGCTGATTGCCACGCCCTACGCGGTCACCATCCTCTCGACGGCATTCGCCTCTCTCGATCCGTCCTATGAAGAGGCCGCCTATGATCTTGGCGAAACCAGATGGTCGACCTTCCGTCTGGTGACCCTGCCTCTGGTGCTGCCCGGGATCATCTCTTCGATGCTGATCAGCTTCACCATCTCGATGGATGAATTCATCATCGCCTTCTTCCTCGCGGGCAACGAACCCACATTGCCCACTTATATCTTCTCGCAGCTGCGCTTCCCCAAGGCCGTGCCGGTAATCCTTGCCCTTGGCACCTGCCTTGTGGCGGCCTCGATCGTGCTGCTGACCATTGCCGAATATTTCCGACGCCGCGGGATCGCCAAGACCGGTGGTAAGGATCAGGGAGGTTTCCTGTGAACAAAGTCAAAACCGATGCGAAACCGATGATCGAGTTTCGCGATGTGCAGAAATACTATGGCGATTACCATGCCCTGCGCGGCATCAACGCCACCATCCGCGAAGGCGAGTTCTTCTCGCTGCTCGGTCCCTCGGGCTGCGGCAAAACCACGCTTTTGCGTACCATTGCGGGCTTCGAGGATATTTCCTCGGGGGTGGTTCTGATTGACCGCAAGGATATGGGCTCCGTGCCGGCCAACCGCCGCCCCACCAATATGGTGTTCCAGTCCTATGCCATTTTCCCGCATCTGACCGTGGCCGAAAATGTGGCCTTCGGTCTGCGCCGTGACCCGCGGACCAAGCTGGAAAAAGCCAAGCTCGTCGAGGAGGCGCTCGAAATGGTCGGGCTTGGCGGCTATGGCAAACGCGCAGCCCATGCGCTTTCGGGCGGCCAGCGCCAACGTGTGGCTCTGGCCCGCGCGTTGATCCTCAAACCCAAGGTGCTGCTGCTGGATGAACCCATGTCGGCGCTCGACCGCAAGATCCGCGAGCAGATGCAGGTCGAGCTGATCAAACTCCAGCGCGAATTGGGCATCACCTTCGTGCTCGTGACCCATGATCAGGAAGAAGCACTGGTGATGTCGGACCGGATTGCCGTGATGTTCGAAGGCGAGATCGCCCAGCTCGACGATCCGGAAGAACTCTACCGCCGCCCCAAATCCCGCCGCGTGGCCGAGTTCATCGGCGCGATGAACTTCCTTCCGGCCCATATCGAGGACGAAACGGAGGGTCGGATCGCGGTCATGGTCGCAGGGCTTGGCGCCTGTCACCTGCGCCCCGATCAGGTCTCGCATGCCCATGACGGGCAGGTCTCTGTGGGGTTCCGCCCCGAAACCATGACAATTCTCTTCGGTGACCAACCCGCGTCAGGCCGCGAAGCCCCCGCAACCATCGAAGAAGTCGTCTATTATGGCGACATGACCTATTACGATGTCCGCCTCGATGGCGTCGAACAGACCGTGCGCCTGTCGATGCGCAATGTCTTCGGACGGCCGGTGCTGGATGTGGGCGCGCGGACCCGTATCGCATGGAACGAGGGCGCGCTGATCCTGTTCCGCTAAACCATCATCCTATCACAAGGAAAAACGGCGCGAAGCTCTGCCTTTCGCGCCGTTTCCATATCCAGCTGCCGGAAATATCCTCGGGGGGAATTTTTCGTCGCAGACGAAAAAGGGGGGCAGACAGCCCCCCTTCCTCGATCGTCAGTGCCACGCCTGAAATCAGGCCTCGCGCGAGGCGCGCTTGCGTTCGTGGGGGTCCAGATGGACCTTGCGCAGACGGATGGCTTTCGGGGTCACTTCCACCAGCTCGTCATCGTCGATATAGGCGATCGCCTCTTCCAGCGACATGCGCACCGGCGGGGTCAGGCGGACGGCTTCATCGGTGCCCGAGGCACGGACGTTGGTCAGCTTCTTGCCCTTGAGCGGGTTCACTTCCAGATCGTTGTCACGCGAATGCTCGCCGATGATCATGCCGGTATAGACCGCTTCCTGCGCGCCGATGAACAGCTTGCCGCGCTCTTCGAGGTTCCACAGGGCATAAGCGACCGAGGTGCCGTTCTCCATCGAGATCAGAACGCCCTGACGGCGGCCTTCGATGGCGCCTTTATAGGGGGTCCAGCTATGGAACAGACGGTTCAGCACGCCCGAGCCACGGGTGTCGGTCAGGAACTCGCCCTGATAGCCGATCATGCCGCGCGAGGGCACATGGGCCACAACGCGGGTCTTGCCGCCTTCTGCCGGACGCATCTCGACCAGCTCGCCCTTGCGGTAGCCGGTAAGCTTCTCGATCACGACGCCGGAATATTCGTCATCCACATCGATGATGACTTCTTCCACCGGCTCCATGCGCACGCCATCTTCCTCGCGGAAAATCACTTTCGGGCGCGAGATCGACAGTTCGAACCCTTCGCGGCGCATGTTCTCGATGAGAACGCCCATCTGGAGTTCGCCCCGACCCGATACGATGAAGGCTTCCCCGCCGGGCGTATCCTCGACACGGATTGCCACATTGGTTTCGGCTTCTTTCATCAGGCGGTCACGGATGACACGCGACTGGACTTTGGAGCCGTCTTTACCCGCCAGCGGGCTGTCATTGATGCCGAAGGTCACCGAGATGGTCGGCGGGTCGATCGGTTTGGCCTGAATGGCCTCTTCGACTTCCAGCGCGCAGAGCGTGTCGGCCACGGTGGCTTTGGTCATGCCTGCTACGGTGACGATATCACCGGCCTGCGCTTCGTCGATGGGCTGCTGGCTCAGGCCGCGGAAGGCAAGGATCTTGGTGCAGCGGAACTGCTCGATCTTGTCGCCCTTGCGCGACAGTGCCTTGAGGCTATCGCCCACTTTCAGGGTGCCGGATTCGATACGGCCGGTCAGGATGCGGCCGATGAAGTTATCGGCGGCCAGCGTGGTGGCCAGCATCGCGAAGGGCTCGTCTTTTTTCTCGACCTGTTTCGGGGCCTCGACATGCTTCACGATCAGGCGGAACAGCGCGCTCAGATCCTCGCGCGGCCCGTCCAGTTCATCATCGGCCCAGCCGCCGATGCCCGAAGCGTAGACATGCGGGAAATCAAGCTGTTCTTCGGTCGCGCCGAGGTTGGCGAAGAGGTCGAACACCTCGTCCAGCGCGCGATCGGGATCGGCGGCCGGCTTGTCGACCTTGTTGAGCACCACGATCGGCTTCAGGCCGAGCGCCAGTGCCTTCGAGGTCACGAATTTGGTTTGCGGCATAGGGCCTTCGGCCGCGTCGACCAGAAGGCAGACACCGTCCACCATCGACAGGATGCGCTCCACCTCGCCACCGAAATCGGCGTGGCCGGGGGTGTCGACGATATTGATGCGGGTGCCTTCCCACTCGACCGAGGTACATTTTGCAAGGATGGTGATCCCGCGTTCCCGTTCGATGTCGTTGCTGTCCATGGCGCGTTCTGCAACGGCCTGGTTTTCGCGGAATGCACCGGATTGTTTCAGAAGCTGGTCGACCAGAGTTGTCTTGCCGTGGTCAACGTGCGCGATGATCGCGATATTGCGAAGTTCCATGAGAAATCTTGCCTGCTAGGGAGGATTGCCCCAGCGCATAGTGCATTTGGGCCGGTCATTCTAGCCCTCAACTCAATGAACAGCGGATTTAGACCAGAGATTGATCACAAATACGCCCGCAAGGATCAAGATAATGCCGCAAATCCCCGCAAAGTCGAGCCTCTGTTTGAAGATCACAAGGCCGATCAGACTCGTAAGCACGATCCCGATCCCCGACCAGAGCGCATAGGTAATTCCCAGCGGTAAGGTCTTGAGCACCTGTGTGAACAGATAGAAGGCCCCCGCAAAACCGGCGAGAACCCCGAGGCTGGGCCAGAGCCTGCTGAATTGCTGGCTGGCTTGCAGGCAGCTTGTGCCGAACACCTCGAACAGGACAGCGAGCGTCAGCAGCAGATAGGTTTTCATGCGGGAGATACTCCAATCGGGCCAGCTGTGCTCGGTGTCCTGCCGAGCCTGCCAGATCAGGTCACAACATACCAGTCCCGTCGGTGATTGAAGGCAATCACCGCATTCAGGACAACCGCGCCCAGAAGGGACCAGCCTACATTGCCAAGCGGTAGCACCCAGAAAGCGATCAGGAACAGGCCAAGATCATGGATCGTCTGGGTCCAGCCCGCCTTGAAGCCGAAGCGGTCCTGCAGCACCAGCGCGACGATCGACACGCCGCCCAGACTGCCCGAATGGCGGAATAGCCCCAGCAGCCCGACCCCCGCACTGACCCCAAACAGAAGGGCGGCGACAGCGGGGTGGATCTGGTCGACATGCAGGAAGGGTTTGAGAGCCTCGGCCATCAGCGAGACCAGCGTCACGGAGGCAAGGCTTTTCAGGCAGAAGCCGATCCCGCGTGCTTTGTAGGCGAAAGCATAGAAAGGGATATTGATGGCAAAGAAAATCCCCCCGAAGGTCAGGTGGATGCCGTGATCTTGCGCAATATAGGTCAGCAAAAGCGCAAGCCCCGCCGTTCCTCCGGTCATCAGACCCGCCGCACGCAACAGGTGGATGCCAAGCGCGGCCTGCGCACAGGCAATCAGCAACCCTTGGGCATCTTCGAGGCGGGTATAATGTTTGTCATCAGGATGGCGCAGGCCAGGTCGGGCAACCAAACGTTTGCGGCGTCCGGTCGGTGGGGGGCAGCGCAGTTTGAGATCGGCATTAATGTCAGCACACATGACCTAACTATGCGCCGATCTGGCAAAAAATCAAGGGCCGCAGCACGCGGCCCTGACAGAATAGCTAAGGATGCTTAATAAATACTCAGGTTGCGATATAGCGGTCGCGCCGATGGTTGATGCCGATCACCATATTCATCACGACAGCGCCAAGGAAGGACCATGCCACGGTCTCGAGGTCGCGCAGGGTCAGGGCCAGCGCGAAAACGGCCACGTCAAAGCCCATCTGCGTCCAGCCTGCGCGAAAGCCGGTCTTGTCCTGCAGGTAAAGCGCGACGATGCCGATTCCGCCCAGGCTGGAGCCGTGCCGGAACAGCGCCAGCAGCGCCGAGCCGGTGATCAGTCCGAACAGCACCGCCCCCGCTGCCGGATGCAGCAGGTCGAAATGGACGTAGCGGGGAAGGACGGCGGTGGTCAGTGACAGCAGGCTGACTGCGGCCAGAGATTTCCACACGAAGGCGGGGCCGATCCGTTTCCAGCCCAGCCAGTAGAAGGGGATATTGATCACGAAGAAGACGGCCCCGAAGGACCATCCGGTTGCATAGGAGATCAGCACCGCCATTCCGGCGGTCTGGCCGGTGACGAAACCGAGCGAGGTCAGGATCAGCAGGCCGAACCCTGCGATGATGCCGCCATAGGCGATGCCCTGAGCATCATCGAGCGTGCTGTGGGAAGGGGGGAGAAGATGTGTCATGCGGCCATGATTTATCGCGGGCAGGGCCAAGTGCAAGATGTTGTGTCATTTGACGTGTGTAATCCATTTTCACGCCACAATTTCGCCACGGGTTAACTTTAGTGAACAAAATGTTAATTAGTGGCTGGGGAATTAATGTCTGACTTATCAGTGTTTTGCCTAGGGATCGTGCTGTCTTGTCTGACGGTTGCGATGGTAATTGTTCATTTTCGCCTTGCGCTGGTGGATCGCATGGCGAAGCTCCGATTTTCTCAGGCGCAGCGGGCGCATGAGCGGCACGGGATCATCCAGATGGAGCAGGAGGAGCGTTTCCTGCGTCATTACGCGCTTCTGACCGTGCTGGAAGAGCAAGGGGTGAATTTGCGGGGGCCTGTGCCGCAATGGGAGGCGTTGAGCGAAGATATGCGCGAGGCGCTTCGGATCATGATCTTCGTGATCTATTTCGAAGGCCCCGGCCAGCTTTACCTACAGCTTCTGGCCCGTCGGCAGGACCGCGCGGCCCTCACCGAAATGCGTCATTATTGGCAGGATCTGCAGCTTATCGCTGCCTGAAGGTTGCAGGATTTGCCAATGAAAAAGGCCGGGCGTGATGCCCGGCCTTTTTAGGATGTTCAGAACGCTTTGTTGAGGTTCTCGTCGACTTTTTCGAGGAAGCCCATCGTGGTGAGCCATTTCTGGTCGGGGCCGACCAGCAGGGCAAGGTCCTTCGTCATGAAGCCCGATTCCACGGCTTCGACAACCACGCGTTCCAGCGTTTCCGCGAAATTCATCAGCTGGCTGTTGTTGTCGAGTTTCGCGCGGTGCTTCAGGCCACCGGTCCAAGCGTAGATCGAGGCGATCGAGTTGGTCGAGGTCTGTTCGCCGCGCTGGTGCTGGCGGTAGTGGCGCGTCACGGTGCCGTGGGCGGCTTCGGCCTCGACGATCTTCCCGTCGGGCGTCATCAGCTGCGAGGTCATCAGGCCCAGCGAGCCGAAGCCCTGTGCCACTGTATCCGATTGCACATCGCCATCGTAGTTCTTGCAGGCCCAGACGAATTTGCCCGACCATTTCATGGCCGAGGCCACCATATCGTCGATCAGACGGTGTTCGTACCAGATACCGCGCTTCTTGAATTCTTCTTCGAATTCATTGGCGTAAACTTCGGCAAAGATATCCTTGAAGCGGCCGTCATAGGCTTTCAGGATGGTGTTTTTGGTCGACAGATAGACCGGCCAGTTCAGCGACAGACCGTAGTTGAACGAGGCGCGGGCGAAGTCATAAATCGAGCTGTCAAGGTTATACATCGCCTGATAGACGCCCGCCGAGGGCGCATCATAGACGACCTTCTCGATTACGGTGCCATCATCGCCCACGAATTTCATCGTCAGCTGGCCTTTGCCCGGGAAGGTGAAATCGGTCGCCTTATACTGGTCACCGAAAGCGTGGCGGCCCACAACGATGGGGTCGGTCCAGCCCGGCACAAGGCGCGGCACGTTGCGGCAGATGATCGGCTGACGGAAGACCACACCGCCCAGAATATTGCGGATCGTGCCGTTGGGCGATTTCCACATCTTCTTGAGGCCGAATTCCTCGACGCGCGCTTCATCGGGGGTGATGGTCGCACATTTCACACCAACGCCGATCTCTTTGATCTTGTTGGCGGCATCGATGGTGATCTGGTCATCGGTGCGGTCACGTTCTTCGATGCCGAGATCGTAATACAGCAGATCGACATCCAGATAGGGTTCGATCAGTTTCTTCTTGATAAAATCCCAGATGATCCGGGTCATCTCGTCGCCGTCGAGTTCGACGATCGGATTCTCCACCTTGATCTTGGACATATGAACCCCTTCCTAGGCTTATATATATGAGTCGGGACAGGCCCCATTTAGCGCAAACTTATGGGAATAGCCAGAGTTTGTATGCCGTAGTATACGACGGTATTCTACAATTCGACATATTCGTCCGGTTTTATGTTAGCGCAGCATGAAATCCGGTTGTGCCGAAAGGTAGGGGCTGTTTGCAAAGATATCGTTGCGAAGATGAGCCTGCTTGAAAAATAGGCGCAGCTTGCCGCAGGCCCGCACCGTATCGCGTCAAAACGGTGCCGGTCGGGCCCGCATGGAGGGCGGGGCGGCTCAGAGGCGGCGGTTGTCTTCGAACCACGGAAAGATCCGCGCCTTGATCGCGGACCAGAGCGCGGGAAGGCCGCGATTGATCTTGCAGCCCACGCGCTCTTGTAACTGGTCCCACGTCACCTTGTATTCGCGCCATGATCCGCCGCCCGATTGCAGGTTCAGCATCACCGGCTGCGCGCGGTCGAGCGATTTGGCATAGATGGCGGTCGGGGTCTCGTTGGCTTCGAATTCCTGCCAAGTGCTCAGGAAATCCTGCGCCATATCCGTCGGGAGCAGTCCGAAGATGCGCTCTGCCGCGCGGGCTTCGGCGGCACAGGTCTCGGCGCTGTCATGCGCCTTACCGCCCTTCGAATGGATCGGCACATCGCCCACATCGATTTCGACCATATCATGCAGCAACAGCATCTTGATCGCGCGCACCGGATCGACTGCAGGATCGGCCTGATCGGCCAGGACCAGCGCCCAAAGCGCCAGAGACCAGCTATGTTCGGCAGAATTCTCGAAGCGGGAATCGTCCATGACGGGGGTCGCGCGGATGACCCCTTTAAGCTTCTCGGCCTCGGCCAGAAAGGCCAGTTGCCGATCAAGCCGTTGGGTGGCTGGGTCTGCTGCGGTGGTCATGGGCCTTATCCTTTTCACCCCGGCGGGAAAAGACGGGCACCTGAACGCTGCGCCAGGATCAGCCCACGGCCCCGCAAGCGGAGCGGGCAGGTGCGGCGGTCCTTGCGCCATGCGAGACGGACGAAAGGCCTGCTTCCGACCTAACGGGTTTGCACGCCCAGAGCCAGTGCCAGATACCAGCTAAATGCGCATAGCCGCCGGTCACGTGCTGCACAGCTTTATTTGCCGGATTTCAGGGCAGAGATGCGCCGCGCCATGAAGTCTTCGGCGCGCAGGGCGGCCATATGCAGGCGGCAGGCGGTCAGAAAGGCCTCTTCGAGAGAGGGCGAGGCGGTGCCGATATGGGTGGCAACGTCTTGGTAGAGGCGATCGGCCGTGGGGCCGATCTCCTTTTGGGCTTGCATGCAGTCGAAGGCCAGCTTTTCGGCCAGGTCTTCGAGCAGTGCCATTAGCGGGTGTTCTCCGTCAGGCGGCGCTTCACATAGGATTGGACCGTATCGATCATCGGCTTCATATGCGCCTCGTCATCCTTGAAGAAGTGATCGGCACCGCTGATCTCTTCATGGGTGACGGTAATCCCTTTCTGCTCGCCCAGCTTGCTGACCAGCGTGGCGGTATCTTTCGGCGGCGCGACGCGGTCGGCGGTGCCGTTGATGATCAGACCCGACGAGGGGCAGGGCGCGAGGAAGCTGAAGTCATACATATTCGCCGGCGGAGCCACCGAGACGAAACCGGTGATCTCGGGGCGGCGCATCAGAAGCTGCATCCCGATCCACGCGCCAAAGCTGAACCCCGCAACCCAGCAGTGTTTGGAATTGGGGTTCTGCGATTGCAGGTAATCCAGCGCCGAGGCGGCATCCGACAATTCGCCGATCCCCTGATCATATTCCCCTTGGCTGCGGCCCACACCACGGAAGTTGAAGCGCAGCACGGTGAAGCCCAGCTTGTGGAACGCGTAATGCAGGTTGTAGACGACGCGGTTGTTCATCGTGCCACCGAATTGCGGATCGGGATGCAGGATGATGGCAATCGGCGCGTCGGGGGCGGCTTGCGGGTGATAGCGGCCTTCTAGGCGACCTTCGGGACCGGGAAAAATGACTTCGGGCATCGGTTCTCGTCTGCTCTTGCATGGGCCCGGATCCAAGGGTGCAGGGTTGCTTGACGCAGGGTCTGCATCCCCCTAGGGAGGGCCATCCCCGGCACAATGCCGGATCTACGGGTGGAAACGAGTTAAGGGGGCCAGCGCGCAAGGTCAATGGTTCTTGCGCCATTCTCTCTGTATTGATGATCGACATCGGGGCATTCTAGCGTAAATTTGCCGCGATTCGGAGGTGGCATGGCATGATCGCCTCTCGGGGAGGTCAGAGCCCGTCCTTTTCGGCGCGGGTGATTAAGCGGAGGATACTGTATGAAACTATCGACCAAAGGGCGTTACGCGATGGTGGCCTTGTCAAGCCTGGCCTTGTCGGGACCGAATGGCCGGGTTTCATTATCGCAGCTTTCCGAAGGCGAGGATATTTCGCTGGCCTATCTCGAACAGATCTTCGTGCGGCTGCGTCGTGCGGGGCTGGTGCAGTCGGTGCGCGGTCCGGGTGGTGGGTACCAACTGGCACGTCCGCCCGCCGAAATCCGCGTGAGCGAGGTGTTCGAGGCGGTGGACGAGAAAGTCTCGGCCATGCATGTGGGGGCAGGAGCCTCGGGCGGGAAATCCGGCACGCGGGCGCAGTCTCTGTCGAACCGTCTGTGGGAAAGCCTTTCGGCGCAGGTCTTCGTCTTTTTGCACCAGACCACGCTGCAGGATGTCATCGGCAACGGGCTCAAACCCTGTCCGGCCGTGCCGTCGCTGTTCTCGGTGGTGGATGATTAAGCGATTTGCGCACACCCCCTTGCTAACCTGAGTCATAGACTCGGGTTATTGTCTTTTATCCGTTCTGCGCCTATGTCCAAAGCCAGATAACGGCCCATGTTACGGGCGCAGAAGGACATCGTGTCATGGAACGGCTCTATCTCGACTGGAACGCAACCACGCCTCTGCGGGCAGAGGCGAAGGCGGCGATGGTCGAGGCGATGGACCTGCTGGGCAATCCGTCTTCGGTTCATGCCGAGGGGCGGGCCGCGAAATCGCTGATGGAACGTTGCCGTGCGCAGATTGCCCATGCGATTGGCGCGGATGGTCAGGATGTTGTGTTTACCTCCGGCACGACCGAGGCATCGGCGCTGGTGCATGCGGGGCGCGGTATCCATTGCGCCGAGGTCGAGCATGACGCGGTGAAAGCATGGTGCGAGGCCGATCTTGCGGTGGATGGCTATGGTCGTGTGACCGTCGCGGACCCCGCGCGCTCCAGTTTGCAGATTGCCAATTCGGAAACCGGTGTGATTCAGGATCTGCCCGAGCGGCTGTGGTCGACCGACCTGACGCAGGGCTTTGGCAAGATCCCTCTGGCCTTCAACTGGATGGGCGCGACCTGTGGTCTTGTGTCGGCCCATAAGCTGGGCGGGCCCAAAGGGGTGGGGGCGGTGATCCTGAAGCAGGGCACCGATCTGGCAGCGGGCCTGAAGGGCGGCGGGCAAGAGATGGGGCGCCGCGCAGGAACGGAAAATCTGATCGGTATCGCCGGATTTGCTGCGGCATCCGAGGCTGCGATGTGCGATCTGGCCAATGGTGTCTGGGAAGAAGTGGCCGAACTTAGAAATATTCTAAAAAAGGCACTGGAAGAGGCTGTCGAAGACGTTTACTTTCCCGGATGGAACGCACCCGCAGACGGGCAGGGTCAGGCAGCAGCGCCTGCGCTTCTGCCCAATACATTGTCGGTGATCAGCCCCGGCTGGAAAGGCGAGACGCAGGTGATGCGGATGGACCTTGCAGGGGTTGCGGTCTCTGCCGGATCGGCCTGCTCGTCGGGTAAGGTTCGGGCCTCTGGCGTGTTGCGCGCTATGGGGTGGGGCGAAGATCTTGCGGGATGTGCGATGCGCGTCTCGCTTGGGCCGGGCATCACGCGCGAGGCGATCGACCGTTTCGTGGAGGCTTGGTCCAAAGCTCGGCGCAAGCATGGCGACAAGCTTCGGGAGCGTATGTGATAGGTCCGCAAGCCAGAGCTTGGCGCGGCGGATTTGGGGAAACGGTCGGCCATGAGCGCGACCAGCAAGATAGGGAATGACACGTGGCAGACGAGTTGCAAATCCGCGAGGGCGTCGACCGCGAGACGGTTGAAACGGTCCAGAATATGGGGTCGTATAAATACGGCTGGAATACCGAGATCGAGATGGAATACGCCCCCAAGGGCGTAAACGAGGATATCGTCCGCCTGATTTCTGAAAAGAACGAAGAGCCGGAATGGATGACCGAATGGCGTCTTCAGGCTTTCGCGCGCTGGAAAGAGATGGAAGAGCCCGATTGGGCGCTGCTCAACGTGCCGGAAATCGATTTTCAGGACCAGTATTACTATGCGCGTCCGAAATCGATGGAAACCAAGCCCAAATCGCTCGATGAGGTCGATCCCAAGCTTTTGGCGACCTATGAGAAACTGGGCATCCCGCTGAAGGAACAGATGATCCTTGCCGGTGTGGAAGGTGCCGAAGACTATGACCCGAGCAAGCGTCAGGTCGCCGTGGATGCGGTGTTCGACTCGGTCTCGGTCGGCACGACCTTCAAGGACAAGCTGCGCGAGGCGGGTGTGATCTTCTGCTCGATCTCGGAAGCGATCAAGGAACACCCCGAGCTGGTCAAGAAATATATCGGCTCGGTCGTGCCGCAGTCGGATAACTACTATGCCACGCTGAACTCTGCGGTCTTCTCGGATGGGTCCTTCGTCTATATCCCGCCGGGGGTCCGCTGCCCGATGGAGCTGTCGACCTATTTCCGTATCAACGCGGAAAATACGGGGCAGTTCGAGCGCACGCTGATCGTGGCCGACAAGGGCGCCTATGTGTCCTATCTTGAAGGCTGCACCGCGCCGAAACGGGACACCGCCCAGCTGCACGCGGCTGTCGTGGAGATCGTCATCGAGGAAGATGCCGAGGTCAAATATTCGACCGTTCAGAACTGGTTCCCCGGTGACGAGGACGGCAAGGGCGGCATCTATAACTTCGTGACCAAACGCGCCGATTGTCGTGGCGACCGTGCCAAGGTGATGTGGACGCAGGTGGAAACCGGCTCGGCCATCACGTGGAAATACCCGTCCTGCATCCTGCGCGGGGAGGAATCCTCGGGCGAGTTTTACTCGATCGCAATCGCCAATAACTACCAGCAGGCCGATACCGGCACCAAGATGGTCCATCTGGGCAAGAATTCGCGCTCGCGGATCGTGTCCAAGGGGATCTCGGCGGGCAAGGCGCAGAACACCTATCGGGGGCTGGTCTCGATGCACCCGAAAGCGTCCAACTCGCGCAACTACACGCAATGTGACAGCCTGCTGATCGGGTCGGAATGCGGGGCGCATACCGTGCCCTATATCGAGGTCAAGAACAACACGAGCCGTGTTGAACACGAGGCCACCACCTCGAAGGTCGATGACGACCAGCTGTTCTACTGCCGTGCCCGCGGCATGGACGAGGAAGAGGCGGTCGCTCTGGTGGTGAACGGCTTCTGCCGCGAGGTGCTGCAGGCGCTGCCGATGGAGTTCGCGATGGAAGCGCAGTCGCTGGTGGCGATCTCGCTGGAAGGCTCTGTGGGCTAGGGGCGTTGGGCGTTCATGAGCGCATATCTCCTTCCGGTCGTGCTGCTGATCGCGTCCAACGTTTTCATGACGGTGGCGTGGTACGGGCACCTGAAATATTCCACGGCACCGCTTTGGGCCGTGGTGATCATCAGCTGGTCGATTGCCTTTGTCGAATACTGGATGGCCGTTCCGGCCAACCGGATCGGGCATCAGGTCTATTCGACGGCACAGCTCAAGACGATCCAGGAGGTCATCACGCTGGTGGTCTTTGTGGGGTTTTCGACCTTCTATCTGAAGGAGCCGCCCAGCCTGACGACCGTCGCGGGATTTGTGCTGATCGGGTTGGGGGCCATGCTGGTCTTCAAGGGATGAGGAGCGCGTCATGATCGTCACCACCACAGCCACGATCGAAGGTCACAAGATCACCGCCTATCACGGCATTGTCGTGGGCGAGGCGATTATGGGGGCCAATATCGTGCGCGATTTTTTCGCGCAGATCACCGATATCGTGGGCGGCCGTTCGGGCGCCTATGAGGCCAAACTTGCCGATGCGCGCGAGGTGGCCTTCAAAGAACTGGAAGAGCGCGCCCGGGCCAAGGGCGCAAACGCAATCGTTGGCGTCGATCTTGATTACGAGGTCGTCGCGGATTCGATGTTGATGGTGTCGGCATCCGGCACGGCTGTCACCATCGACTGAACAGGAAAAAGACTATGCTAGAGATCAAAAACCTGCACGCAGAACTCGAAGAGGGTGGCAAGAAGATCCTCAAGGGTGTGAATCTGACCATCGAAACCGGCAAGGTCCATGCTATCATGGGGCCGAACGGTTCGGGTAAATCGACGCTGTCCTATGTGCTTTCGGGCCGTGACGGCTATGCCGTGACCGAAGGCTCGGCCACGCTTGATGGCGAGAACCTGCTGGAGCAGGAGCCCGAAGAGCGCGCCGCCGAAGGTCTGTTCCTTGCATTCCAGTATCCGGTCGAGATCCCGGGCGTGGGCAATATGACCTTCCTGCGCACGGCCGTGAACGCCCAGCGTAAAGCGCGTGGCGAGGAAGAATATTCCGCAGGTGAATTCCTGAAGATCGTGCGCGAGAAGGCGAAATCGCTGAAGATCGACGCCGAGATGCTGAAGCGTCCGGTCAATGTGGGCTTCTCTGGCGGTGAGAAAAAGCGCAACGAGATCTTGCAGATGGCGATGCTGGAACCGAAGATGTGCATCCTTGACGAGACCGACTCGGGGCTGGATGTGGACGCTATGAAACTGGTGTCGGACGGCGTGAATGCGCTGCGCTCGGAAGGCCGGTCCTTCCTTGTGATCACCCACTACCAGCGCTTGCTGGACCATATCAAACCCGATGTCGTGCATATCATGGCGGCGGGCCGTATCATCAAGACCGGTGGCCCCGAGCTGGCACTGGAAGTCGAGAAGAACGGCTATTCCGACCTGCTGAAAGAACACGGGATCAGCGAGGTGATGGCCTGATGGCAAGCGCAAAACTCCGCAATCAGGCGCTCAAGGCCGAAGCCTTGACCGCCCGCTTGGCCGCGCTGGATCTGCCCGAAGGCGGGTTCACCGCAGCCGCCCGTGCCGATGCGCTGCAACGGCTGACCGCGATGGGCCTGCCGGGCCGTCGTGATGAATACTGGCGCTGGACCAACCCGACGGGGCTGAACGCGCCGGAGGCACCGAAAGCCGCGCTGTTCAACCCCAAGGACGAGCCCGCGAATTTCGACACGTTCGAGCGCGTGCGTCTGGTCTTTGTCGATGGCGTCTTCAACGAGGATCTGTCGGACGACCTGATCAATGCCGGTGTCGAGATCTCGCGTCTGGCCGAGGCGGATGCCGCCGATATCCATTGGGCGCAGTCGCTTTATGGCAAGCTGGAAGCCGATGGCCAGAAACCGGTCGACCGTCCCTATGCCGCGCTCAATACCGCTGCGGCCAAGGACGGGCTGCTGATCAGGGTCACGGGGCAGGCGGCGAAACCCGTGCATATCGACTACCTGCACGAGGATGACGGCTCCGACGTGATGCTGCACCATGTCGTCAAGCTGGAAGAAGGCTCCGAGATCACCTTGCTGGAAAGCGGTCCTGCGGGCGCGCGTTTCAATATCGTGACCGAGGTCGATGTGGCCAAGGGCGCGAAGTTCCACCATCTGCGCATTCAGGGCCGTTCGCAGGAACGTCTGGCCAATACCCATATCTTCACCCGCGTGGCCGAAGAGGGGCTTTTCAAGTCTTTCACCATGACCTCGAACGGGCAGCTGACGCGCAATGAATGCGTGATCGATATGGTGGGCGACGATGCTGTGGCACATGTGGCGGGTGCCGCTTTGGGCGACGGTCACAAAGGTCCGTTCCACCATGATGATACCGTCTTCATCACGCATGGCGCTCTGCGCGGCGAAAGCCGTCAGGTCTTCAAGAAAGTGCTGAAAAACGGCGCGCACGGCATTTTCCAGGGTAAGATTCTGGTGAAAGAGGGCGCGCAGAAGACCGATGGCTACCAGATCAGCCAGTCGCTTCTTCTGGACGAGGACAGCCAGTTCCTCGCCAAGCCCGAGCTTGAGATCTATGCCGATGACGTGGCCTGTTCGCATGGCTCGACCACCGGTGCGATTGACGAGACCGCACTCTTCTACCTGCGCTCGCGCGGTGTGCCGAAGGCGGTTGCGGTCAATCTGCTGGTCCTGAGCTTCGTGGCCGATGCGGTCGAGGAGATCGAGGACGAGGCCCTGCGCGAAGACGTGCTGTCGCGTCTTGAGGGCTGGCTGGCCCGTCACCGCTCCTGAGCCTGTCGGATGTCGGCTCTTTCGGATATCCTTCGCAGCTATCGCGCACCCCGTCAGGTGGTGCGCGATCACCTGTCGCACGCGCCGTCCGAACCTCGGGCGCTGACCTTTCTGCTGTCGGCGCTGGTGCTGGTTTACATCGCGCAATGGCCGGGACTGTCCCGGTTTGCCTTTGAAAACCCCGCTACCCCTTTGCCTGCCCTGATGTTGGGACAGGCGCTGGGGCTGTTGGTGGCCGTGCCGCTTTTCTATCTGGTGGCGCTGATCGCCAGGGGGGTGGCAAAGCTTCTGGGCGGGAAGGGCAGCGGATATGGCGCGCGGATCGCGCTCTTCTGGGCGCTATTGGCGGCCTCGCCGCTGCTGCTCTTGCGCGGGCTGGTCTCTGGCTTTATTGGCGTAGGGCATCAGGCGAATATGGTGGGGGTCGCGACCTTTCTCGTGTTCGTCATATTCTGGATCTCGGGAATGCGCGTCGCCTTCTTCGAGACCACCGCAAAGCGGGGATGATCTTGGAACAGTTTACTTTCAGACAGGCAATTTTAGGCACGATTACCCAGCCGCAATCCGTCGCACGGGCGCTGATTGACTGGAACCCGCCAACGCAGGCGCGCTGGCTGGGGCTTGCGGTTGTGGTGGTGCTGTCCGCCTGTCTTGGCCTGTTCGGTCAGGTGCTGGCCAGCACAATGGTCCCCGATACCGAGCGGCTGAGCCTGAACCCCATTCCGATGATCCTGATTCAGGCCGCGATCCTGATCTATGCGGCAGGGGCCATGACCTTTGTCGGGCGGATGGGCAATGGCCACGGTGCTTTCCGCGATGCGCTTTTGCTGATGACATGGGCCGAATTTGTCATGGTCATCTTGCAGGTGGTGCAGCTTGCGCTGATCATGATCCTGCCCTCCGGCCTCGGGGCCACAACCGTTATCCTGCTGACGCTGATGTTCTATTTCATCGTCAATTTCGTGGCGGCTTTGCACGGGTTCCGCAACCTTGCTGTGGTTGCGATCGGCACGATTGTCACGTTCTTTGCCTCGGCCTTCGCGACCGGTCTGGTCCTGATGCTGCTGGGGGTCATGCCGTCGCCCTCGCCATAAGCCAAATCGTTCCGGACGGGTCCCGCTGGGGCCCGTTCCATCTGTTCTATATCCCGTCAGGGGGGCTCCCATGTTCGATGTTCAAACCATCCGCGCCGATTTTCCGATCCTGTCGCGTGAAGTGAACGGCAAACCGCTGGTCTATCTCGATAACGGTGCCTCGGCGCAGAAGCCGCGGGTGGTGATCGATGCGATGACGCGGATGTATGAGGAGGATTATGCCAATGTCCACCGTGGCTTGCATACGCTTTCCAATCTTTCGACCGAGAAATACGAGGGCGTTCGTGGCATCATTGCCCGCTTCCTGAACGCGCCTGACGAGCACGAGATCATCTTTACCACCGGCTCGACCGAGGGGATCAATCTGGTCTCTTATGCATGGGCCGCCCCGCGCCTTCAGGCCGGCGACGAGATCGTGCTATCGGTTCTGGAACATCACGCCAATATCGTGCCGTGGCATTTCCTGCGCGAACGTCAGGGCGTGGTGCTGAAATGGGTCGAGCCGGAACCCGATGGTTCGCTGCCTGCCGAGAAAGTGCTGGAGGCCGTAGGGCCGCGCACCAAGCTGATTGCCGTCACCCATATGTCGAATGTGCTGGGCACGCTGGTCGATGTGGCCGCTATTTCGAAAGGCGCGCGCGAGAAGGGCGTGCCGGTGCTGGTCGACGGCTCGCAGGCGGCGGTGCATATGCCGGTGGATGTGGCGGCGATCGGCTGCGATTTCTACGCGATCACGGGGCACAAGCTTTACGGGCCCTCGGGGTCTGGCGCGATCTGGATTGCGAAGGACCGTCAGGCCGAGATGCGTCCCTTCCTTGGCGGTGGCGACATGATCGACACGGTGACCCGCGATACGGTGACCTATCACACACCGCCGATGAAATTCGAGGCCGGGACGCCGGGGATCGTGCAGCAATACGGGCTGGGTGTCGCGCTGGACTATCTGATGTCGATCGGCATGAAGACGATCGAGGCGCATGAGCAGGATCTGCGCCGCTACACCGCCGAGAAGCTGCAGGGGTTGAACTGGCTCAACCTGCAAGGCGTGCCCCCCGAGGGCGGTGCCATTTTCTCGATGACGTTGAACGGTCCGGCCCATCCGCATGATATGTCGACGATTCTCGACAAGCGCGGCGTGGCTGTGCGGGCGGGCAGCCATTGTGCCATGCCGCTGATGCAGCATCTGGGGGTCACGGCGACGGCGCGTGCGTCCTTTGCGATGTATAACACCAAAGCCGAGGCCGATGCGCTTGTTTCGGCCCTTGAGCTTTGCCACGATCTTCTGGGGTGAGGCGATTTAATGCAGCGGGCAGGGTGATTTGCCCGTTGCGAAGGTCTTCCGGCTCGGATATACGGACGACAGCACGCACCCATAGCTCAGCTGGATAGAGCGCTGCCCTCCGAAGGCAGAGGCCGGAGGTTCGAATCCTCTTGGGTGCGCCATTAAATCAATCAGTTATAATCATGGCTTTCGTCGCTCGGTGCGGAGATGGTGCGGTTATTCGCGATTTAGGCGCGTTTATCTATTGCCGCGACCGCCGATTCTGGGTGCATCGGGCTGTGATGCCCATAGGTTTTCTCGATGGTCTGGGCGCTCGTCCCGAAATATCCAGCCGCATCCCAGAATGTCGCCCCGCCTGCAGCGTCCATGTGCTTGTCGCGCATGTCAGGGGGGAAGCGTTCCGTCAGACAGGTTGATCCGCACTCCACAGGTCCAAGCCATCTTCTGGCCAAGTTCACAGGCGCGCCGGATCTCGGTGGGCTGGCGGGCAGGCGGGCTGGCGGGCAGGCGGGCTGGGCCTCGCCTCCTTTTCATTTCGCGTCTGGTCCCCGACAGACACAAAGGACGCCTTTGGGTTGAGGATGGTCTTTATTCGGGGCGCTTACGATGGGGGTGGCTCTGCTTTTCGATCTGCGGAACCGGGTGGCAGGGTGAGAAGGGTGAGGCATCCCACCACCAGTGCCACGCCGACCCAGCCCAAGGGAGGGAGGTGTTCGCCGACGACGAGAATGGCCAGAATGGCGGCGATGACGGGTTCGAGGAGGGTGATGGTCGTGGCTGTGCTGGCCTCGACATGGGCGAGGCCGTAGCCGAAGCAGAGATAGCCCAGAAACATGGGCACGGCGGCCATATAAAGCCCTACAGCGGCATTCGACCAAGACATAAGAAACGCGCCGCCCGTGCCCAGAAGGACCGGCATCAGAAGCACCCCGCCCAAGCCGAACGTGGCGCCCATCGCGACAGAGGAGGGCAGCCCCCGCAGCATCATACGACGTGCGGTCCAGGCATAAAGCCCGTAAGTCAGCCCCCCCAAGATGCCCAGCAGGATGCCGATGATCGTGTCATATCCTTTGTCCAGCGGGGTATCGGGCAGTTGCTCTGCCAGACAAATCAACGTCATGCCGAGCAATCCGACCGCGGCGCTGATGCCCCAGCGCAGGCTCAGCCGTGTTTTGTCGAACGCATATTCGATCAGCGCGGAGAGCAGCGGGGCCGCGCCGATCGTGACCACCGTGCCCACTGTGACACCGGCAAGCCGCATCGCGCCGTAAAAGGCCAGCGGATAGATGGCCACCGCCAGAGCGCCTGCCACAAGCAGGGTCCGGTCTGCCCAGAGGGCGGGGGCGGCGCGGTTGATCCCGCGCACGGCCAGAAGGGCCTGTGCAATGCCGCCGATCCCCATTGCGGCCGCGCCGATTGCGGCGGCGCTGACATCGGGGGCGAAGGTTGCAGCGGTGCCGGTGGTGCCCCAGACACAGGCCGCAAAGAGAATGGCCGCGACGCCCTTGCCATAGCTTGCGCTCATCTCACAGCCTCTCCAGTAGGTCGGTGATCAGGGCCTTGGCGCGTATCATCTGCGCATTGTGGCCTTCAAGGCCTGCCCGCATCATCGCGCCCTCCAGCAGAAAGGCGATATGGGCGGTCAGTGCGGCGGCCCGATCCGGCGTTTCGGGCAGCATGGCCTGAATATGCTGCGCCAGAATGGCTTCGACCTGTTCCTTATGGCGGCGCACGGCGTCCCGTGCAGGGTCGCCAGCCTCCAGTTCGGCGGCGGCATTCAGCAATCCGCAGCCGCGAAAACCGCGCTCATAGGCCTGTTCGGCATGATCCTGATAGGCCTCGAACACGGCCAGAACCCGCGCGCGCGGATCTACGGCCTGCGCCAGTCGCCGATCGTAAAGGGCCAGCCATTCGGCGTGGCGGGCCTCGATATACTGGCCGACAAGGTCCGCTTTCGAGGTGAAGTTGTTGTAGAGGCTTTTCTTTGCGACGCCTGCGCGGGTGATGATCGCGTCGATCCCCGTGCCGTTGATGCCGTGACTGTAAAAGAGCTCCATCGCCGCCTGCAGGAGGCGGTCATGGGCGGTGTGTCCGGTTCGGGGGTGGGGCATCACGCGGCGACCTCCTTGAAAGTAGGTCGATTGGTATACCTGCTTCCGGTCCGCCGCAAGATGCAAAGCCTTCTCCGGCGGCAAGGGGCGCCTGTCACAAGACAGGGGCTTGGCCGTAGGCAGGCCATGTATCAGGCGATGTCAGGAAAGAGGGAGGGCGAATGGGCGCGGGGCTGTTACGACGGTGTGAACCCCGCGCCCGAAACTCGTTACATCATCAATATGGGCCGGGGTCTGCGATCTTTCAATCGCGACATTGGTCGATTTCACAAGCCCCCGAAACCTGGTGCGGCCTTGCCGGTGCCAGGTTTCGGAGCCGGTCCTGATGGCCTGCAAGCAGAGCGGCTGCGGAATGGGCCTTCCGGAGATCAGCCGTCAGATCTTGCAGGAAAACAAGGTAAGGGCAGGCGCGGTCTGGGCCGCACCCGATACTCGTTATGCAAAACACGTTACCCGCTTATAATATACAGATGAAATATATAAATCAATAATTAGATTGAATGCGCCAATTTATTTGATTAATGTTTTGCATATGCATCTTTATTGCCGGTTCTGGAACAGAATGGGCATGCCATATTGTGCGTCTCGGAGGGAGCTGCGCCATCATGCAGGTTGCATATACATTTGTTTGTCTTGATGCCTCGGGGAACCGCTACACGGTTCAGGCATGGCGGGCGCGCGTGATGCGGACATTGCCCTCTGGCCGAGACCTCAGTGTGGGCGGTCCGGTCAAATACACGCTCGAAGACGGCACGAAGGTTATCCAGAAGGCCGATGGGGCCTATCTTGTCGAGCGCGTGCCCACCATCGAGATTTTCCGCGACCGGAGGGCAGTCTAGCACCGCACAGCCGATCCCGCACCGGTCGCGAGAGGGCCGGATTCATGCAGGCCGCGCGCCAACGGGGAAGGGGCTTGCCGGCTTGGGAATGCCCCGTTATGAGACGGCGCTGCCCTCCGGCATGGTCCGCCGGATGTCCTGACTGTCCCGCGCCTTGCCGCGCCTTTCTGCGAGAGAGCGAATGTCCTATTCCCACGCGCCCTATACCCGCCCCGGCTTTTACGCGGATATGCTGGCCAAAGGCATGCATCGCGATATCGTCGGCGGGCGCTGGGAAGAGACCGGCGAGCGGCAGATGGAGATTATCGAAGAGGCCGGAGTGCTGCCGCATCACCACCTGCTGGATATCGGAGCGGGGCCGCTGCGTCTGGGCTGCAAGGTGGTCGAGTATCTCGACCCCGGCCATTACTGGGCAACGGATGCCTCACGCGCGCTGATGCTGGTCGGGCATGGGCGTGAACTGGCCGATCCGGCGCGTCTGGACCCTGCGCAACTGGTCGAGGATAGCGGTTTCGAATTTCCGGATATCCCCGAACGCATCACCCATGCGATCGCCTTCGGGGTGTTTCCGCATCTGCCGCCCGAAAATCTGGCCATATGCCTGCGCAATCTGCAGCGGCTCCCGCAGCTCGAACTGTTCATGTTCACGGTGTTTCTGCGCCCCGACGAGATAGAGGCGGAGCTGCCCTATCGTCAGCGGGACGGGGTGGTGACCCATGCGGCGCGTGCTCCCCATGACATGCGGGCCGTGACCGTTCACGGGATGGCCCGCGACACCGGCTGGTCGCTGCGCGAGGACCCGAAGAAGCTGCCGCGCGGGCAGATCCTGTTTCACGCCCGTCGTGTTGGCTAAAGTCGTATTGGCTAAAAGAGCGGGCTGGCTGGACGGCTGGGCTGGTTGAGAGGCGCAGCCCCGCGCCGTTGCGGCGCCCTGCGGCCCCTGCACAGGGTCTGCGCGCCTGTGCCTGTTTCATTTGCCCCCGAAGCTGCCACATTTCTCTCCAGCAAATGATGCCATGATGGAGCGCCAAGATGAGCTGGAACCCGATTCTCGATGCCGATATCCCGATTGGCGATGCCGTGGATCTGGTCGATATGGAGATCGTGCCACGGGCGCGTGATCTTGGGTCTTTCGAGGTGCGGCGCGCGCTGCCTTCGGCCAAGCGGCAGATGGTGGGACCGTTCATCTTCTTTGACGAGATCGGGCCGGTCGAATTCCTGTCGGGTCAGAAGGGGGTGGATATCCGTCCGCACCCGCATATCGGTCTGGGCACGGTCACCTATCTGCTGCAGGGGCGGCTGCATCATCGCGATTCCCTCGGGACCGATCAGTGGATTACCCCTGGTGCGGTGAACTGGATGAATGCGGGCCACGGGATCACCCATTCCGAACGCACAGATGAAGACCTGCGTGTGACCGGAGATACGATGTTCGGCATCCAGACCTGGGTCGCGCTTCCCAAGGATGCAGAGGATCACGCGCCGGAATTCGTGCATTCGGAGGCGGGGACGCTGCCCGAGCTGGAGGCCGAAGGCAAGAGAGTGACGCTGGTGCTGGGCGAGGCTTGGGGCGCGAAAGCGCCGCTGAAGATGCCGTCGGAACTGTTTTACGCCGATGCCGAGCTTGCCGCAGGGGCGGCCTTGCCCTTGCCCGACAATCACGAGGATCGCGGCGTCTATGTGCTGCGCGGGCAGGTGCGCGTGGGCGATGCGACCTATGAGGCGGGGCGGATGCTGATTTTCCGTCCCGGCGACCGGATCTCGCTGCGGGCGGGGACGCAGGGCGCGCGGCTTATGGTGCTGGGGGGCGCAACGCTGGAAGGTCCGCGCTATATCTGGTGGAATTTCGTGGCCTCCTCGAAAGAACGGATCGAAGCCGCCAAAGAGGCTTGGCGGGCGGGCGACTGGATGCATGGGCGATTCCGCCTGCCGCCGACGGATCGCGACGAGTTTATCCCGCTGCCGGAGTGATCCGGTTATGAAGGGGGTGGGCACCGGACGGATTTCTGGCGGAAATCTCTTCTGATTCCCGCAGGGTCAGTGCCGCGCTGGCCCGCATGAAGGGGCGGCAACGCCTTGAACACGCGTTGTTTTCAAAGGTTTCCAACGGCGCGCGGCGGGGATTTCGTGTTTTTTTGAAAAGAATGCGAAACCGTGCTTGACGGGCGCGATACTGGCCCGTATTACCCACCCCACGCTCCGGGCGATGCCGGAGAGGATGAGAGCGGTTGTAGCTCAGTTGGTTAGAGTATCGGCCTGTCACGCCGAGGGTCGCGGGTTCGAGCCCCGTCAACCGCGCCATCATCCTCACTCAAGTCGCCCAAAGCCGAAACATATGCGCGGTTGTAGCTCAGTTGGTTAGAGTATCGGCCTGTCACGCCGAGGGTCGCGGGTTCGAGCCCCGTCAACCGCGCCACTGTTTCGGAATTGGAGTTTGGAGATGCTGTGCGGTTGTAGCTCAGTTGGTTAGAGTATCGGCCTGTCACGCCGAGGGTCGCGGGTTCGAGCCCCGTCAACCGCGCCACCATCTTCCCGTCATCAGGCACCCTTCGGGGTGCCTTTGTCGTTTTAGGCTTCTTTTGCACCGGACGGGCCGCTATATGCGGAGTGTCACAAAAGGAGTAGACGGATGAAAGATGCGTTGGATGCAAAGCAGCTGATCGACACCCTCGGTGCCGCTGCCCGTGAGGCCGCTAGAGAGCTGGCCTTCGCACCAGCGCCTCAGAAGACCCAAGCCCTTGAAGCCGCCGCCGATACTGTCTGGGCACGCCGCGCCGAGATCATCGCGGCCAATGCCGAGGATCTGGCCTATGGCGCGGCCAAAGGTCTGACGCCGGCCATGATGGACCGCCTCAAGCTGGACGAGGCGGGGATCGAGGGGATCTGCAAGGGCCTGCGCACCATTGCCGCGCAGGACGATCCCGTGGGCGCCGTGATCACCGAATGGGACCGCCCCACAGGGTTGCATATCCAGCGCGTGCGCACGCCTCTGGGGGTGATCGGGGTCATCTATGAATCGCGCCCCAATGTGACGGCCGATGCGGGCGCGCTCTGCCTCAAATCCGGCAATGCCGTGATTTTGCGTGGCGGGTCCGAAAGCTTCCATTCTTCGCGCGCGATCCATGCCTGTCTGGTCGAGGGGCTGAAGGCCGCAGGCCTGCCCGAAGCCGCGATCCAGCTTGTGCCCACCCGCGACCGTGACGCCGTGGCCGCCATGCTGCAGGCGGTCGAGTATATCGACGTGATCGTGCCGCGCGGCGGCAAGGGGCTGGTGGGGCTGGTGCAACGCGAGGCGCGCGTGCCGGTTTTTGCGCATCTGGAGGGCATCTGCCACATCTATGTCGATGGCAGCGCCGATCTGGAGAAAGCCCGCCGTGTGGTCCTCAATGCCAAGACCCGCCGCACCGGTATCTGCGGCGCGATGGAATGTCTGCTGATCGATCAGGGTTTCTGGGCAAAATATGGCGATGTGCTGATCCGCGATCTTCTGGCCAAAGGCGTAGAAGTGCGCGGGCAGGGGGATCTTCTGGCGACCGAGGGGGTGGTGGAAGCCGCCGATGACGATTACGGGCGCGAGTTCCTTGACATGATCTGCGCCGCGAAAATCGTGGACGGGGTGGATGGCGCGATTGCCCATATCCGCCGCTACGGCTCGAACCATACCGAGGCCATCATCGCCGAGGATCCGGCCCCCGTCGCGCGCTTTTTCCAGCGGCTCGATAGCGCGATCCTGATGCATAATGCCTCGACCCAGTTTGCCGATGGTGGCGAATTCGGGATGGGGGCCGAGATCGGGATTGCCACCGGCAAGATGCATGCGCGCGGGCCTGTGGGGGCCGAACAGCTGACCTCGTTCAAATATCTTGTGACGGGCGACGGCACGATCCGCGCCTAGGCAAAGGGGTGGCCCCGGGAAAACGGCAGGTATCGGAGAACGCCTGACGGATGCGCCGCGCCATTCGGCTCGCAAGGGTCAGGCGGATCGCACGGGGCAGGTATCGTGCGGCCGGATATGCCCCCCGTTTTTATGGCAGCACTCTCCTACGGTGCTGGCAGGCAGCCGGAGGCCACGCTTGCGGGCAGGTGACATGAGAGAGATATATCGCTTCGACCATCTATGGGACGGGATCGTGGAAAACGGTCCCGAAGGGTTGGTCTATGAACTGCCCGTGGCGTCGGGGCATGTCGACAAGATCTTCAGGTTTGCGATCTCGGAGGCGGCTTTCGCACGGATGAAGGCCGACCCCGAGCGACGGATCTTTCTGCAGGCGTTTTTGCACAGCCTCTACCAGATGCGTCCCGTGACGCAGCAGGTGACTGTGGATCACCATATCGACCTGATCCTGTCGGGCGATCCGGCGCGGGTGGAGGAGGTGCTGAACCGGCAGGAGGCGCTGGATTGCGGCGCGGTGTCCAATATGGTGCGGATCCTCACAGGCCGTGATCCGGCACCAATGCGGCAGGGAACGTGGTTTGCGCAGGGCCGCGGCACGGCACGGCCCTGTAGCTCGGGCGGCTGATCAGAAGTTCATCCGTGCTTCGGTCTCGTTGATCTGCCAGTCGATATGGCGGCCATATGTCTCGGCTTCGCGCGGCAGCAGGATGAACTGCACCTGCGCAGGGCGCAGATCTGCCGGAGCGTGCCCCGCAAGCGCCTGCCAGAGCGCGTCATCGGGTTTGGTGCGCCGCGTTTCCGCAACCAGATGCCATTCGCCATTATGTTCGGTAATCACCAGACGCCCGCCGAAGGGCAGCGCGGTTTCCATACACAGAATCGCCAGATAGGCCATTTTGACCAGATGGCGCGGCTGGTCCCCGTCAACCTGCCAGTCGAATTTCGTGCGCCCGGTCGCCGACATCTCGGACAGAAGGCTGCGGATTTCGTTCTGGCTGACGCGCTGTTCGGTATTGGCCTGCCCGAAGGCCACACGGAAGAATTTCACGCGCGCATTCGCGGCACTGACGCTTTCGGCGATCAGTTGCATTTCCGGACTCATCGCGCCGCCCGACATGGCCAGCAATTCTACCCCATTGCTGATTGCGCCCAAAGGGCTGATAAGGTCATGACACAGGCGCGACCCGACAAGGGCCACAAGATCGGCCTCGGAAGGTTCGGCGCTGGCGTCAGAGGGAAGCAACGGAGAAGACAGGGCAGTCATGAACGAATTCCTTGAGCCGGGGATGTTGGTCCGGAACCCGAAAGCGCCGGAATGGGGTGTGGGTCAGGTGCAATCGCGCATAGGCGACAAGATCACTGTCAATTTCCGCGAAGCGGGTAAACAGGTGATTGACGGGCGCTTCATTGCTTTGACTCTCGTTATTGAAGATTAAAGTTGATGAAAGGTTAACGTGAAAGGGGGCCGCTTGGGTATTCTTTCTTTGCCAGCCGTCCTTGCCGGACTTGCCTTTTGGCGGGTGGCTCGCCACAACAGGCGCAAGGCGTGACCCTTCTGAGAAGTGACCGGAAGAAAACATGATGGAAAGCAGTCGTTTAGAGATCCGTCTTGCGGCCAGTCAGGAGGATCTTCTTGCGTCGCAACGACTACGCTATCAGGTCTTCGTAACCGAATTGGGGGGCGGGGGCGAGATGGTGGACCATGCCCGCCAGCTGGAATGCGATGCTTTCGACCCCGTTTACGATCATTTGCTTTTGGTGGACCCCGAGAGGGATCCGGCCAGTCTGGCGCATGTGGTGGGGGTCTACCGGTTGCTGCGGTCGGAGCGGGCAGAGGCGTTCGGGCGCTATTATTGCGATGCCGAATACGACCTGACGCCGCTCAGGGCTTTGGGGCGGCCGATGCTGGAGCTGGGGCGCTCCTGCGTGCATCCCGATCACCGCGGGGGGGCGGCCATGTTTCTGCTGTGGAACGGTCTGGCGGAATATGTGCTCACGCATGGGATCGAGATCCTGTTCGGTGTGGCGTCTTTTCATGGCACCGATATCGCGGCGCTCAGGATGCCTCTGGCGTGGTTGCACCATCATCACCTTGCGCCCGCCGGATTACGGGCACGGGCGCAGGAGCGGGCTTTCCAGCCGATGAATCTGGTCCCGCCCGACGCGCTTGACCGGCGGCAGGCCATGACGGCCATGCCCAATCTGATCAAATCCTATCTCAAGCTTGGCGGCTATGTTGGCGAGGGGGCGTTTGTGGATCATGCGTTCAATACGACCGATGTGCTGGTGATGATGGATACCAAAGCCATGAGCGGGAAACATCGCAGCTTCTATACCCGCAGGGCGCCTCTATGAGCCCGCCGTCTCCGACATGGGAGGGCGGACCGCCGCCCGCATTGCCGCCCGCGCGGGCCGGAGACCGCTGGCGCCTGGTCGGGCGGCTGCTGGCTTTGGGCCTGTGCCTTGCGACCGGTCTGCTTGTGCTGGGGCTGGTTTCTGCGGCGGAGCGGCTCTGCGGCAGGCGCGACAGGCGCTGGTCGGTCCATGTGCCGCGTCTGGTGTCGCGGGCGGCGGTGGCGATACTGGGGATTGCCTATCACGTCGAAGGGCGGCCCATGACCCATCCGGGCGCGGTGGTGGCCAATCACGGATCATGGCTGGATATTCTGGCACTGAATGCGGCGGTGAATGTGTTCTTTGTGGCAAAGGCCGAGGTGGCGGGCTGGCCGGGCATTGGCGGACTGGCGCGGGCGGCAGGCACCGTCTTTATCCGCCGCGACCGTCGCGAGGCGGCCCAGCAGGCGCAGCTTTTTGAAGACCGTATCCGCGCGGGCCATCGCCTGCTGTTTTTTCCAGAAGGCACTTCCACCGACACACAACGAATTCTTCCTTTTAAATCAACGCTTTTTCAGGCGTTCTTTACCGAGGATCTGAAAGAGCGCATGTGGGTCCAGCCCGTGACCCTGCGCTATATCGCCCCCGAGGGGGAAGATCCGCGGTTTTATGGCTGGTGGGGCGATATGCCCTTGGGGCCGCATCTGCGCAAAGTGCTGGTGGCAAAACGTGGCGGGCGGATCGTGCTGGATTTCCATCCGGCGCTGCGCGTCAGGGATCAGGCCAATCGCAAAAGCCTCGCGGCCGCCTGCGAGGAGGCCGTGCGGCATGGCGGCCTAGCCCTCTGAGGCCGGAGCCGCCTTCGGCCCAGCGTTCTCTGCCTGCGCACGGTAATGACGCAGCACGAACAGCCGGATGGCGGTGGCCAGCCCCATCTCCATGCCACGGGCCACATCAATCTCGGCGGCCAGCGCGTTGATCCCCTGATCCCTGTCGCGCGCAATGTCGCGGAATGCCTGCCAGAACTCTTCTTCCAGCGTCACCGATGTGCGGTGTCGGCCCAGGGTCAGCGAATGCTTGCGCGGGCGGCTCATGGGGTGGGGTCCGCCTTGGGCGGTGTGATCTTGTGGCCATCCAGATGGCGCGAGGCGGCGCTTTCGCTGGCCTCGTCACGGGCGCGCTCGGCTTTGCTGCGCCCGAATTTCACCGCATTGGCATCCGCCTGTGCGCGCTTTCCGGCACGGGCCTTGGCTTTGCGGAACTGGTTGAGATTGGTGACATTGCTCATGGGGTGATTTTGCCATGCTTCGGCTGCGCTGAAAAGGCCCAACCCATAGCGCCCGCTTCCGCCGCTCTTGCAGCGGACAAACATATATTGCGCCTGCGCTTTTTCCCGTTGAAATGATGCAGATCAAATGGACTTTTGCGGATTGCCGTTAAAGCCGGACGCAACAAAGCGAGGACGGGGTGCACAGGATGGGCCACTCACAGAGCGAACCGGGGCGCGAACCGGGGCGCGAGCTCACGGGCGAACCAGGGGGCGAACCAAGGGGCGAGGCGGGCGAGGCAAGCGGGGCATCCCCCGCAGCGGACGAGGCGCTGATCCGTGCGCGGCGCGGGCGCAAGCTGCTGCGGTCGTTGATGATGCCGGAACAGCGGCAGCTGCGGACGGCGTCCGGCCTGTCGGTGTTGGCCGCGCTGGTCTGGCCGCTTCAGGCGCTGCTTGTGGCGCATGTGCTGGGCGGGCTGCTGCTGGGTAGGCCGTCCGATCCGCTGCGCGCCGCTTTGGTGTTTCTGGCATTGGGGGCTCTGCGTGCTGGGCTGGGATGGGCCGCCGAGCATATGGCGCAGCGGGCGGCCAATCAGGTGCTGCACCGGTTGCGCCTGCAGATCGTGGCGCAGGAAGCGTCCTGCGGCGAAGAAAGCGCGTTTGGTGGTGCGGGGGCGATTGCGGCGCTGGCGGCAGAGAAAACGGACCTGCTCAAGCCCTATATCACCCGCTATATGCCCGCGCAGTTTCGGGTGGCCGTGGTGCCTTTGCTGTTTCTGGCACTGGCGCTGTGGCCCTCTTGGGCGGTGGCGGTGATCTTTGCGATCTCGGGCCCGCTTATTCCGGTGTTCATGGCGCTGGTAGGCATGGCTGCAAAGGAAGCCTCGATGCGCCAGCTCGACGAGGTCGGCAGCCTGAACGACCTGCTGGTCGAACGGCTGGGCGCGGTGCTCGATATCCGCGTGCTCGGAGCGCAAAAGCAGGTGATGGCGGGGTTCGAGGCCCAGACAGGCCGCCTGCGCCAGCGTACGATGGCGGTGCTGCGGGTGGCCTTCCTGTCCTCGACCGTGCTCGAACTCTTCTCGGCGATCGGTGTGGCGATGGTGGCGGTGTTTGTCGGCTTCTCGCTTTTGGGCGAGATCGGCTTTGGCACATGGGGACGAACGCTGAGCCCCGAGGCGGGGATTTTCCTGCTGTTGATTGCGCCCGAATTTTACCAGCCGCTGCGTGACCTGTCGGCGGCATGGCATGACCGCGCCTCGGCCGAGGCGGTCGGGGCCGAGATCGAGGACTGGATGCAGGCCCGTCCGGCCCCGCTGATCGGGTCGGGGGGGCAGGCCACCCCTGTGGCGGGGCGCTGCCAGATTGCGGCGACGGGGCTGGTGGTGCATGGGCGCGCCTTGCCTGATCTGCACCTGTCCCCGGGCGAGAGTGTGGCGCTGGTGGGGCCGTCCGGTTCTGGAAAAACCACGTTGCTGCGGCTGGTGGCGGGGATCTTGCAGCCCGATGCAGGCCGGATCGATGTGGCCGGACAGGCCCTTGTGCCCGAGCGGGCCGATGGCTGGCGGGCGCGGCTGGGCTGGATGCCGCAAACTCCGCATTTCCTGTCGGGAAGCCTGCGCGACAGCCTGATGCTGCCGGAAGGAGCCGACCCTTGGCCGGCCCTGGAACGGGCGGGCGTGGCCCATGTGGTGCGCGCGCTGCCGGAAGGGCTCGAGACCACGCTGGGGGAAACCGGTGGCGGTTTGTCCGGCGGGGAGGCGCGGCGGATCATGCTGGCGCGTGCATTGGCGCGCACCCCCGATCTGCTTCTGGCCGACGAGCCGACCGCCGATCTTGACGAAGAGACGGCGCGACTGGTCAGCGACGGGATTCTGGCCGCCCATGCCGGGGGGATGGGGGTGCTGGTGGCCACCCATGATATGGCGCTTGCGCAGCGTATGGACCGGATCATCCGGTTGGAGGACGGGCTATGAAAGATCTCTTGGCCATTTTCTGGCGTCTGTTGCGGGCGCATCGCTGGGCGATGATCCGTGGGGGGGGGCTGAGCTTTGTGGTGCTGTTCATGGGGGCGGCGCTATTGGGTCTGTCGGGCTGGTTCATCGTGGCGGCGGCAGCAGCAGGGCTTGCCGGTGTGGGGGCGATGTTCGACGTGTTCCGCCCTTCGGCACTGGTGCGGTTTCTGGCTCTCGGACGAGCGGCGGGGCGCTATGGGGAACGGCTGCTGACCCATGATGCGACGCTGCGCGAGCTGGAGCATCTGCGGGCCGATATCCTGCGCAGCTTTCTGGGGGCCTCCTTTGGCCGGATGACGCGGATCAGGGGGGCGCAGGCGCTCAACCGGCTGACGGCGGATGTCGATGCGCTGGACGGGGTATCGTTGCGGCTGTTCCTGCCGGTCATGGCGGCGCTGGCGACGCATCTGGTGGTCTATCTGGGGCTGCACTGGCTGCTGGGCGGGCAGATCGCGGCATGGATTTCACTGGGCTATGTGCTGGGGGGCGGGCTGATCCTGAGTGTGGCGGCGCGTCTGTCCGCGCAGGGGGCCACCGCGCGCGAGAGGGCCAGTCAGGACTTTCGCAGCGCCCTGATCGATATGATCCGCGCAAGGCGCGATCTGGCGGTCTATGGGCGGTTGCCCGAACAGGCCGCGCGCGTTGGCGGGGCCGAGATCCGTCAGGCGGCGGGCGCACAGGGGCAGGATGCGGCAGAGCGTCGGGTCGGGGTGCTGCTCAACCTGCTGACACAGGGCATCGCGGCAGGGGCGCTGGGGCTGGGCGTGGCGGCGGTCAGTGCCGGAGACTTCGCGCCCGCCTTTGCCTCGCTTGGATTTTTCGCCGCGCTGGGACTGGCCGAGACTCTGGCCCCGCTGCGTCGTCTGGCCCCCGATCTGGGGCGGATGCGGATGGCTGCACATCGGGTGCGTGTCCAGATTGGCGTTCCGGCGGCGGATCCGGTGCGGCCTGCGGGGGGGGCGCCTGTCGCACGGACCGGCCCGCGAGTGGTGCTGGAGCGGGTGTCGATCGCGCGTCCGGGCACCCGTCTGCCGGTGGTTCGCGACCTTTCCCTGACGGCGGCGCAGGGCGAGACGGTGGCGCTGACGGCTCCGAGCGGCGGCGGCAAGAGCACCGTCCTTCTTGCGCTGGCCGGTTTGTTGCCGGTGGCGTCGGGGGAGATGCGGCTGAACGGCACTGCGATTGCCACATTGGACGAGGCCGCGCTGCGGGCATCGGTGGTGCTGGTGCCACAGCGCAGCGCGCTGATTGCGGGCACTCTGGAAGACAATCTGCGGCTGGGCTGCGAGACGATCACCCCCGAGGATATGCAGGCCGCGCTGCGGGCCTGCGCGCTCGAGCGGGTGAGTGTCGCGCGGGGCGGGTTGCAGATGCGGATCGGGGCGCGGGGCGAGGGGCTTTCGGGGGGCGAGGCGCGGCGCGTGGCGCTTGCCCGCGCGATTCTGCGCAGGCCGGAGGTGCTCTTGCTGGACGAACCCACCGAAGGGCTGGACCAGAAGACCGCCGCCGAGGTTTTAAAAGGCATTCGTGATTACCTTTTACACTCTACCATCATAATGGCTTCTCATAGGCAATCTGAGGTTGTTTTCGCCGATAAAACCGTAAAAATCGAAACAGGCATTTGATTTCTACTTTTTGACGCAGATCAAGGAGCGCCCTCCGCAACAGGCGTAGGTCGCTCATATCGAAAAACGCGAATGGGAAACTCATCTTTCCCGCTAGGAGCTGAGGATATGGATTTCGGTATCGTCGAGCTGTCACGGTTTCAATTTGCCATGACTGCGATGTATCACTTCCTCTTCGTGCCGCTGACGTTGGGTCTGTCGATCCTCGTGGCGATCATGGAGACGGTCTATGTGATGACCAACCGCCCGATCTGGCGCCAGATGACCAAATTCTGGGGCCTTTTGTTCGGGATCAACTTTGCCCTTGGGGTTGCCACCGGCATCACCATGGAATTCCAGTTCGGTATGAACTGGAGCTATTACAGCCATTATGTGGGCGATATTTTCGGCGCCCCGCTGGCCATTGAAGGCCTGATGGCGTTCTTCCTCGAAGCCACTTTTGTCGGCCTGTTCTTCTTTGGCTGGAACAAGATGTCGAAGATCGCGCATTGCGTCGTGGCATGGCTTGTCGCCATCGGGTCGAACTTCTCGGCGCTGTGGATCCTGATCGCCAATGGCTGGATGCAGAACCCCGTGGGTGCCGAATTCAACCCGATGACCATGCGCATGGAGATGGTGAATTTCTTCGAGGTGCTGTTTAACGAGGTGGCTCAGGCGAAATTCGTCCATACCGTTTCGGCGGGCTATGTGACGGCGTCGGTCTTCGTGATCGGTGTCTCGGCATGGTATTTGCTGCGCGGGCGCCATACCGAGCTTGCCCGCCGGTCGATCACGGTTGCCGCAGCCTTCGGTCTGGCTTCGGCGCTGTCGGTCGTGCTTCTGGGCGACGAGTCGGGCTATAACGCCACCCATACCCAGCGGATGAAACTGGCCGCGATCGAGGGGATGTGGGAAACCGAACCGGCACCCGCACCGTTCACCGCCTTCGGCTTCCCCGACCAGACTGCGCGCGAAACCCATTACGCCATCCATATTCCCTATGTGATGGGTCTGATCGGTACACGCTCGCTGAATACGCCGATCCCCGGTATCGCGGATCTGGTGAAAACCTCGGAAGAACGCATCCGCAACGGTCTGATCGCCTATGATGCGCTGATGACGGTCCGTCAGGACCGCGCCGCCACAGCGCCCGAGGTGATGAAAACCTTCGAGGATCACTCCGCCGATCTGGGCTATGCCTTCCTGCTGAAGAAATATATCGACGATCCGCGTCAGGCGACCGACGCGCAGATCAAGCAGGCCGCCAATGATACCGTTCCCACCGTCTGGCCGCTTTTCTGGGCCTTCCGTGTGATGGCAGCGCTTGGCTTCCTGTTCATCGGCACGATGGCCTATATGTTCTACCGCGCGTCCTTCAAGGGGATGAACTATCCGCGCCCGATGCTGCATGTCGCCGTCTGGATGATCCCCGCGCCGTGGATTGCCGCCGAAATGGGGTGGTTCGTGGCCGAGTTCGGGCGTCAGCCGTGGACTGTGGACGGTATCCTGCCCACCGCACTTTCGGTCTCGTCGCTTTCGGCCACCGAACTGCTGATGACCATTGCCGGGTTCATCCTTTTCTACACGGTGCTGTTCATCATCGAGATGGGTCTGATGCTGAAATATATCCGCAAAGGCCCGCATGAGGATGTCGCGGAAACCGAAAGCTGGATGGAGGCCCATCGGGCACGTCTGAGCGGCAGAGGCCATGCCGATGCCATCGCGGAACCTGCGGAGTAAATTGCTATGATCCTTCATGATTTAATCAGCTATGACATCTTGCGGGTGATCTGGTGGGTGCTGCTGGGCATCTTGCTGATCGGCTTCGCGGCCACTGACGGGTTCGATATGGGAACGGCTGCGATGATCCCCTTCATCGCCCGCACCGATACCGAGCGCCGCGTGGTGATCAACACCGTAGGCCCCGTCTGGGAAGGCAACCAGGTCTGGTTCATTCTGGGCGGTGGGGCGATCTTCGCCGCTTGGCCGCCGCTTTATGCGGTCAGCTTCTCGGGCTTCTATCTGGCGATGTTCGTGGTGCTTGCCTCCTTCATCGTGCGCCCCGTGGCCTTCAAATACCGCTCCAAACGCGACAGCGTGACATGGCGCCGTAACTGGGACTGGGCGCTGTGCATCTCGGGTGCGGTTCCGGCCCTGCTCTTCGGTGTGGCCGTGGGCAACGTGATCCAGGGCGTGCCGTTCCACCTGACCGATGACCTGCACACCGTCTATGAAGGCGCGTGGTATACCAAGTTCATCGGTCTGCTGGATCCCTTCTCGCTTCTGGCAGGGGTGGTCTCGCTGTCCATGCTGATCATGCATGGCGGCGCATGGGTAAACCTCAAGGCCGAAGGCGATGTGGCCGCCCGTGCGCGTGCCATCGGGTCCAAAGCCGCGCTGGTGGCTGTGGCAGCCTATGTGCTGGCCGGTATCTGGTTGGCCTTCATTCCGGGCTTCACCTTTGCCGGAGATGTGGTCACCGACGGTCCGTCCAATCCGCTCTACTTCACCGTCGAACGCTCCTCGACCTGGCTGACCGCCTATGGCGAGCGTCCGTGGATCGTGATTGCACCGGCTTTGGGGATCGTTTGCGCCTTGCTCACCTATCTGGGGCTGAAAGCGGGGCGTGAGGTGTCGACCATGCTGCTATCGGGCGTGTCGGTGCTGGGCGTGATCTCTTCGGTCGGCCTGACGATGTTCCCCTTCATCATGCCCTCGAGCAGCGCGCTGAATTCGTCGCTGGCGGTGTGGAACTCGTCCTCCTCGCATCTGACCCTCTTCATCATGCTGGTCTGTGCGGTGATCTTCGTGCCGATCATCATCGCCTATACGAGCTGGGTCTATAAGGTGCTCTGGGGTAAGGTCACCGAAGACGAGATCACCAATAACTCGCATTCGGTCTACTGAGAAAAGGAACAGACAGATGTGGTATTTCGCATGGATCTTGGGCCTGCCGCTGGCCGCCATTTTCGCCGTCATGAATGCGATGTGGCTGGAGCTGAAGGAAGACCAGAAACAGATCGACAATAAGTAAACCCTGGTCACTGGAGACAGGGTTGGAAGAGGCGGCAGAAATGCCGCCTCTTTTAGTGTCGCCCGGCAGGAAAGATCCAGAAGGCCAAAGCGGGGGCTGGCCATAGGATGGAAAGGCATCTGAAAAGGAGGAAGGCGGGGGACTGTGGCGGAGTTTGCCGCAGGGCCAGCACCGTCACACATATCACAAACCCCGCTGTTCCGGCCAGCACCGTCACCGCACGCGGGTTGCGGAAATAGGGGTAGTAATGGCGCAGCGCATAATAGAGCCAGAGTTCCGGTAGCAGGAAAAAGGGCCGCAGGCACAGCCAGAGCATCGCCTGTGCCATCAGGGTCTCACTGACGCTGTTCATGCCCATGAAAGCCGCAAGCAGTGTGATATGGTCCATATTCTGGCCCATATTCTGGTAAGCCGCGACTGCAAAGCTGACGGCCCCCCAGAAAAGTTGCGCCAAAAACAGTAGCCCCCAGAAGGCCGGATAGCGCCATGTACGAAACAGTGGCGCGATCATGGCTGTGGCCGGTGCGCTGCCACGATCCGATCTGTCGCGGCATCCGATAGCACGACCCGCGTGCCATTCGGCACCAAGGACCAGATCTCCTCCATCTGGGCATTGGTCACCGCAACGCAGCCATCCGTCCAGTTCCACAACCTATGCAACCGCCCCAAAGCGCCCCATCCATTGGGCAGCCCGTGGATCATGATATTGCCGCCCGGATCATGGCCCGCCGCAGCTGCGCGCGCGCGATCTGTCGCATCGGGATAAGAGATATGCAGGCTGAGATGGGCCATTGATTGAGAGTTGCGCCAGTCGATGTGATAGCTGCCTTCGGGCGTGCGCTCGTCGCCCTCGACCTGTTTCGGGCCATCCTGCCAATGCGCGCCGAAGGTGACTGGATAGCGTTTGAGGATCTGCCCCTGTCGCATCAGCACCATCTGCCGGTCGGGCTTCGAGACCACCACCAGATCGGCCTGTTGCGCTGTTGCGGCCATTGCGGGCGGGGTGCCGGAGCCTATGCGGGCCATGATCTTCGTATAGGCGGGCAGGGCGATCGCACAGCCTATCGCCAGGACAAGCTTCGGGATAAGCCTCGGGACAGGTCCCGGAACAGGCGGGGGGTTGGTCATGGAAATCAGTATCGGAAAGGGAATACGCAAAAGGGCGGCCCGAAAGCCGCCCTTCAAAGATCAGACTGCCGGTGGCCGATCAGTCATGCGGGCCGATCATCAGCTCGGGACGGACAACCTCGTCAAAGGTCTTCTCGTCCACGAACCCAAGCGCGATGGCTTCGTGCTTCAGCGTGGTGCCGTTCTTATGCGCGGTTTTGGCAACTTTGGTGGCGTTGTCATAACCGATGGTCGGCGCAAGCGCGGTAACCAGCATCAGCGATTCATGCAGGAGCTTCTCGATGCGCGGCTCGTTGGCTTCGATGCCGGCCACCATATTATCGGTGAAGGCCGAGGCCGAGTCGCCCAGAAGCTGCATGGATTGCAGCACGTTATAGGACATCATCGGGTTGTAGACGTTCAGCTCGAAATGACCCTGAGAGCCCGCAAAGCCGACGGCTGCGTTGTTGCCCATGACATGGGCGCAAACCATGGTCAGCGCTTCGGCCTGCGTCGGGTTCACTTTGCCCGGCATGATCGAGGAACCCGGCTCGTTTTCCGGCAGGATCAGCTCGCCCAGACCGCAACGCGGACCCGAGCCCAGCAGACGGATGTCATTGGCGATCTTGAAGAGCGAGGCCGCAACCGTGTTGAGCGCGCCCGAGAACATGACCATCGCATCATGGGCTGCCAGAGCTTCGAATTTATTCGGAGCCGTCACGAAGGGCAGGCCGGTGATCTCGGCCATATTCGCCGCAACCGCTTCGCCCCAGCCTTTCTTGGTGTTCAGACCAGTGCCAACAGCGGTGCCGCCCTGCGCCAGTTCGTAGATGTCACCAAGGCAGGCCTCGACACGTGCAATGCCCTTGCGGACCTGATGCGCATAGCCCGAGAATTCCTGACCAAGGGTCAGAGGGGTCGCATCCTGCGTATGGGTGCGGCCGATCTTGATGATATCCTTGAAGGCTGCGGATTTCGCCTCCAGCGCTTCGGCCAGTTTCGTCAGGCCGGGCAGCAGCACATCACGCGCCGACATGGCGATACCGACATGCATCGCGGTCGGGAAGGTGTCGTTGGAGGATTGCCCCATATTGCAGTGGTCATTGGGGTGGACAGGCTTTTTCGAACCCATCTCGCCGCCCAGCATCTCGATCGCGCGGTTCGAGATGACCTCGTTGGCGTTCATATTCGACTGGGTGCCCGAGCCGGTCTGCCAGACGACCAGCGGGAAGTTGTCGTCGAACTTGCCGTCAATCACTTCGCTGGCGGCGGCGATGATCGCATCGGCGATTTTGGCATCCATCGAACCATTGGCCTTATTGGCCATCGCGCAGGCTTTCTTGATCACGCCAAGCGCGCGGATGATCGGCACGGGCTGCTTTTCCCAGCCAATCGGGAAATTCATGATCGAGCGCTGCGTCTGCGCGCCCCAGTATTTATCTGCGGGAACTTCCAGCGGACCGAAGCTATCGGTCTCGGTACGGGTCGCGGTCATAGTGGGCCTCCGTAATAACCAGCTCTGGCCATGAAACCGGCCAGCCGTCAACGCCGTTTTGTCTAAGGGCTGGAACGGGGGAATGCAAACGGTATGCGCCTGTATACGGGCGCTAACATAACAAAAGAGCCGCCCCCTGAAGGGCGGCCTGTGATCTGTGCCGGACGGTCATGCCGACCCGCGCCCGCTCAGGACTTGCGGAACTTGTCGAGGCTGACAACTTCGGCCTCGGGGCGGTCGCCTGCGGGCGGCGGATCGTCATCGCCATCCTCTTCCGGCGCGTCCTCTTCCTCGGAGTCTTGGGTTTCGAATCTCAGGCCGAATTCGACACTGGGATCGACGAAGGTCTGGATCGCGTCATAGGGAATATAGAGCGGCTCGGGATTGTTGCCGAAATTCAGCGTCACGCCGAAACCGTCATCATCGACATTGAGATTGTCGAACCAGTGCTGGATGACCACCGTCATTTCTTCAGGATAACGCGAATGCAGCCAATCCGCCATTTCAACGCCATCCGCCCGCGTGTCGAAGGTGATGAAAAAATGGTGCGCGCCCGGAAGGCCGTTTTCGGCCACATCCGAAAGCACCTCCTGTATCAGGCTTCGCATTGCGCGATGCATCAGGTTGCCATAATCGATGCTGCGGGTCATTCCTTGTCCTTCCATACCTTGGCAGGTGTTCCCTCACCATAGGGGTTTTACGACCGTTGGAAAGGGGCACTCTTGCGTCCAAGGTGCTTTAGACGCGAGAAATCTTACGAAATCTTCTCGCTGGAGAGACAGAGTTCGACAGTGTCCTTGGGTAAGAAGCCGAGTTGGCTGAACAACCCGATCAGATCGTAGTGATCCTGTGATCCGGCAATCTTGTCCCCGTCGAATTCGATCAGGGACTGGCCGGTAAAGGCGACCGTCTCACCGGAGGACTTCGAAAGCCCGCTGACGCGCATCATCACATGTAAAAAACGGCCGTTTTCATAGGAGTACAGAATGTCGTGCTGGATCGCGTCAAGCAGGGCGCGCAGGGCGGGCACCAGATCCTCGAGATCGTCGCGGGTCATGCAGACATCGGTGATGAGGCCGTGTGATTCTGTGGCATCCGTCACGAAGGCGGGCAGGCGCTCGACGCGCCCGTTTGCCCAGACTTCTTCCAGAAACTGCCGGTACAGATCGAGTTTGTCTGCCATATCTTCCCCAAACGTTCTCATGGAAAGAGTTACATCAGCTACAACTTGAAGCTGGGTTAACAACACACCCCTCAAGCATAATATATGCTACATCCTACAATTTATGGCTGCGTTGTCCAAAACAAACCGTCGATGCCATGTGTGAGGATGACAGGAAGGGCAGGGCCAAAACGCGATTTTGGGGGAGAGGTGCAGGATTCTGTTGCCAGGCTCCTGCGGGCCCCGCCTTACGTCGCTAAACGCAAGGAGTTAGGTTTCGGTACCCGAGCTGCTTACGCAGCCAGAGCCACCGGAGCACGATTGTCGTTTGCAATTGTACTTTGTGAACCGATAACGGTGGTATCTCACCGAGACAAAGCTACATCTTTAGACGTTCGTCGATCCTATTTCGGCCCCGTGATCCCAAACGAAAGGATATATGGTGGAGCCGCCGGGTACCGCCCCCGGGTCCGAGCCGTGTATTACATGCGCGTTTATGTCCATAGTCCGGAGCAAGCCCCGAACATTGATCGATATAAGGCGCTGTCTGGCGGGTTTCAAGCCGCCGTAATGCGCCGTCTTCAGAAAACGTCACGTTTTCGGGTCGGGAAGCGGGGCAAGAGCAGTTGCCGGGGCTTTTCAAGCGCGGATGCCCATGATAGCAGGCAGGCGATATTCTCAATCGCCCCCGGTCTCCCCGCGCGGGCAAGATGCAATGGAAAGAGCTGACTATGGCTATCGAACGCACGCTGTCGATCATCAAACCCGACGCAACCCGCCGCAACCTGACCGGCAAAATCAACGCCAAGTTCGAAGAAGCGGGTCTCCGCATCGTCGCACAAAAGCGCATCAAACTGTCGATGGACCAAGCCGGCAAGTTCTATGAAGTCCACAAAGAGCGTCCCTTCTACGGCGAACTGTGCGAATTCATGGCATCCGAGCCGGTTGTTGTTCAGGTTCTCGAAGGCGAAGGCGCCATCCTGAAAAACCGCGAAGTCATGGGCGCAACCAATCCCGCGGATGCGGCAGAAGGCACCATCCGTAAGGAATACGCCCTGTCGGTCGGCGAGAACTCGGTGCACGGTTCGGACGCGCCCGAAACCGCAGCGCAAGAAATCTCGTTCTTCTTCTCCGGCCTCGAGCTGGTGGGCTGATTTCTTCCGCCATCACATGAAAAAGCCGCCTCGGTCGAGGCGGCTTTTTTTATGGGCCCGGTTCTTCCTTCCAGGGGACATGCGCGAAGGATCCGCCGGGGAGGCCTGCGGAACAGGGGGGCTGCGGAACAGGGGGGAGCCTGCTCCGCAAGACAGGCTTAGTGCAGCGCCGAGATCCGCGGGCTGCAGGCGGTGACATGGGGCATCGCATTGGGCAGCAGCAGGATCTTTTCAAGCTTGTCGTTGTTTTCGACAAGGTCGGCCAGATTGTAGCGATCCAGCTCGGCGAAGAAGGCTTCGAGTGCCTTGCTCAGCGCGTTGCGCAGCATGCAGCCGTCGCGCAGCGGGCAGGTGTTCGAGCCTTCGTCAAAACATTCGGCAAAGGGCAGGCCGCCCTCGAAGCTGCGGAAAACCTCGCCGACCGAGATTTCGGCTGCCGGACGCGCAAGCTGCATGCCGCCGGCACGCCCGCGCCGCGTCTCGATAAAGCCGCGCTGCGACAAGGTGTTGATCACTTGAGCGAGATGGTTTTCGGAGGCGTTGCAATTCTCCGCAATTTCCGATTTTCGCACGGTCCGACCGGCATTGATGGCACAGAACATCAAGGTGCGCATTGCCAGATTGGTACGGATTGTAAGTCGCATATTCCCTCCTAAGTTGCGCGGACCTTAACCTGTTTCTGATTTGTGCGATTTGACATAGATCATATAACCGAAACCCATCTTTACGCACGGGCTTGGCTGTGCGGATTATGGCCGGACGGGGCTTGACCCGTGCATGACATAGCGTCACGTCTTGAAGGTGTGGTTGAAACAGGGAGGCACGGATGGCGCTAGAGGATGCCAAGACACAGGTCGATGAGGCCTTTACCAGACAGAAGCGGCGTGGCCTGAGCTACGAGAACGCCTTTGGCGGCGCGACCAGCTTTCTGCGCAGGCGCTATAGCAAGGATCTTGTCGGGGTCGATGTGGCGGTGACCGGCATCCCCTTCGATCAGGCGGTGACCAACCGGCCGGGGGCGCGGTTCGGGCCGCGGGCCATCCGCGAGGCCTCGACGCTGCAGGCCTTCGATGCGCCCTATGGCTGGGGCTATGACCCGTTCTCTACCCTGAGTATAGTCGATTATGGCGATCTGGCGTTCGATTATGCCAATGTCGCACAGACGCCTGCACGGATCACCGAGCATCTGCGCGGCATTCTTGCGGCGGGGGTGACGCCACTGTCGATGGGCGGCGACCATTATGTGACCCTGCCGATCCTGCGCGCCGTGGCCGAGATCTATGGCCCGATTGCGCTGATCCAGTTCGATGCGCATAGCGACACATGGGTCGATGACGATCCGGCACGGATTGATCACGGCACGTTTCTGTATAAGGCGATCAAGGAAAAGCTGGTGGACCCGAAGGCTTCGGTCTCTGTCGGGATCCGCACCGACAATCCCGATACGCTGGGGGTGACGATCCTTGACGCGCCTTTCGTGCATCGCAAAGGGGTGGAGGCGGTGATCACCAAGATCAAGCAGGTCGTGGGCAGGCGTCCGTGCTATATCACCTTCGATATCGATTGCCTTGATCCGGCCTTTGCACCGGGGACGGGGACGCCGGTCTGGGGCGGGCTGGCAAGCTGGCAGGCGGCCGAGATCCTGCGCGGCCTGCGCGGGCTGATGCTGGTTGGCGGGGATGTGGTCGAGGTCTCGCCCCCCTATGACACCACGGGGGCCACCGCGATTGCCGGTGCCCATGTCCTGACCGAACTGATTGCCTTGCGCGGGCTTGTGCCTTCGGGAACCAGTTTGTGATCCGTTGTGTCGGTAAGTTTCCGGTTACACTCCCATATTAAACTCGGCTATAGCCCCAAGAAATGCGCTTTACAGGAGAGCAAGCCATGCATTCGAGAGATGTCAGCCGCTTTACACCGATGATTGTTTGCGGTGCCCTTGCGCTGTTATCGCTGTTCGGCGTGCCTTTTCACGGGATTTTCTGGTTGCCCCTCGTGATCTTCGGCGCGCTTTTCCTTGTGGGCTGCTATGACGTGCGCCAGACACGCCATGCGGTGCTGCGCAATTACCCGATCATGGGGCATATGCGCTATCTGCTGGAAAGTATCCGTCCCGAGATCCGGCAATATCTGATCGAGGCGGATCAGGACGAAGAACCCTTTTCGCGCGAGGAACGGTCGCTTGTCTATCAGCGTTCCAAGAATGTCGAAGATGCGCGGCCTTTCGGCACCAAGCAGCGGGTCTATGATTCCGGCTATCAGTGGATCACCCACTCGGTGCAGCCGCGCCATATCCAGAGCCATGATTTCCGTGTGACAATCGGCGGGCCGGATTGCACGCAGCCCTATTCGTCCTCGATCTACAATATCTCCGCCATGTCTTTCGGGGCCCTGTCTGCCAATGCCATTCAGGCGCTCAATACCGGTGCGAAGCTGGGGGGCTTTGCCCATGACACCGGTGAGGGGTCGATTTCGCGCTATCACCGTGCGGGCGGCGGCGATCTGATCTGGGAGATCGGTTCGGGCTATTTCGGTTGCCGCAATCATGATGGCAGCTTCAATCCCGAGACCTTCGCGCAGCGCGCGCAGGACCCGCAGGTCAAGATGATCGAGATCAAGCTCAGCCAGGGTGCCAAGCCCGGTCATGGCGGGATGTTGCCGGCGGCGAAAATCTCGCCCGAGATTGCCGAGGCACGTGATATCCCGATGGATCAGGATTGCGTCTCGCCTGCCTCGCATTCGGCGTTCTCGACGCCGATCGAGCTGTGCGAATTTATCAAGACGCTGCGCGATCTTTCGGGCGGAAAACCTGTGGGCTTCAAACTCTGTGTTGGTCACCGCCGCGAATTCATGTGCATGATCAAGGCGATGATCGAAACCGGCATCACCCCCGATTTCATCGTGGTCGATGGTAAGGAGGGCGGCACCGGGGCGGCACCGCTGGAGTTTGCCAACCGTCTGGGCATGCCGCTTGTCGAAGGGCTGACATTTGTCCACAACGCGCTGCGCGGTGCGGGGCTGCGTGACAAGATCCGGATCGGGGCCTCTGCCAAGATCATTTCCAGCTTTGATATTGCCCGCACGCTGGCGCTCGGGGCGGATTGGTGCAACTCGGCACGGGGCTTCATGTTCGCGATTGGCTGTATTCAGGCGCAGGCCTGCCATACCAACCGCTGTCCGGTCGGGGTGGCCACGCAGGACGCCCGTCGCCAGAAGGCGCTTGTGGTTGAAGATAAGGCGACGCGGGTCGCGAATTTCCATCGCAACACGATGAAAGCCCTCAAGGAAATGACTGGCGCTGCGGGGCTGGACCATCCGTCGAAATTCCTGCCCCATCACCTGATGATGCGCGAGAAGGACCGGCAGATGGTGGTGGGCAGCGAGGTGTATCCTTATATGCCCGAAGGCTTCCTGCTGCGCGAGGAAGAGGATAAATTCGGCTATCTGTCGCGCTGGCACCGCGCGCGCTCCGATAGTTTCTTCCCGATCGATGACGGTGTGTGATCTCGCAGGTTCTGGTCTGCCTGACTGGGGGGGCTGCAAACTGACCTTGCAGAACGGCGGTTTCCGGACCGCCGTTTTTTTGTGCCGAACCCGTCTTTGCGCCCGATTGCAAGCGGGCTTGCAATGAGCGCATACATAAAATCATGTCGGTCGCTTGTTCTTTTTCCACATGCTCCATACTAGGCACATAAAGGCCCGCTGGCTTCCCCCTCCAATGCTAGGACCCATCTCATGAGCATCGAACACTCTTCAACGGCTGGCCCGCTGCAGGGGGCCGAACCGCCCGTCTTCAAGGCATCGCCGAGATTGATTATTCTGGCCTTGGCGCTCGGGGGCTTTGCCATTGGTACGACGGAATTCGCCTCGATGGCGCTGCTGCCCTATTTCTCGAAGGAACTCGGGGTGAATGCCTCGCGTGCGGCGGATGCCATCAGCGCCTATGCGCTGGGAGTGGTGATCGGTGCGCCGACGCTGGCAGTGATCGGGGCCAAGGTGCGGCGGCGTCTGATGCTGACATGGCTGATGGTTGCTTTTGCGGTGTTCAACATGCTCTCGGCCCTTGCTCCCAATTTCGGCAGCTTCATGGCGATGCGGTTTCTGTCAGGGCTTCCGCACGGGGCCTATTTCGGCGTGGGCGCGCTGGTGATCGCGGCGGCCGTCCCCAAAGAAAAACGTGCGGCGGCTGTGTCCAAGATGTTTCTGGGGCTGACCATCGCCACTACGCTTGGCGTGCCGATGGCCAATATATTGGGGCAGACGGTGGGCTGGCGCTGGAGCTTCCTGCTGGTCGGCGCGATTTCGTTGATGACCGCGATCTCGGTCTTTCTGGCGGCCCCGCGCGTGCCCGTGGACCCGAATGCCAGCCCGCTCAAGGAGTTGGGGGCGCTGAAAAACACGCAGGTCTGGCTGACATTGGCGACCGGCGCTATCGGGTTTGGCGGGTTTTTCTCGGTCTATACCTATCTCGCCTCCACCACGACGGACAGCATGCATCTTCCGGCCACTTACGTGCCCTTCATTCTGGCGCTGGCGGGGATCGGGATGACGATTTTCACGATAATCTATGGCTGGGCGTCTGACCGCAGCCACACCGCGACCGCCTTTTTCAGCCTGACGGTGGGGACGCTTCTGTTGCTGGCCTATCCGTCGGCCACCAGCCATCTTGGCAGCTATGCGGTCTGTGTGCTGCTGTTGGGCCTTCTTAGCGGGGTCTCTATGCCGTTGCAGATCCGCCTGATGGATGTGGCGCGTGACTCCCAGCAACTTGCCGCGGCCCTCCATCACGCGGCCTTCAATCTGGCCAATGCGCTGGGGCCGTTTCTTGCCGCCAAAGCCTTGACGGCGGGCTATGATTATCCGGTTTCGGGCTATGTGGGGGCTGCGCTGAGTTTTGGCGGGCTGCTTCTGTTCTGTGTCACGGTCTTCGACTGGCGTCGCCGCGCGCGCTTCGGCTATATCTGAACGCCGGCCTCTGAACGCGGGACGGCGCGCGCAACCACCTCGTAGCAAAAGGGTTTGAAATGGCAAAACTGGTCCACTCCATGATCCGCGTGACGGATGAGAGGAAATCGCGTGACTTCTACCATCGGGCTTTCGGGCTTGAACTGGTGGAGCGGCTCGAGTTTCCGGAATTCACGCTGGTCTATCTGTCGAATTCCGAAACGGAATTCGAACTGGAATTGACGGTGAACAAGGGGCAGGGCACGCCCTATGATCTGGGGACCGGCTATGGCCATCTGGCGGTGACGGTGGCCGATCTCGATGCGGAACACGCGCGTTTCGAGGCCGAAGGCTTTGCCCCCCGCAACATCGTTGATTTCGCACCGGCGGGCACGTCGATTGCGCGGTTCTTCTTTGTGGCCGATCCCGATGGATACCAGATCGAGGTGCTGGCGCGTTCGGGGCGCTTTGCCTGAGGCTGTGATCGGCAAAACCGAGCCGGTCGGCCTTGCGCGGATGCAATCCCCCTTGGCGGCTGGGCGGATCGGGGATAGACCCCTTCTTCCGAGAAGACTGCCTAAGACGCATGGAGGAAGCCTTGGACCCCGAACTCCGCATATCCCGCCAGATTGCCAGTGATATTTCTGCCCGCCCCGAACAGGTGGTGGCCGCGGTCAAGCTGCTGGACGAGGGCGCGACCGTGCCTTTTGTCGCGCGGTATCGTAAAGAGGCGACGGGGGGGCTGGATGATACACAGCTGCGTCTGCTCTCCGACCGGCTGATCTACCTGCGCGATATGGAAACGCGGCGTGCGGCGATTGTGAAATCCATCGCGGAACAGGGGAAGCTTGGCGATGATCTGGCACTGCAGATCGCGCGCGCCCAGACCAAGGCAGAGCTGGAAGACCTTTACCTCCCCTATAAGAAAAAACGCCGCACCAAGGCGATGATTGCGCGCGAGAACGGTCTTGAACCCTTGCTTGACGCGATTTTGGCCGATCATGGCGCGGACCCCGAGACAGTGGCGGCCGCGTATCTCAACGAGGCTGTGCCAACTGTCAAAGAGGCTTTGACCGGCGCGCGTGACATTCTGGGCGAGCGTCTGACGGAGGATGCCGCGCTTCTGGGACGGTTGCGCGACTGGATGCATCAGAACGCGGTCTTGCGGGCGAAGCTTGTGGACGGGCAGGCCGACAAGGGCGCGAAGTTTTCGGATTATTTCGATCACAGCGAGAAATGGCAGACGGCGCCGTCGCATCGCGCTCTGGCTATGTTGCGGGCCTCGAATGAGGGGGTGATCACGCTTGATATCCTGCCCGAAGAAGCCGTGGCCGACCGGCCCGCAGAGATGATTGCCGCGTCGCTCAATCTGCGGGGGCATGGCGCGGGGGCGCATTGGTTGCGTCAGGCCGCTGCATGGACATGGCGGGTCAAGTTGTCCCTGTCGATGATGCTGGACCTTCTGGGGGATTTGCGGACGCGGGCGCAAGAGGAAGCGATCTCGGTATTTGCCCGCAATCTCAAGGATCTGCTTCTGGCGGCTCCTGCTGGCGCGCGCGCGACATTGGGGCTGGACCCGGGGATTCGGACAGGCGTGAAAGTGGCCGCTATCGATGCCACCGGCAAACTGCTCGAGAGCACAACGATTTACCCGTTCCAGCCGAAAAATGATCTGCGGGGGGCGGAAGCCGCGCTTTTGGCCCTGATGATGAAACATAAGATCGAATTGATCGCGATTGGCAATGGCACCGCCTCGCGCGAGACCGAGCGGTTGGTGCTGGATGTTCTCAAACGTCTGCCCAAGGGGCAGCCTGTTCCGACAAAGGTTATTGTCTCCGAGGCAGGCGCTTCCGTCTATTCCGCCTCGGAACTGGCTGCGCGGGAGTTTCCGGATCTGGATGTGAGCCTGCGGGGAGCAGTTTCTATTGCGCGACGCCTGCAGGATCCGCTGGCCGAGCTGGTCAAGATCGAACCCAAAAGTATCGGCGTCGGGCAGTATCAGCATGATGTGGACCAGCACCGTTTGGGGCGCTCGCTGGAAGGGGTCGTGGAAGATGCCGTGAACGCGGTGGGCGTTGACCTGAATACGGCGTCGGCGGCGCTTTTGTCGCATGTGTCGGGGCTCGGGCCCGCTTTGGCCGAGGCGATTGTGTCCCATAGGGAAACAAACGGGGCATTTTCCGCGCGTAAAGACCTTTTGAAAGTGGCCCGACTGGGGCCGCGCGCTTTCGAGCAAGCCGCCGGTTTCTTGCGCATTCGCGACGGGAAAGAACCTCTGGACGCCTCGGCGGTGCACCCGGAAGCCTATGACATCGCGCGCGATATCGTAAAAGCCTGCGGGCGCGATCTGCGTTCGGTCATGGGCAATGAGGCCGCTTTGCGTATGATCCGGGCCGAAGATTTCCTGCGTGACGGGTTCGGCCTTCCAACTATCCACGATATTCTGGCAGAGCTACAAAAGCCAGGGCGTGATCCGCGTCCGGATTTCAAGACCGCGAGTTTTGCAGACGGGATTGAAGAAATTTCGGACCTGCGCCCCGGAATGCGCCTTGAGGGGACCGTGACCAATGTCGCCGCTTTCGGAGCCTTTGTGGACATCGGCGTTCATCAGGATGGGCTTGTGCATGTCAGCCAGTTGGCAGACCGCTTCGTTAAGGACCCGCATGAAGTGGTGAAAGCGGGTGATGTGGTCAAGGTCATGGTGACCGAAGTTGATATTGCCCGTAAACGTATCGGGTTGAGTATGCGTCGGGATGCCAAGCCCGCAGCCGCCGCCGCGAAAGAGGGCAAGCCTGCGCGCGATCAACAGAACGCATATCGATCCCGCAAAGGGACCGGGGATTCTCCCAAAACCGGTTCCACTGGGGCTTTAGGGTCTGCCTTGGCCGAAGCGTTTGGCAAACGGAAATAATCCAGAGATCGTTCTAAGCGGGTTGCTCCGCTTAGAACCACTCGATTTCGCCATCGGCTTCTTCATGGCTGAGCACGATCCGGTCCTGGGACGGATTGAGATTTGTGATCAGCTCGTGAAGTCGCAGACGGGACAGGATCGGAACGGCGTGAAGTTTCACGCCCTCCGGCATTTCCCCCGAGACCGCCGCCATCAGGCGACCAAGATCTTCGAGCGATTGTGTGATCCGGTCGATGCCTTGCATCCCCCGGATCGCCTCGGCCCGCGTATGTTCGGAAAATTCGCATTCCGAAATCGCTTTCTGAACATCGGCGGAAAGACGTGCCAGAGTTTCCAGCTCGTCGCCAACACGAGCTGCCAACGCATCAAGAGGTAGGTCTTGATGCTTTGGCGGAATGGTTTCCTGTGCGGTGCTGGTGATCATAGGCGCCCCACAACGGCCTCGATGCAGTTGCGAAGATCTTGCGGCTGGAACGGCTTCTTGATGAAGTTGTTCATGCCAAGCTTCTTGCCGTTCTCGATGATCTCTTTATCCGCACGACCCGTGATCAGAATGAACCCGCTACGCTGGGTCTTCGGATTTTTACGGATCGCATGAAGCAGCTGCAGCCCGTCCATTCCCGGCATGTTATAGTCCGAGATGACAAGGTGGACCGGAGTTTTCTCCAGAATGCTCAATGCGCCCGGGCCATCGACTGCATAGCCCACTTGGCGAATACCCATAGCGTCCAGCGCCTGTAGGATCAGGCCGCGGCTTGTGGACATATCATCGACCACCATGACTTTAAGTTGGTCTCGCAATGCCATTTGTGGCCTCCTTCATTAACCCGTTTCGGGGAGTCGATAAGTGGTGATTCCGGCCGGCAGGAGTTTGCTGCCCGTGTCCAGCGGAACCCGCTCGGAATGGCCAACAAAAAGCCAGCCGCCCGGAGCAAGGATTTTTTCAAAACGTTTCCACAGAAGGTTTTGGGCTTCTGGAGAAAAATAGATCATCATGTTCCGACAGAAGATGATGTCAAATTGGCCTTTCATTGGCCAATCCGAATGGATATTCAGCTCGCGGAAGGCTGCGCGATTGCGCAACCTGTCTAGAACCTGAAAATCTTCCCCGTGCTTCTGAAAGTACTTTTTCTGAAGAGGGCCGGGAACGGCTTCTAGAATAGTCTCAGAATAGACGCCCGCAGTGCCACGTCGGATCATGACCGGATCGATATCGGTTGCCAGAAGCCGGATATCGGACTGGTCGAAATCTCGGACGGATTCTGCCGCAGTCATCAAGATCGAATAGGCTTCCTGACCATTGGAGCAGCCCGCCGACCAGATACGGAGCCTTTTGCCGCGCGAGGCCAACAACTGAGGCAGGGCCGTTGTCTTCAACGTTTCGAAATGATGATTTTCTCGGAAGAAATTCGTCACATTCGTGGTCAGGGCAGAAATCATCTCCTGACGTTCGCTCAGGCCGTCCTGACTGCTGACGAGGTCGATATAGCTACGGTAGGAGTTCAGCCCCAGAGCACGAAGCCGTTTCTGTAGCCGGGATTGGACCATCGAGCCCTTTCCCGGTGCCAGGACGATTCCCGCATGCGCCATAAGAATCGCGGCAATTTCTGCCAGTTCTTTCTCGCTAGGGGTCGTCTGGGGAATATTGGGGGTTAGTGCGTTCATGCGGCTTCCGCGGTATCTTCGGGCAGAACCGTGGCGAGATCCAAGACGCGGATCATACGTCCTTCCACAATGGTCAGTGCCGAAATGAAGCTATGCGACATATCCGCAGCGAGATCCGGCGGCGGTTGTAGCTCTTCGCGCGGGATCGAGAGAATATCCGATACGGCATGGACAAGCAGCCCTGCGGTCTGGTTGCCGAACTGGACCACAATGATCACGTTACGCGCATCGCCTTCTACTGGGCTCATGCCCAAACGGACGGACAAATCCACCACCGGCAGCACTGTGCCGCGCAGGTTGATGACACCACGCACATGCGGCGGGGCATGCGGCAGAGGGGTTGCACGCGTCCATCCACGGATTTCGCGCACAGACATGATATCGACGCTATATTCTTCGTCTGCCAAGCGGAAAGACAGAAGTTCGATCTCGGACGAGGTTTGGCTCGATGCTGTTTCAGTCATCTTAATCATCCTGCTAGGGCAAAGTCGGACCGGGTGTGGCCGGTTGCGTTTTGAACAAGGTCGGCGGGGTCAAGGATCAGAGCGATCTGACCATCGCCAAGAATAGTGGCTGCGGCGATGCCGGGGATGTGCCCGTAGGCTTGCTGCAGACCTTTGATCACGACCTGACGTTGTTCCATGATCTGGTCGACAATCAGGGCATTCCGGCGGCCATCTTCCTGCGCGGTGAGCAAGACGATGCATCCCTCATAGTTGCTTTTCGCGCCGCGATATCCAAGCTCGGCCCCAAGATCGTAAAGGGGAACGAACTCGCCACGGACATGGATGACATTGGTCGTCGGCCCCAGTTTCCGCAGATCTTCCGCCGTAAGGGTCTGCGTTTCCAGAATGGCGTTCAAAGGCACGACCAGCGTTTCTCCGGCGACATTCACGACCATACCATCCAGCACGGCCAGGGTGAGCGGCAGAGAGATCGAGAAGATCGTTCCCTTGCCGGGTTCTGAATGGATGGTGATCCGCCCGCCCAGAGACTGGATAGAGCTACGCACGACATCCATACCGACACCACGACCGGACAAGGCCGAGACCTGATCTGCTGTAGAGAAACCCGGCAAGAACAGCAGGTTGTCGATCTCTGCATCCGTCAGTTGCGCCTCGGGCGCGACAAGACCTTTTTCGATGGCCTTTGCCAGGACTTTCGGCCGGTTGATCCCTGCACCATCATCTTCGATTTCGATAACCACACGTCCCGAGCGATGCTGCGCCGAGAGTGTGATGACGCCTTCTTCGGGTTTTCCTGCCGCGCGACGCTTATCGGGCGTCTCGAGACCGTGGTCGACCGAGTTCCGGATCATATGGGTCAAAGGATCTGCAAGGCGTTCGATGACGGTCTTGTCGACCTCGGTCGTTTCGCCTTCGACCTTCAACCGGACATCCTTGCCAACTGCGGCCGACGCCTCGCGCACAATCCGCCCCATCCGCTGGAAGAGCGGTTTGACAGGCTGTGCCCGGATCATCATGACCGAGTCCTGAATATCCCGGGTCAGCATCATGAAGGCTTCAAGCCCGGTCATGACGGCAGAGTTCGGTGGCAAACCGGCCTCGGCCACGCTTTGTGCGAGCATTGCCTGGTTGATGACCAGCTCCCCGACAAGGTTCACAAGACGGTCGATCCGGTCCAGATCCACACGTACGGTGGGGGACGGGTCATTGCCATGTTTCGCTTGCGCCGCAGCGGCCCCCGCCTCCGTCTCTTTCGGAGCCGCCCGTTCGGGCGCAGGTGTCGCCTCCACAGGAGCGGGCATTACTGCCGTGGGCTCGGGTTGCGGAGCAGGTGATGACGGGGCATCCATGAATTCTGCATCCATGACGGCATCAGTCGATGCTTCTGCGCCGTCATTGGCAAAAGGGAGAAAACTGTTTTCGACGCCGTTATCCTGTTTGATTTCAAGCGTGCTGACATCTTCCACGAAATCGAAGACTTCGCGGATATCCATCTCGTTGACATCGCCTGTCAGAACAACATTCCAGGACAGATAGGGGATCTCCGGATTGAGGTCGTCGAGCTCGGGGATGGCATCCAGATCAAGGGTCGCCACCATTTCCGGACATAGCTCGTGCAAGGCACGGAACAGATGCAGCGGCTCATTGCCCGAGGTGAACAATTCGGCCTTGGGCACGAAGTCCACTTCGATCCGGGTTTCGCTGACCTCGTCAACTGCCCCCAGATCAAGATCAAAACTCAACCCCATCGGCTGGAAATCGTCAGAGGAGACTTCCTCTTCCTCGACAGCCCCGCCAGGGGCCATGCCCATCAGGGATTCCAGCTCGCACAGGGCTTCCTCGGCCCCTTGTGGCGGAGGATCACCAGCTTGTGCTGCACGGACGTGATCCGACAGGAAATCGGCGCATTGGAAAAAATGCTTTACGGCATCGGGCGAAAGCTGAAGTTTGCCGGAGCGCACCTCATCCATCACCGTTTCATACCGGTGGGCGAATGCGACGAGCGCGTCCAGTCCGAAGGCTCCAGCCCCACCTTTGATGGAGTGCACGGCCCGGAAGACGACGTTGATCGTCTCGTTATCATAGGCGCCTTCATCCATCTCGATGAGTGCGTCCTGAAGACTTTCAAGCAGTTCTTCGCATTCAACAAAGAAACTGGCCCGAATTTCTGCCATCGGATCAGACATGGATCCCTCCCTTAGCCTGCCACCATCTGAAGTGCCTTAACCAGCTTGGGCGGGTCGAAAGGCTTCACGATCCAGCCGCTTGCACCTGCCGCACGGGCACGTGCCTTCAGTTCAGGGGCGGATTCTGTCGTGAGGACGAGGATCGGGGTTGCCCGATGCTTTTCCTGACCGCGGACGGCTTCGATGAAGCCAAAGCCGTCGAGGCGCGGCATGTTGATATCGGAGATGATCGCGTCGGGTTCGATGCCCTCAAGCACCTCAAGCCCGTGCACGCCATCTTCGGCGACGTGAAGTTCAATGCCCGCATCTTTCAAAGCGAGTTTGAGCATGTCGCGGATGGTACGGCTGTCGTCGACGGCCAGAACTGTCAGGCTCATGCGGCCTCCGTGGATTGTAAATCATCAAGGGAAACCCCAAAGATCCCAAGCGCTTCGTCGAAGGCTTCGGAACGGGGAGAAATTGTCAGCGAGTGACCGCTGTCACGCCAGGTCTTCGCGGCGGAAACAAGAACCTGCAGGCCCAAAGCCCCCAGATGGCTTACCTCTGCGGCATCGATAACCAGATCGCTACCCTTATGAGAGCGAAGTGTATCCGTTAGTCCTGCGACCTTGGTCAGGTCTAGCTTTGGGTCCAGGGGAAGCGTCGTCATGTGCGACCCCCAGGGATGTCTGAGTGAGAAAACTGCACCTAGTTCCCCTTTCATTCGGTAATGAAATGGGTTTAGCGCAGGTCTGTTAACATAGACTTGACGACACAGGGGTCGGCGTCGCTTTACAGCAATCCCAGCTTATGGGCGGCAAGATAATTTGCGCAGCCTGCCAGCGCGGCATAATCATCTTCCACCACATGGATCGAAAACCGCTCCATGTAGTCTGAAAAAGATCCTTTGTCTTTAAAGGCTTGCTGGAAATTGAACCGTTCCAGCCAAGGTTCTATCGCGCGGGCGGCCCCGCCAATCAGATAAATGCCACCAAAGGGCAGGTGGGTCAGTGCGAGATCGCCCAGCACACCTCCAAGGAGAGTCGTGAAGATTTCGGCAGCCTTTAAGGCGTCACGGTCTTCACTTTGCATGAGGGAAAGAATCTCTTTTCCGTCGACCGTGGCGTCCTCCTGTCCCGTCACGAAGGCGTAGATTCGTTCCAGACCACGTCCGGCGCAGGCATGTTCGACACTGGCAAAGCGGTGCTTGCGTTCGAAATAGCGCTTGATCTCGATATGCAATTCGCTGCGCAGGGGCAGGGTGATATGGCCGCATTCCGACGCGGGCACCACGACATAGCCCTGCGGTGCGTGATGCACGGGCGCGGCATTGAAGCCGGTGCCGATGCCCACGACAAGCTGCGCGGCCCCCTTGGGCGCGGGGGCACCGGGCAGAACCATCCGCAGCGCCTCGGGAGCCAGCCCCGAAAGCGCATGGCCCTGAGCTTGAAGATCGTTCAGGATGGACACATGCGCGGCCCCTGTCGTGGCCTGCAGGGCACTGGCACGGATTGTCCAGTCCAGATTGGTCATTCGTGCGTCCTGACCATCAACCGATACCGGCCCGGCCACCGCGACACAGACGCCCGCCAGATTGGATACCCGCTCGGCCACCATATATTCTGTCAGGATCTCTTCCAGAGCGGCCCGCCCTTTATTGGGAAACCGCGCGACCGAGGCGGGCACCAGCGTCGAGCCCTGCGCCAGGGCCACCCGCGTATTGGTACCGCCGATATCGGCCAGAAGCGTGTAACGGGGGGCGGTAGCTGTGTGCATCTCGGTCTCCTCAGCGATCCTCGCCCTTTGATAGAGGCCCTGACAGGGCCAAGCAAGGGTGCGTTTGGGCGCTAACAGTGGCGCCCCCGCGCCTTGGCTGATCGGCGCCGGTCAGCCGTTCCACGCGCCGATGGAATGTCCCATCAGCAAGGCAGGCTCGATCAGCAGGGGCGACTGGGCGATCTCGGGGGTCTCGATCCGGTCAATCAGCATCTGCGCGGCGCGCTGTCCGGCCTCGCGGATCGGGGATTTCATCGTGGTATAAAGCGGGTTCAGGCCACGATTGCTGACAAAGGACAGCTCGTCATCCCATGTCACCACCGAAATATCGCGCCCCAAGACATGTCCCGTATCCTCGACGGCCCGCCGCACCCCCATCGCAGCCATCAGCGAGGCGGTCACAAAGGCGCTGGGGCGCTGTTCCCAGCTGAGCATTTCAGCCGCCGCGTCGCGGCCGGTTTCATCGGAAACCTCCCCCGCGACCATATAGAGCCGTGGCACCTCCAGCCCGCGGGCCAGAAAGGCGCGCTCGAACCCCGTGCGGCGATAGGCCGAGCTTTGCAGGGGATCGGGGCTGTTGATAAAGGCGATCTGCCTATGCCCCTGATCCAGCAGCAGAGCGGTCAGCTGCTCGAAGGCGGCTTCATGATGGGCATCGACCCAGAGATCGGTCTCGGACGATGCGGGCGGTCGGCCATGCGTGACAAACGGCAGGCCCAGACTGCGCAAAAGCGCGGGGCGGGGGTCATTCTGGCGCGCCCCGTGCAGGATCACCCCATCGACATTATGTTTGGCGGCCATCGCGCGATAGGCGGCCTCTTCGTCCTGAGCGGGCACGAGGGTCATCACCAGATCATAGCCGCGCAATGCATAGATCTCGCCAGCTCCGGCGATGAAGTCGGCAAAGACCGGATTGACCAGATCATGCTCGGGCGCCATCGGCAGGATATGGCCAATGGCCATCGCGCGGCCCGTGGCAAGGCGGCGGGCCTGCATATTGGGATGGTAGCCGCTTTCGCGCGCGGCTTCGCATACGCGCAGGCGCGTGGCCTCGGCCACTTCGGGAAACCCGTTGAGCGCGCGGCTGACAGTCGTGGGCGAAAGCCCGAGTTGACGGGCGAGGTCTTTCAGCGTCATTTCAAACCCCGAGATATCTGGTCCTTTGAAAGGAAACGCTAAAACGGTTTGAAATGGTTCCAAACTGATTTTGCCGTCTCTTTCGTCAAAGACGGGCGGTGTTGCATGCAGGTGTCGCTTCAGGGCCGCAGCATGGGCCCGCGCGACATATTCCACCTCAGTTTTTTGTCATAGGGGTTCATCTCGTTTGCAGGGCTTCCTATCCTTTGAACGCGACGAGGACCGGAGAGTGACAAAAGGAGACAGCTGGTATGAGTGTGATGCGCAAGGATCCCGACTGGTGGCGTGGTGCGGTGATCTACCAGATCTATCCGCGCAGTTACCAAGACAGCAACGGGGACGGGATCGGCGATCTTCTGGGGATCGTGCGTCGCCTGCCGCATATCGCGCGGCTCGGGGCGGATGCGATCTGGATCTCGCCGTTCTTCACCTCTCCGATGAAGGATTTCGGGTATGATGTCGCCGATTACTGCGATATCGATCCGATGTTCGGCACGCTGGCCGATTTCGATCAGGTGATCGAGACGGCCCATGCTCTGGGCATCAAGGTGCTGATCGATCTTGTCTTCTCGCATACTTCCGACCAGCATCCCTGGTTCAAGGAAAGCCGTTCCAGCCGCGATAATCCGAAATCCGACTGGTATGTCTGGGCCGAGCCGAAACCCGATGGCACGGTGCCCAATAACTGGCTGGGGATGTTCGGCGGTTCGGCATGGCATTGGGACAGCCGCCGCGAGCAATATTATCTGCATAACTTCCTGACCCAGCAGCCCGATCTCAACCATCACTGCGCCGAGGTGCAGCAGGCATTGCTGGATGTGTCGAAATTCTGGCTGGACCGCGGGGTGGATGGGTTCCGTCTGGATGTGGTCAATTATTACATGCATGACGAGAAGCTGCGCGACAATCCGCCCCTGCCGCCGGAACAGCGCAATGATTCCACCGCCCCCAAGGTCAATCCCTATAATCACCAGCTCCATCTTTACGACAAGAACCATCCGCGCAATCTTGAGTTCCTGCGCAAGCTGCGCACCTTGATGAACGGCTATAATGCGGCTGCGGTGGGCGAGGTCGGAGATGCCCAGCGGGGGCTGGAGCTTCTGGGGGAATATACGTCGGGCAATGACAAGGTGCATATGTCCTATGCTTTCGAGTTCCTCTCGGGCCACGCGCCCCTGCCTGCAAGCAGCTTCAAGGCGGTGTTCGACAAGGTGGCCGAAGTGGTGCCAGATGGCTGGCTCTGCTGGGCCTTTACCAACCATGACGTGGAGCGCCATATCACGCGCTGGGGGCTCGTGCCGCAGGCGGCACGCCTCTATACCACGCTGATGTCCTGTCTGCGCGGCTCCCTTTGTCTCTATCAGGGCGAAGAGCTGGGCCTGCCCGAGGCGGAGCTGGATTACGAAGACCTGCAAGACCCCTATGGCATCGAGTTCTGGCCCGAGTTCAAGGGGCGCGACGGCGCGCGCACGCCGATGGTCTGGGAAGAGGAGGCCCCCTATGCGGGCTTCTCGCAGGCGAAACCGTGGTTGCCGGTGCCGCGTGCCCATGCCCGTCTTGCCGTGGATGCCGCCGATAAGGACCCTTCGGCCCTGCTGCATCACTACCGTCGGGCCTTGGCGTTCCGGCGCAACCATCCGGCCTTGCGCAAGGGGGATATCCGCGATGTCTGGGCAGGCGACGAGGTGCTGGCCTTCCAGCGCGTGCTGGAGGACGAGGTGGTGCAATGCTTTTTCAACCTGTCGGATCATCCGGTCAGTGTGACGGTGCCTGCGGGCAACTGGGTGACGATTGCGGGCGAACTGGGATCGATCCGGCCCAATCCCGATCACAGCCTGCATCTGGGCCCGTGGCAGGCCAGTCTTCTGCTTTTGCAACAGAGTTGAGCAGGGCGGTTGAACTCCGGCGGGGTTCGGGGGCAAGATCGGGGCCGAACCTGTCTGCCATGAACGGAACCCCGAATGCCCCTGCCGTCCTCCTCGCCACATAGCGCCGTGCAGCCGATGGGCCGTATCCCGCCCTGTGATCTGCTCAGTGAGGCCAAGGCGGCGGAGATCGAGGCCGAGGCCGAGACGATTCTCGCCGAGATCGGGATCAATTTCACCGATCACCCCGAGGCACTGGCCCGCTGGCAGGCTGTCGGGGCGCAGGTGCAGGGCGAAAGGGTGTATCTGCCGCGTGGTCTTGCCCGCAAATTGTGCCAGACCGCCCCCGCCCGTTTCGTGCAGCATGCCGCCAATCCGGCCCGCGATGTCGAGATCGGCGGCGCGCGGCCGGTGACTGCGCCGGTCTATGGCCCGCCTTTCGTGCAAGATCCGGTGGCTGGACGACGGGATGCGCGTTTTGGCGATTTCCAGCTTCTGATGCGTCTGGCGCAAGCGTGCGACAGCGTTACCCATGCGGGCGGCACGCTGTGCGAACCGACGGACCTGCCGCTGGAAACCCGCCATCTGGATATGTTGCTGGCACATGCGACACTGTCGGACAAGCCGTTCATGGGGGCCTCAACCGACCCTGAACGGGCCCGCGATTCCATCGCCTTCGCGAAGATCCTGTTCGGATATGAAGGGACAGAGTTGCCGGTGCTGCTGAGCGCATTGATCAATATCGGTTCGCCGCTGAGCTTCGATGCGACCATGAGCCGATGTCTGGAACTCTATGCGCAGGCGGGGCAGGCGACGGTGATCTCGGCCTATGCGATCATGGGGGCCACCGCGCCGGTCACTGTGGAAGGGGCGCTGGCGCAGGCTCTGGCCGAAGTCATGGCCGGCATCGCCTATGCGCAACTCATACGCTCCGGCGCGCCCGTGATCTTTGGTCTTTACGCCAGTGCGCTGGATCTCAGGACCGGTGCCTCGATTTTCGCCTCTCCGGAAGTCACACAGCTGACCATTGCCGCAGGCCAGCTTGCGCGGCGGTTGGGGGTGCCTTATCGGGCGGGCGGCTGCCTGACGGGGGCGTTCCAGTCCGATGCCCATGCCGGATACGAGGCGGCAGGGTCGCTTTGGGCCAGCCAGCTTGCAGGGGTGGATTTCATGCTGCATGGCTGCGGCTGGCTGGAAAGCGGTCTGGCGACCTCGGCGGAGAAATTCGTGCTGGATGCCGATCAGCTTTCGGCCATGCTGCGCCAGTATGGCGGGATTGCGGCCCCAAGCGGTGCCGCGCTTGCGGCCCTGCGCGAGGTCGGGCCGGGCGGGCATTATCTGGGGGCGCAGGAAACCCTTGCCGAGGGGCAGGCGCGGCTTTGGAAAAGCGAGGTGGTCGAGGACCGGCCATTTGACGCATGGGATCACGCGGGGCGGCCCGATACCGTCTGGCATGCCCATCAGCGGGTGTCGGCGCTGTTGCAGACTTACCAGCCGCCAGCTCTGGCCCCCGAACGGCGCGCCGCGCTTGAGGCTTTCGTGGCCCGCCGCAAAGCGGAAATACAACGCGGCTAGGCAAGAAAAAAACCGGTTTGGATCTTATCCAAACCGGTTTGGTCGCAGGGGCAGGCCGCCATGTTAGCCCTCTTCTGCCGCCGAGGGCAGGAGCGGGCGTATCTTCAGGCGGGTGATGCGGTTATCCTTGCGGGCCAGTACCTCGAAGCGGAAGCTATGGAAGCTGAACACCTGACCCGGCGTCGGGATGGTCTGGGCCTCGTGGATCACCAGACCGGCAATCGTATGGGCTTCGTCATCGGGCAGGGACCAGTCTGTTTCGCGATTGAGGTCGCGGATGGTCATGCCGCCATCGACAATATAATCGCCAGCCGCATTGGGCAGCAGCCGCGAGGGCGCTGTGGGGTCGTGTTCGTCGGTGATCTCGCCCACGATCTCTTCCAGAATATCCTCCAGCGTCAGCAGGCCGCGAAGGTCGCCATATTCATCCACCACCAGCGCGAAATGGGTGCGGCGCTTGAGGAATTCGCGCATCTGTTCATCCAGCGGCGAGGTTTCGGGGATGAAATAGGGCTTCATCATCACCTGCGTCACATCCAGCTGGCGGATGCTTTGCAAGGTAGACCCATCCTCGCGCAAGAGCTTCTCCACCGCGCGCAGCAGGTCTTTGGAGTGGATGATCCCCACGACATTCTCCCGCTCGCCATCATAAAGCGGCAAACGGGTATAGGGCGAGGACAACACAGCGGTCAGGATCTCGCTCGGTTCGGAATTCACATCGAGCATCTCGATATGGCTGCGGTGCAGCATGATCTCTTCGACCGTCCGGTTGCCCAGATCCAGCGCGCCCAGAAGCCGGTCGCGGTCTTCCTTATCCACGGTGCCTTCGGATTGCCCCAAGGCCAGCGCGCCCGCAATCTCTTCATGGATCGAGAACATATGCGTATCGGCATTGGTTCTCTGGCCGAAAAGCCGCAAGATCCCCCGCACCACAAGGCGGACAATCGCGACAACGGGGGCAAGCAGGATGGTGATCAGCTTGATCGGACGGGCCACCTTGGTGGCCACGGTCTCGGGATTGTTGATCGAATAGGTCTTGGGCAGAACCTCGGCAAAGATCAGCACGAGCACCGTCATGGCTAAAGTGGCCAGCGCCACGCCGGAATCCCCGAAGACCCGTGTCAGAAGGGCGGTGGCCAGCGATGTCGACAGGATATTGACGACGTTATTGCCCAGCAGAATGGCCCCGATCAGCTTTTCGCTGTCTTCGGTGACATTCAGCGCCACATCCGCGCCTTTCTCGCCCTTATCGGCACGTGCACGCAATTTGGCGCGGCTCGCGCCGGTCAATGCGGTCTCGGACCCCGAGAAAAAGGCCGAGAAGGCCAGAAGGATCAGGATGGTTGCAGCCGAGCCGATGAAGGCGGCATCAAGAAAATTGGTGTCCATAGCCGAGTTTTATACTGCTTTTGCCCTGCTTCAAGATCGTTTTGCCAGCGGATGATGCTGCATCACCAGCGTTTTCAGCCGCTCGTCCAACACATGGGTATAGATCTCTGTCGTGGAAAGATCCGCATGCCCCAAAAGCATCTGGATCGCCCGTAAATCTGCGCCGCCTTGCAACAGATGCGTGGCAAAGGCGTGGCGCAGCACATGCGGCGTGACTTTGGCAGGGCTTATCCCCGCCTCGACCGCAAAGTCTTTCAACAACCGGTGGAAAGCCTGCCGCGTCAGATGCCCGTCTTTGCCCGAAGAGGGAAAAAGAAAGCGTGACAAGGGCTTGCGGGCCTTGCGATGGGCGTCATCTTCGGCTTCGTCGCGCAATATGATCCAATCGGCCAGCGCCTGACGCGCATGTTCGGACAGCGGAACCATACGGTCCTTGCCGCCCTTGCCATTGACCATCAGCATCGCCGGATTGCCGCGCGCGCCTGAAACGGGCAGGGTGACCAGCTCGCTGACACGCATGCCGGTGGCATAGAGCATTTCCATCAGGCAGCGATTGCGAGCGCGGTCAATCGGATGGCGCCCATGATCGCGCGCCGCCACAAGCAGGCGGTCAACCTCTTCTATCGACAGGATTTTCGGCAATGCCTTCACCTTGCCGGGGCCGCTGATCCGCAAAGACGGGTTGTCGCTGCGCCAGCCTTCCTCATAGGCAAAACGGAAAAGCTGCCGGATGGCCGACAGTCGGCGCGCGCGGGTGGATTGGGCCAGACCATCGGCCTCGCAGCGGATCAGATAGGTCTCGATATCATCCTGTGCAAGCGTGCCGAAAGACAGCGACCTGGCGCTTGTGAAGGCCAGAAAGTCGTTCAGATCGCGCCCGTAGCTGAGCACGGTATTATGCGCAGCCCCCGCTTCGGCGGCCTGCGCCTCGAGAAAGATCGACAGCCAGTTGAGATCTGTCGGGACAGGATCACTCATCCCCGGCGCTCCAGAATGATCATTTCCAAGGCGGTGCGGCGCGCTACATCCTCTAGCCCGACCAGCCGCAGCAGTGTCAGGCCGTTCACCATACGGGGGTAATCGCCTCTGGCGCCATTAGTGATGTCATCCGCCGCTTCCAGCACCGCCGCACCAAGCTGGTCGGGCAGGAGACCACGATAGGGCGCGGGGGCCTGTTCGGGCGGGGCGTCGAACACGCGTTTGAGCGCAAGGCCAAGCTGGTCCTGTGCGGGAACGGTTTCGGTATTGCCCAAGGCAAGCGCGATCAGCAGCGCATCATCGGGATCGTCATCCGCCGCATTCTTGGCGACATTCTCGTAATCTTCCGACAGCAGGCCCAGCCGGAAACCGATCTGCTTGGCCACGCCCTGCAAATCCATCGCCGCCAGTCGCGGCCCGTAAAGCTGGGCCAGAACAGGCTCCAGCTCGACCTGTTCCATCGCTTTATAGGCTTGCGGCAGGATCTCGTTGATTTTGTCGAGATCGTTTTCCTCCACCGCCTTATCCAGTTGCGATACCGCCGAGACTCGATCCCATAGGCTGCCGGAGGCCGCTGCCCGACGTTCGGTATAAAGGCCCAGAAGCTGGTTCGGGTCGATCGCCCCATGCGGTGCCAGCCGTTCGGCCGCCTCGATCTGGGCTTTCCAGCCGTTATTCGAGCGGAGATCGGCATGGGCAAAGGCCAAAGGCAGGCTGGTGGTGGGCAGGGATTGCCCGATGGCCTCCATCATGCGGAAATTCAGCGGGGTGATGCGGGTGGGCGGCGGCAGATCCTCGCTGTCATCGGTCAATTCGGGTTCCAGAAACCGCTCCATAAGGGTCGCGGTTTCCGGATCGAACTGCCCCAAAGCCTCGCCGCTTTGCAACGACACAGCCGCCGCTTCCCAATCCCCGTTGCGTGCCAGACAGAAGATCCGCGCCCCGAAAGACGGTGCCACATCGGGGGTGGTGTCCATCAGCTTGCAGGCGCTGTCTTCTTCGCCCAACAAAAGCGCCACATCGAAACGGCGGCGGAACACTTCCGGATCGGCGGTCGTATCCTGTTCGAGCATCGCTAAAGCCGGTTCCAAAGCGCCTTGATCCAGCAGCTTGTCGATCCGCGCCAGAAACAGGCTGTCTTCGCGATTGGGATTGGAAATCTCGGGCGGGTCCAGCTCGGCCAGCAGCAGTTTTTGCAAGAGAGACTGGATGGCCGGCAGCGCGGTATTGATCTGCTCCTTGCGCACCAGCGCCACCAGATCTGTCTCTGGCGTTTTGCCCCAAAGCGTTTTGGGCAGGCCCGCGCGCGCCGCAGGCAGAAGCCCGATCATATTCGGATCGGGTCCACCCAGAGTGAAAACGGAAATATCTTCCGTTCCCACGCCTTTGCTGATGGGAGGCTCGCCCGGAACCGGTGGCATCACCGATAGGCTTCCGCCGGGAGTGGCGGGCTGCGCGCCCCCCAAGGTCGGGCTGGCGGGCATGGCGGTCGGTGTCACGATCGAGTTGGACAGCCAGTCGATGGCCGAAATCGGCGCATCCTCCTGAGCCTGCGCCCAGCCGACCGTCCCAATCCAGAGAATCGCCGCAGCTGCAAGAGGAGGGGTGGCCACGCCTGATCTCCGGTTATTCTTGCGCGGCCGGTTGGTCCGGCAAGGTAACGTCCACGGATGTCTCTTCCTGCCGCGGCGCCATATCACCGATATAGGCGTAACCGATGACGGCCAGAACGGCCAGTATCAACAGGATTACGATTACTTTGAAGATGCGCCCCATCTGTCCCCACGTCTTTCGTCTGTTATGTCTTTTCGCGTTCTGCTCTTGCGATTTCACGGCGTTGATGCGGCAGGTGCAAGGCGGATAACCGTCCCCCGCTGCCGCATCGATCACAAAATCCTGCACATTATAACTGGCATTTTGGGGAAGTTCACGCCATTGAGGAAGGAAATCTTCACGATTGCGCCAAGTAAGAGGCTTGCAGGCCTTTTTGCGATTTCCGGTGCGGTGGTGCACAGAGGCGACTGTAGGGCAAGACAAGAGGGGCGCGTGGGCGGACGAGTGACAAACCGGCTGGAAAGAAGCATCGTGTTGGTGGGCATGATGGGCTGCGGCAAGACCACGATCGGTCAGGCTTTGGCCCAGACGCTCGATGTGCCCTTTCTCGATAGCGACGAGGCCATTGAAGAGGCTGCGCAGATGAGTGTCGCCGAGATATTCGCCCGCGATGGCGAGCCGTTCTTTCGTGCGCGCGAAACCGAGATCCTCGAACGGTTGTTGCGCGGTGCCCCTGCGGTGATTTCCACCGGCGGCGGGGCGTTTCTGTCCGAAGCCAATCGACGCGTCATCGCCGAACGCGGTGTGTCGGTCTGGCTTCAGGCCGATCTGGAGACCCTGTGGCATCGCGTGCGGCTCAAGACAACGCGCCCGCTTCTGAAAACCGCTGATCCGAAAGGCACCCTGCGCGCCATGCTGGAGGCACGCCTTCCGGTCTATGCCCAAGCGCAGATACATGTGGAAGCCGGTCCTCAAACCGATGTGAGCGCGATGACAGCCAAGGTGCTCGAGGCGCTGCATAAGGTGCCGGACCTATTCAAGACGGAGCGACAGAATGGTTGATATCGTAGCGGTGGAACTGGGCGCGCGCGCCTATCAGGTGCGGATCGGGGCAGGGCTTCTGGCCCGTGCGGGGGCCGAGATCGCGCCGCTCTTGCGCCGTCCCCGCGTGGCGGTCGTCACCGACGAGACCGTGGGCGCACTTCATCTGGCAGCGCTGCGCGCGGGGCTGGGGGATATGGAGATGGTATCCCTGACGCTTCCGGCAGGCGAATCCACCAAAAGCTGGCCGCATTTCACCCATACGGTGGAATGGCTGCTGGAACAGAAGGTCGAACGCAAGGATATCGTCATCGCCTTTGGCGGCGGCGTGATCGGTGACCTCGTGGGCTTTGCGGCTTCGGTCCTGCGGCGCGGTGTGCGCTTCGTGCAGATCCCGACAACGCTTCTGGCACAGGTGGACAGCTCGGTCGGCGGCAAGACGGGGATCAATGCGCCCAGCGGCAAAAATCTGATCGGGGCCTTCCATCAACCGTCCCTGGTGCTGGCCGATATCGACCTATTGGGCACGCTCACCCCGCGCGATTTCCTTGCAGGCTATGGCGAGGTGGCGAAATACGGTCTGCTTGGCTCGGCAGATTTCTTCGACTGGCTGGAAACCAATGGCCCCGCATTGGCCAAAGGCGATACGGCGCTGCGTCAGGAGGCCGTGCGTCGCTCGGTGCAGATGAAGGCCGATATCGTGGCGCGCGACGAAACCGAAGAAGGCGACCGCGCCCTTCTGAATCTCGGCCATACCTTCGGCCATGCGCTGGAATCAGCCACCGGCTATTCCAGCCGCCTGCTTCACGGCGAGGGCGTCTCTATCGGCTGCGCCCTGGCCTTTGAACTCAGTCAGAAACTGGGCCTTTGCGCACAGGAGGCCCCCTCGCGCGTCCGCGCCCATCTGCGCGCGATGGGCATGAAAACCGACCTTGCCGATATCGAGGGTCCGCTGCCCGACGCCGAAGGCCTCATCGCGCTGATGGCGCAGGACAAGAAGGTTCTCGATGGCAAGCTCCGCTTCATTCTGGCGCGCGGCATAGGCGAGGCCTTTGTCACCTCCGACGTCCCGCGCGACACCCTGAAGACGGTGCTGGAAGAAGCCCTCGGCCGTCGGCGGTAACCCCTGCATCCAGCTGCCCGAAATATCCCGGGGGTGAATGGCGCGGGGCATCCCGCGCCAGAGGGGGCAGAGCCCCCGTCTTCTCCCCATCCACACGCGGCTTTCGCAAAGTTATTGCCTTTGTGAAAAACGCCCCTTAAAGGCTCGCATATGGCACAGCATCAGACCCTCCTTATCATCGACTTCGGTTCCCAGGTGACGCAGCTGATCGCGCGCCGCCTGCGCGAGCTGAATGTCTATTGCGAAATCCGCCCCTATCAATCGGTCACCGAAGAGGTGATCCGCGAGATCGCGCCTCTGGCCGTGATCCTCTCGGGCGGTCCTGACAGCGTGACGCGCGAAGGCTCTCCCCGCGCGCCGCAGGTCCTGTTCGAGATGGGCCTTCCGATCTTTGGCATCTGCTACGGTCAGCAAGTCATGATGGAACAGCTCGGCGGCAAAGTCGAAGCAGGCCATCATGCCGAATATGGCCGCGCCTATGTGACGCCTGCCGAAGGCCACAAGCTCGACGGTATCTTTGCCGGTCTCTTCCTCAATGATGGCCGCGAGCAGGTCTGGATGAGCCACGGTGACCGCGTGACCCAGCTTGCTCCGGGCTTCGAGGTCATCGGCACCTCGCCGAATGCGCCCTATGCAATCACCGCAGACGAAAGCCGCCAGTTCTACGCGGTCCAGTTCCACCCCGAGGTGCATCATACGCCCAACGGCAAGGCGCTGATCGAGAACTTCCTGCGCAAAGCAGGCTTTACCGGCGACTGGACCATGGCCGCCTACCGCGAGGAAGCCATCAAGACCATCCGCGAACAGGTTGGCGACAAGCAGGTCATCTGCGGCCTCTCCGGCGGCGTTGACAGCTCGGTCACCGCGATCCTGCTGCATGAGGCCATCGGCGAGCAGTTGACCTGCGTCTTCGTCGACCACGGGCTTCTGCGTCAAGACGAGGCCGAGCAGGTCGTCGCCATGTTCCGCGATAACTATAATATCAAGTTGATCGCCGCAGATGAATCCGATCTGTTCATCGGCGCACTGGAAGGGGTCTCGGACCCCGAGGTCAAGCGCAAGACCATCGGCAAGCTCTTCATCGACGTGTTCCAGAAATACGCCAATGAGATTGAGGGCGCCGAATTCCTGGCGCAAGGCACGCTCTATCCCGATGTGATCGAATCCGTGTCCTTCTCGGGCGGTCCTTCGGTCACCATCAAGTCGCACCACAATGTTGGCGGCCTGCCCGAAAAGATGGGTCTGAAGCTGGTCGAACCGCTTCGGGAGCTCTTCAAGGACGAGGTTCGTGAGCTTGGCCGTGAACTCGGTCTGCCCGATAGCTTCATCGGCCGTCACCCGTTCCCCGGACCGGGTCTGGCGATCCGCTGCCCCGGCGAGATCACCCGCGAAAAGCTGGAGATCCTGCGCAAAGCGGATGCGGTCTATATCGACCAGATCCGCAAGCATGGCCTGTATGACGAAATCTGGCAGGCCTTCGTGGCGATCCTTCCGGTACGGACCGTGGGCGTTATGGGCGACGGTCGCACCTATGACTACGCCTGTGCGCTGCGCGCGGTGACCTCGGTCGATGGGATGACGGCGGATTACTACCCCTTCACCCACGACTTCCTTGGCGAGACAGCCACGCGGATCATCAATGAAGTCAAGGGTATCAACCGCGTGACCTATGACATCACCTCGAAGCCCCCGGGCACGATCGAGTGGGAATGATTTCGGACGTTGATTCCTGAGAAACTGCATTTAAGCCCGCATTCTTGCGGGCTTTTTTGTGCCCGCCATGCGTCGTCAGAAGGCGAGGCCAAAAGTTTCCCTCGCATCGGGCCGCTTTTCGGACGCGTCTCTTTGCACTCGTGCGGGCTTTGAGGCATTGGCGTCATACTCTGGCAGGCTTTATTATAAGCATGTTGCATAAAATATGATCGCCCTTCGGAGTATTGCCTGTATGCAACCTGTGGTTTTGTTTCATCCTCAGGATTTCCTGCCTTATTTCAATATCTGTTAACCATTTGCCGCCCATCGTGCCTTTAGGATTTCAACCCAAGGAGGATTGCATGGATGGTGATATGAGTAAGCTCGTCGACCTGAACCGGAAGCCTTTGCATCTTTCCGGTATGGTTCTGGGGCTGCGCGCTTTGGAAGAGGCCTATGGCCCGTTGGAGGCGCATTTTCTACGTGATGATGGCGTGTCGGTGCGGCGGGCCTTGCAGCACGGGGCGCAGATCGCCCGTCAGAACGCGGCGGATATGGATCGCGGGTTGATCGGGTGCCTGAACGAGCTGCGCGCCTGTCTGGACTATTATGACCGCTATCTGCACGGGCGCGTGAGGATGGATCACCTGCCGCGCTATATGCCCACAAGTGATGCCGCCGGCTCTTTGGACCAGATGACCGTCAGACAGGCACCGGTTCTGGTGATGGATGCCTTTCAGGGGCTACGGATGCAGCTTCTGGATGCCGAAGGGCACAGAGTGTTGCTGTATTACAAACCGGTGCAGGCGGTCCATGCGGATCTGTTCCATGTGCATCGCAACCTGTTTGATGCGTCGCGTCTGACCACGCCGCAAACGGGTATCTTGGTGGCTCCGGCGTTTGACGATAAACTTCTGGAACAAGCACATCTGATTCCAAATCTGGTTCTCAGATCCAGTCGTCCGGGAGAAACGCTATGCCGGTCCATGTCTCTGGCCATCTGATTTGTAAAAACCGCGAGGAGGCCGAGCTTATCCGCCTCTATCTGCCGCAACACCGTGCGCTGACACTGGCCGAGCCGGGATGCCTGCTATTCGAGGTGGAGGAAACCGAAGATCCGCTGGTCTGGCGCGTGACCGAAAGCTTTATCGACAGGCGGGCGCTTGAGGCGCATCAATCGCGGCTTGCCCATTCGATCTGGGGCGAAAGGACCCGTGCGATCAAGCGCGACTATGACATCACGCGGAGTTAGGCGCATCCCGTTTGTCACGGGACACGCCAGTTATCATCAGCGCTCGGGCAGAAGCCCGCGTGGCGCAAAGCGCAGCACCAGCAGCAGGACCAGCCCCATCGCCAGATAGCGCATCTGGGCCGCAGATTCCAGAAGATGGTCCTTGAGCGCGCCCGGTGCCATGCCTGCGGTCAGAAGCTGCAGCAGATCCGGCCCCCAAGCCTCGGCCTTGATCCACAGGAACCATACCAGAATACCGCCCAGAACCGCGCCCCAGTTATTGCCCGACCCGCCAAGGATCACCATCACCATGATCAGGAAGGTAAAGCGCAGCGGGTTATAGGTTGCAGGGGTCAACTGGCCGTCCAGCGTCACCATCATGGCCCCTGCGAAACCGCAGATGGCGGAACCGATGATGAAGATCTGCAAATGGCGCTTCGTCACGTTCTTGCCCATAGCCGCGGCTGCCACCTCGTTTTCGCGGATGGCGCGCATCATGCGGCCCCAGGGCGAATGCAGGGCCAGTTGCGCAGCAATCACGAAAACCACCAGCACCACCGAGAAAAGCACAAGATACAGGAGTTTGACGAATACGGTCGAGGCCAGCACCGGATCCATGCCGAATTGCGCGGCATGGGCGACGAACTCGCCCGAGGCCTGCAGGTCTATCTCGCGCGGGATGAAGAAGGGGCGCGGGATGCCGTTGACATTCATCACCCCCCGATCCAGCCAGTTCTCGTTTTTCAGCACGGCCACGATGATTTCCGCGATGCCAAGCGTGGCAATCGCCAGATAGTCCGAGCGCAGGCCCAAAGCGGCCTTGCCGATAGCCCATGCAGCCAGCGCGGCAAACAGCGCCCCGACCGGCCATGCCAACAGCACCGGCAATCCGAGCCCGCCCAGATAGCCCTGTGCGGAGGGGTTGATCGCCTCCACCGCGCTGACGCCGGGATCGAAGACGCCGCGGAACAGGAAGAAACCGATCACCAGCACGAGGCAGGTGGCCAGCCCGCGCAGCCCTTTACGCAGCCGCTTCCACAGTTGCACCGCAATCGCCAGCACCGCAATGGCGATGGCCAGCGCCAGCAGGATGCGCCAACCACCCGCGCTCATCGCGCCTTGGGTGGCAGGCATAGAGATCAGCACAGGCGCAACGCCACCCAAGGCGATAAAGCCCATAGTGCCCGCGTTGAACAGGCCCGCATAGCCCCATTGCAGATTGAGCCCCAGCGCCATGATCGCGCTGATGACGCCCATGTTCAAAATCACCAAAGCCGCATTCCAGCCTGATGTCGCCGCCTCGATTGCGAACAGCGCCAGCAAGGCAAGAAACAGAATGGGGGTGCGCAGTTTGCCGCCCGCTGCGGCATCCGCTTGACGAGAACTCATATCGATTTCCCCTTGAAAAGACCGGTGGGACGGAAGATCAGCACGGCAATCAGGATGGTGAAGCTGACCGCGAATTTATAATCGGTGGAGAGCAGTTGCACGAGGCCCGAGGGCTCCCAACCGGGGATCAGATAGGTCGCGATTTTCTTCCACGCATAGGTCACACCCACCTCCGAGAAGGCGATGATATAGCCGCCGACAATGGCCCCGACCGGATTGCCGATCCCGCCCAGAATGGTGGCGGCGAAAATCGGTAGAAGCAGCTGGAAGTAGTTGAAAGCCTTGAAGGATTTATCAAGCCCGTAAAGCGTGCCTGCGATGGTGGCGAGGGCGGCGGTGATGATCCATGTGATCATCACCACACGTTTGGGGTCGATCCCCGACAAAAGCGCCAGATCCTCGTTATCCGAGAAAGCGCGCATCGATTTGCCCGCCCGCGTCCGGTTCAGAAACCAGAATAGCGCGATCATCACGAGGATTGCGGTGACGAAGGTGATGGCCGAGCTGGCGCGGATGGCCAGCGGCTCCGACAGGCCGCTCCAGTTCTTGAATGCGCGCGCCGAGACCAGAAAGCGTTCGCCATCGGCAAAGCGGATTTCGTCGACGCCCGAGACCGCCTCCTTCGCGCCCAGAACAGGCACGGAGAGCACGGAGATCATGATGCGCGTCAGCGCGTTCATCACGAACATCACCCCGACCGAGACCATGACCAGCACCACCGGTGTCGCACGGATCTTGCGGTAATGGGCATAGACAAGGCGGTCTGTCACCAAGGCCAGCGCGGCGGTGACGACGATGCCGATCGGCAGCGCCAGAAGCGCCGTGGGCAAGGGACCAAGGCCCAGACCGGCATCCTGCAAAAGCCATGTCACAAGAATTGTCACGCCCGTGCCGAAGGCCATCATATCGCCATGCGCGAAATTCGAGAAGCGCAGGATCGAGTAGACAAGGGTCACTCCAAGCGCGCCAAGGGCCAGTTGCGAGCCATAGGACAGCGCGGGGATGAAGACGTAATTGGCGAAGGCCACCAATGCGTTGAGGGCTTCCATTAAACCGGTTCCTCACAAGTGCCGTCGAGAGCGGTCGGCGTCAGCCCCAGTCCCGAACGGGTGAATTTTGCAGGCGTGCCAGCGGGGATATGGTCCATTGCCGGCAGGGTGATCATGACGGAAAGATCCATCACCAGAGGCGTTGTGATCTGTATGCTGGTGTCGTTGCGCGTCCATGCGGCCATGACGCCGGTGGTATGGTCGCGGTTATCGGTCCAGAGCAATCCGTCGGCGCCATCCTGGGAAAGGATGACCTCGCGGCTGTCGAAGTGACAGGTCAGAAGCGTGTCCTTGCGACCTTCTGCAGCGCAAGCTTGCGCGAAAAAAGATATTAGAACAAAGGGATATAGGATGTTTTTCATCTTATCCCCCAAGAAAGGTGCGGCGCACTTCCGGATCAGCCAGAAGCGCGGGGCCGGTATCGGTATAGGCATTTGCGCCCTGCACCAGAACATAGCCGACATCCGCGATTTCAAGGGCTTGGCGCGCGTTCTGCTCCACCATCAGGATCGAGATCCCTGTCCGTGCCACGTCGATGATGCGGTCGAAAAGCTCGTCCATCACAATCGGGCTGACCCCTGCGGTGGGCTCGTCCAGCATCAGCAGCTTGGGTTTCGTCATCAGCGCACGGCCCACGGCCACCTGCTGACGCTGCCCGCCCGACAACTCGCCCGCATTCTGCCGACGTTTTTCGCGCAGGATCGGGAAAAGCTCGTAGACCTGCTCGATAGTATCGCGGAAATCGTCGCGGCGGGTGAATGCGCCCATCTCAAGATTTTCCTCGACGCTCATCGTCGGGAAGACATTGTTGACCTGCGGCACAAACCCCATTCCGCGGCCAACACGGTCCTGCGGCGTGAGGGAGGTGATGTCGTCGCCATCCAGCGTGACCGAGCCGCTGCGCAGCGGCAACATGCCGAACACGGCCTTCATCGCGGTGGATTTTCCGGCCCCGTTCGGGCCGACGATCACCGCAATCTGGCCTTTCTCGACCGTTAATGTGCAGCCATGCAGGATATCCGCCTTGCCATAGCCGCCAGTCATCTGGGATGCTGAGAGAAAGCTCATTCTGCCTCCGTGGCCACAACGGCCTTGTTCTTCAGTCCGGTGCCCAGATAGGCTTCGATGACCGCTTCGTTTTGCATGATCGTATCGGGAGCCCCCGTGGCCAGCATCTTGCCCTCGGCCATCACGATGACCGGATCGCAGAGCCGCCCGATGAAATCCATGTCATGTTCGATCACGCAGAATGTATAGCCGCGCTCTTTGTTGAGCCGTACGATGGCATCGCCGATCGTGTTCAGCAGAGTGCGGTTGACACCGGCGCCGACCTCGTCAAGGAAGACGATCTTCGCATCGACCATCATCGTGCGTCCCAATTCCAGCAGCTTTTTCTGACCGCCCGACAGGTTGCCGGCCTTTTCATCCTTCAGATGGGAAATCGTAAGGAAATCAAGCACCTCATCGGCTTTCTTCAGAAGCTGTGCTTCTTCCTCGCGGATTTTCTTGCGCTGGAACAAGGCCGACCAGAGCGTTTCGCCGCTCTGGCCTGCGGGCACCATCATCAGGTTTTCGCGCACCGTGAGCGAAGGGAATTCATGCGCAATCTGAAAAGTGCGCAGTAAGCCCTTGTGAAACAAGGAATCCGGTGAAAGGCCGGTGATGTCCTCGCCATCCAGAAAGACCTGACCGGAGGTCGGTTTATGGACGCCTGCGATGACGTTGAACAGGGTGGATTTTCCCGCGCCATTCGGGCCGATCAAGCCGGTGATCGAGCCTTTGGCGATGTCCAATGTGACCCCGTCGACAGCATGGAAGCCGCCGAATTGTTTCTTTAGGTTTTCAACCCTTATCATTTTTTGTCCCGTCTGTTGACCGCGCCGGACCCTTGACCCCTGATCCTTGCGCTACGGAAAACAGCCCGGGCGCATTGGTCCCGGGCTGTCCACTGCATGTCGGAGAGCTTAGCGGTATTTAACCGTTTCGATCTTGCCATCCTTGATTTCGACTTCGCGGAAAGTGCCCGCGGACTCGCCACCCTTGATCAGATTGACCGAAGAGGCGCCGTCATAATCGATCTTTTTGCCTTCAGCGATTAGGTCAAGCGCATGGCCCAGTTGACCGGGCAGGATCTTTTCGCCCGGACCGTTTGCAATATCCATGATATGGGTTTTGTAGACCTTCGGATCGGTGGATTTCGCCTCGGCCATCGCCAGCATGATCAGGGCCGCTGCATCGTAGGATTCGCCGGAATAGACCTGATTGCCGTCGAAGCCTGCCGCTTGCGCCAGCGCAAGGAATTTGTCCTTGCCTTCGCCTTCCGAAGAGGGGATCTGGCCGAAAGAGCCGTCGAGCTCGTCGCCAAAGTTGTTTTCAAGCGCCGAGGCGATCATGCCATCGGGCAGAACGAAGGTGTCGAACGCACCGGTATCAAGCGCCCCGCGCAGAATGCCCGAACCGCCCTGGTCGACATAGCCCGCAACCACCAGCGCATCGCCGCCCGCCGAGGCCAGCGCGCCGACTTCGGCCGAGTAATCGCCCTTGCCATCCTCATGCGACGCCGAAATCGTGACTGTGCCCCCCTTGGCCTCGTAGGCGCTTTGGAAACTATCCGCGAGCCCCTTGCCATAGTCGTTATTGGTATAGGTCAGGGCAACCGATTTGATGCCATGTTCCAGAATGATATCGGCCATGACATCGCCCTGACGCGCATCGGAGGGCGCGGTGCGGAAGAAGAGCCCGTCATCTTCCATATCCGACAGGGCCGGAGAGGTGGCGGAAGGCGAGATCATGACCATACCATTGGCCATAGCGACGTTTTGCAGAACGGCGCTGGTGGCGCCCGAGCACATCGCACCAAAGATGCCTTTCACGCCATCGCTGGTGATCAGGCGCTCTGCGGTGGAGGTTGCCGCACCTGCATCGATGCAGGTGGAATCTCCGCGAACCGGCGTCACGGTCGAGCCATCCATGAACTTGCCGCTATCGCTGACTTCTTTCATCGCCAGTTCCGCACCTTCGGCCATGCCGGGGGCCAGCGATTCAAGAGGGCCGGTAAACCCGAGCAGAACGCCGATTTTCACGTCATCGGCAAGAGCCGCCGTGCCGGTCATGGCAAGAGCGGTGGTTACCAGCAAAAGGTTGCGCATCAGTTATCTCCCCTGATCGTGTTTTGACTTGCCGGTCAGAATAAAAGGGATGCGCATCAAAGGGAAGGTGTGCCACAGCAGGTGCTGGACGAAAATACGGCGAAGGGGCTGGTAGCACAGAAAATAATCGCCCCTTGCGCGAGTTGATCGCCTAGAAGTTCCGCTCATGCGGTCGGCGGGCTGGCGCATTTCCGTCTTCTGGTCCATTTTCTGGCCCATTTTCTGGATCGTCTGCGTCGAAGGCCTCGTTCTCGTCGAAATCGTCCTGCGCGATCTCGATATCCCAAGGCGCGTCGATGGGCAGTTCCTCGACCATCGGCAGGGCTTCCTCGACCAGATCAGGAGCCGGATGCCCGCCCGAGGCACCGCGTTCGCGATAGGGGGTGGTCTGGTAATGCGCGCGGTAGCATTTGGAGAAATGCGAAGGGGAGGCAAAGCCACAAGCCAGTGCCACATTGATCACCGACATCTCTGTCTGCATCAGCAGCGCGCGCGCTTTCTGAAGCCGTAATTCCATATAATAGCGTTTCGGGCTGCGGTCGAGATAGCGGCGGAACAGCCGTTCCAACTGCCGTGTCGACATGCCGACTTCGGTGGCCAGCTTGGCGGGGGAAATCGGTTCTTCGATATTCGCCTCCATCCGCCCGATCACTTGCGAAAGCTTGGGGTGGCGCACCCCGATCCGTGTGGGAATGGAAAGACGCTGGCTGTCTTTTTCCGTGCGAATAGAAGTGTATATGAGCTGATCCGCAACCGTGTTGGCAAGAGCCTCGCCATGATCGCGTGCCACGATGCGCAACATCAGGTCAAGGGCCGCCGTGCCACCTGCCGAGCTCATCCGGTTGCCATCGATCACATAGACCGATTTCGCCAGATCCACCTCGTCGAACTCTTCGGTGAAGGCATCGTGGTTTTCCCAGTGGATCGTGGCGCGGCGTTCATCAAGAAGCCCCGCTTCGGCCAGCGCCCATGCACCCGTGCACAACCCGCCGATCACGCCCCCTTTTCGGGCCTCGCGCCGCAGCCAGCTGATCACCGGCTTGGTGGTGGCCTCGATCACATCGATCCCGCCACAGACAATGATCGTGTCCTCGCGCTGCACCTCGTCCAGCCCCATATCCACCGTGATCTCGACACGGCTGGAGCTTTGCACCTTGGTGCCCCCCTCGGCGGCCAGCGCCCATTCGTATAGCGGCTGACCCGAGATCTGGTTGGCCAGCCGCAGCGGTTCGAGCGCGCTGGTAAAGGCCATCAATGTGAAACGGTCCAGCAGCAGGAAGACCACACGCTTGGCGCGGTTCTGCACCGGAAGGCGCTGGGAGCCATAGGAAGGGGCTGGCCTGGCCGTGAGTCTTTTGGGGGTGGTTTTGCGCATCCTACACACATCACTCTTTGATGGGCTTCGACCCAATCACCGAATATGGACGCCCGCAAGAGAAAGCACGGCCCCGATGCCCTCGGGCTAGGCAATTCACTGCCACTTCTGTCATCATGGATTAAACTTTATGCAGTCGGGGAAAATATTGTTTAATGCCGCGAAGGTCCGGTCTATAACGCGGGCCTAATTATAAGAAGCCGGAATGGAGGAACTGATGGCTCAGAGTTGGAAAAAGTCGGACTGGCGCGCGAAACCGCGGGTACAGATGCCCGACTATCCCGACGCGGCGGCGCTCAATGCCGTTGAACAGTCGCTCTCGCGAATGCCTCCTCTGGTTTTTGCGGGCGAGGCCCGTAGTTTGCGTGACGAGTTGGCGCGGGCTTGCCGCGGCGAGGCGTTCTTGCTTCAGGGGGGGGATTGCGCCGAAAGCTTTGCAGAATTCGGCGCGGATAATATCCGTGATACATTCAAGGTAATGCTGCAAATGGCCATTGTCCTGACCTGGGGGGCGAAAGTGCCCGTGGTCAAGGTTGGCCGGATGGCAGGCCAGTTCGCCAAGCCGCGTTCGTCGGCGACCGAGGTGGTGGGTGGCGTCGAACTGCCCAGCTATCGTGGCGATATCATCAACGGGTTCGATTTCACCGAAGCCGCGCGCGTACCGGACCCGAACCGGATGCTGCAGGCCTATACGCAGGCTGCGGCCTCGCTAAACCTTCTGCGCGCGTTCTCGACCGGCGGTTACGCCGATATCCATCGCGTACACGGTTGGATCACCAGCTTCACCGACGAGGAAAAAGCCGCGAAATACCGTGTGTTGGCAGATCGCATCACCGAAGCGATGGATTTCATGGCCGCCGCTGGCGTGACATCGGAAACGGCGCCCGAGCTGAAAACGGTCGATTTCTTCACCTCGCATGAAGCGCTGCTTCTGGAATATGAAGAAGCGCTGTGCCGGACCGATACCACGACGGGTCTGCCGGTTGCGGGATCGGGGCATATGATCTGGATCGGCGATCGCACCCGTCAGCCCGATGGCGCGCATGTCGAGTTCTGTCGCGGGGTGCAAAACCCGATCGGCCTCAAATGCGGCCCGTCGACCACGGCGGAAGACCTCAAGGTTCTGATGTCCAAGCTGAACCCGAAAAACGAGGCCGGTCGTCTGACCCTGATCGCGCGCTTCGGCGCGGGCAAGGTGGGCGAGCATCTGCCGCGTCTGATCAAGGCCGTGCAGGAAGAGGGAGCCAATGTTGTGTGGTCCTGTGACCCGATGCATGGCAACACCATCAAATCGGCCAGCGGTTACAAAACCCGTCCGTTTGAAGCGGTGCTGCAAGAGGTGCGGGAATTCTTCGCCGTGCATAATGCCGAAGGCACGATCCCCGGGGGGGTGCATTTCGAGATGACCGGTAAGGATGTGACCGAATGCACCGGTGGTCTGCGCGCCGTGTCCGACGAAGATCTGTCGTCACGCTACCATACCGCCTGCGACCCGCGTCTGAACGCCAATCAGGCGCTGGAACTGGCCTTCCTTGTGGCAGAAGAGTTGCAAAACCGCCGCTCGCAGCAACGCGCTGTCAGTAATCTGTAAGCGGGAAACCTTTGAAAAGGGGGGCTGCGGCTCCCTTTTTTTATATCCAAAGGGCTTTGAGGCCGTGATATTCCCAAATGGTCGAAGCCCCGCCGCGTTTTGCGTTGGGGCTTCACTTCTTTCTGAAGGCTCTGAGTGACCATGCGCCGATGCGGAAAACCGCAAGGAGGCGCCGTCCTTATGGTTTAGTCGTTATTGCTGACCACGCGGAACATGGCGCGACGTTCCTCGGGGGTGGTCATCTGCGGGGCCGCAGGCATTTCGGGTGCGGCGGGGCGCGGTTTGCGCGGCGCATGGCCGAAGACCGGTGCGTCCTCGGCAAAACCGGCCAGCTCGGGGCGGACGGGCTGGGGCAGCTCGGCAGGGGTCGGCTTGCCTTGCTGGACCTGCGTGATGCGCGCATCGGTCACGGTAAAGCGGCGCGGCGTGCGCCCGATCGACTCGCCCTCGGCCACAAGGCAACCAAGCGCGCGGTTGATATCGCCCAGATCGGATTTCAGCGGCAAAATTAGAAGCTTGGCTTTCAGGGCGGGGCGCCCGATCCCGTCATCGGCAATCAGATCCAGCTCGGCAATCGCGGGGCCGGTAAAGCAGGCTTCGGTGGCTTCGGCCACTTTTTTACGGCCAGCGGGTTCGAACATGGCGGTCATCGGCATGCCGCGCACTTCCATTCCCATCAGGTCATTGAGATGCATACCGGCCAGACGGAAACGGCCCATGCCCGGTGCGACACGTTCGATGATGAACGCATATTCCAGAGCACGTTCGATACCACGGGGGTCGATATCCGAGCGCGCCGGAACCGTGCGGCCCATGCGAAGCGCTTCCCAATAGGCGCGGAGTTCAGAGGTCACCTGACGGGCTTTGCCAGCGTTAAGGTCCATGCGCACAATCTTCGTATCGTTTTCCATCGTTATCGTTCCTACCATCCGCGGCGGCGTATCGTGCCTGCCAGTCTGATTGCGTTGTGGTCCCCTCGCTTTTGCGGCATGGGCCATTTTGCAGGCCGTGGGATCGAATTGCTTACTGAACTCTTAATACGCCATTTTCTCGTCGAATGGAGAACTAACTTGTTAAATGGTTAAGGCCGTAGCCCTGTGAGCCCTGCCTGCCCTTGGGAAATTTATAGCAGGTTTTCTGCGGCAGGAGGGGCAGAATTTCGGGCCCGTTTTGCGAAAGTTTGCCCCTAGGTCAGGCCGTGTCGGCGGGCCTGTTAGCGGCGAACATATGGTTGAATCCCTATGTGTTATGCCTTGGATCAACGGGTGGAATATTCTTAAGTATGGAACGCAAATTTTTGAAATTTATAGGTTATATATTTTATACATAGGGTCTGCATATTATCAGATTTTGCATCTTTAAGATGATTTGAGAAAAATATATGACCAATTTGAAGCTTTGACGCATCCCGGCTTGAGACCTGTCCAAATGGTCAGGTGATTAAAGTAAATAAATCAATGTCTTATGGTTAATATTTCTGAAGAAACCGAGGTTTATTTCTGGGCCTTGGAAAGGATTTGTTAAGACTTGTCGATTTGGACCTGAGTCGCGTCAGATTTTTTCAGCGTCAATCGTAAGAAAGCCCGCCGATATTTTAATGGATTGCCCCGTCGAATCGTAACGAAGAGGGGTTTGTGGCGGGACTGCGGCATGGAAACGGGCCGGTTTTCTGCGCGTGCGGCCACCAAAAAACCGCCTTGTGGCAGATCTTTGCGCCAGATCGGGAGGTGACCGGCCTCGGGCGGGCTCTGTGGCTCGACTTTTTATTGCTAAAGATGCTAGGCGGGGCGGACATGTCTGTTTCTCGTGCGAAAGCCGGATCGTCCGGCTGGTTCGCGGCGGCAGATTCCCCATACACGACCCTAATGTGGAGTGCTGACTGAATGGCCGATCGGCGTGGTATCCTGATTATTCTTTCCTCGCCCTCGGGGGCGGGAAAATCCACTTTGGCGCGCCGGTTGATGAGCTGGGACCCGACCCTGAGTTTCAGCGTGTCCGCAACCACCCGCGAACCGCGACCAGGCGAGCGGGAGGGGGTCGAGTATTTCTTCAAAACCCATGAAGAGTTCGATCATATGGTGGCGCAGGACGAGATGCTCGAACATGCGCGCGTCTTCGGCAATTCCTATGGCACACCGAAAGCGCCGGTCGAGGCCGCGATGGCGGCAGGCCGCGACACGCTGTTCGACATTGATTGGCAGGGCGGGCAGCAGATCCGCAATTCGGCGCTTGGCAAGGATGTGGTGTCGATCTTCATTCTTCCTCCCTCGATTGCCGAACTGGAAAGCCGGTTGCGTACACGTGCGCAAGATAGTGACGAGGTGATTGCGGGGCGGATGGAGAAATCCATGTCCGAGATCAGCCATTGGGCGGAATATGACTATGTGCTGGTCAATCGCGATCTGGATGTTGCGGAGGCCGAGCTGAAAACCATTTTGATGGCCGAACGGGCAAGGCGGGATCGTCAGCCCGGGCTGAATGCGTTCATTCGTTCTTTGGATGAGGAGTTCGAAAACCGATGATCTATGAACTTGACGGGATCAAGCCGCGTCTTGCGGAGAATGTCTGGATTGCCGCAGATGCCAATCTGATCGGGCGCGTGGTGCTGGAAGAGGGGGCCTCGGTCTGGTTCGGCGCAACCTTGCGCGGCGATAACGAGGAAATCTTTATCGGCGCGGGGTCCAATGTGCAGGAAAGCGTGATCATGCATACCGATATGGGGTTCCCGCTTGTGGTCGGGCCGGACTGCACCATCGGTCATCGCGCATTGCTGCATGGGTGCGAAATCGGCGCGGGCACGCTTGTCGGGATGGGCGCAATGATCATGAATGGCGCGAAAGTGGGGAAGGGCTGCCTGATTGGTGCGGGTGCGCTGGTGACCGAAGGCAAGGTCATCCCCGATAATTCGCTGGTTCTGGGGGCTCCGGGCAAGGTCGTGCGTGAATTGCAAGAGGCGGATCGTGCGATGCTGCGCAAGGGGGCTGATCGCTACCGCGCCAATGCGGAGCGGTATCGCAAGGGCCTCAAAGCGCTCTGACCTCCCGCGTCTTGCGTTTACCTTCTGCGTGAAAAGTTTGGAGAGGGCGCGAGATTCGGGATTTCGAATATATCGAAATCACCATTTGGCCAGATCTGGCGCACTTCGCGCCGGATCAGGTCTGCATTGGGCAGAGGCAGGGAATAGGCCCGCAACGGTCCGTTATAGCCATAGCGGATCATCACCCGCGCGAGATCCAGAATATCGAACGCTTCGGAAAGCAGCGGCGAGAGCACAAGATCTGGTGCTGTTCTTTCAATCAGAGCGGCATCTATAGTTGTCAGCCGTGCAATAGTGATGGCCGCGCCCGTTACGCCGCGCAGCGCATGCGGCAGTTCCATTGTCGGTTCTATGACCAAGATCCGTCGGTCGGCAAGCTCTGCTGATTTGCGTTCGACCTCTGATGGAGGGTTATTGGGTCCAAGACGAGAGATCATTTAGCGTCAATCCTTTTCGTTATGATCAGGTTAACTCGCCAACGGGTGGAATGTCACACCCCAAAAACAGCTAGTGGTTAGCAAATGGTAAATGCGAAAATTTCCTGTCATCAACTGTTTACCGTGATCTGATTTAGGTCAATTCTGCAAAAAGGAAAAAGGAGTCCGTTTTGAATAAATCTTCGACGATTGCGGCCTTGGGGGCGGTTCCCTTTCCGATCCTGCTGGTAGGAAAGGACGAGAAAATCGTCTACGCCAACCCCTCGGCGCTTGGATTGTTCGGAGAGGGGCTTACCGGACGCACCTTTGTGACCGTGATCCGTAAACCCGCCATCAATTTCGCCCTCGACGAGGCGCTCAGGCAGGAGCGGGAAGAGCGTGTGCGCGACCGCCTCTCGCTTGGCGCGCGCGAGATGTCGGTGCGGGTGACGGTCTCGCCCATGCCGGCCGAGCCGGGGGGCACCTTGCCGCATGGGGGCGCATTGGTGGTGATCGAGGATATTACCGCTCTGGAAGAGGCGGAAGCGCAGCGCCGCGATTTTGTGGCCAATGTCAGCCATGAATTGCGCACCCCTCTGACCGCACTTTCGGGATTTATCGAGACTTTACTGCATGCAGCGAAAGATGATCCGGTCGCGCGGACGCGGTTTTTGTCGATCATGGAGCGGGAAGCGGCGCGGATGAACCGGCTGGTGGGGGATCTTCTGTCGCTCAGCCGCGTCGAATCGGAAGAGCGCAGGCGTCCGACGGAAAAGGTGGATATCTCTGCCGTTCTGAACGGTGCGATGCAGGCTTTGGCTCCGGTGGCCGAGGCGCGCAATGTGACCTTGCTGCGCGATGGTGAACCCGGACCCAAACGGGTCTCGGGCGATCCGGACCAGTTGACACAGGTTTTCTCGAATCTCATCGAGAATGCGATCAAATATGGGGCGCGCGATGCGCAGGTGCGCGTGACGCTCGGCTCTGTCGAACATGAGCCTACCCTGCGCGGCCCCGCGCTGCGGGTGGTGGTGGCCGATCAGGGCGACGGCATCGAGGCGATCCACCTGCCGCGCCTGACCGAACGTTTCTATCGCGTCGATACCCATCGTTCGCGCGAACAGGGGGGGACGGGGCTGGGCTTGGCGATTGTCAAACATATCGTTTCGCGCCATCGGGGGCGGCTGAAGGTTGAAAGCGAAAAGGGCAAAGGCTCGCGGTTTATCGTCTATCTGCCGCTGGCATGACGCGTCCGGCTGATGCTTTTTTCACCTTCAGCTTAAGGTTGTGGCATTTGTGACGTGCCGTTCTCAGGACGCGCGTCTCTGGCTGGAATATGTATCCGCTCGCGTTAACTATGCGATGAGAAAGGGGCGCGGAGAGGGGCGCAGCGGTCGCGCGTAACGGAACCGGATGCGCAGTTCCACGCTCATAACCCGCCAAGCACTTGCAAGAAGTCGCAATATGATCAAATCATTAGCCGACCGACTGTCCATGAGGAGAGATCATGACAACGATTCAGACCACCCCGTTCGAGGGCCAGAAGCCCGGCACTTCGGGGTTGCGCAAGAAAACCAAGGTTTTCATGCAAAAGCACTTTTTGGAAAATTTTATTCAATCCACCTTTGACGCGATCGGCGGTGTGGATGGTAAAATTCTGGTTCTGGGCGGTGACGGACGGTATTTCGGCAAAGAAGCGGCGCAGATCATTCTGAAAATGGCGGCGGCCAATGGGGCGGCCAAAGTGTTTGTGGGGCAGGGTGCGTGGCTTTCGACGCCTGCGGCCTCTCATCTGATCCGCACGCTTGAAACCGATGGCGGGATCATCCTGTCGGCCAGCCATAATCCGGGCGGCCCCGAAGAGGATTTCGGCGTTAAATATAACGCGGCCAATGGGGGGCCAGCGCCGGAAAAGATCACCGATGCGATCTTCGAGCGCACGAAAAACATCACCTCCTATCTCAAACTGGACGTGCCGGACGTGGATCTGGGCCATATCGGCACGCAGACGCTGGGGGAAATGGTTGTCGAGGTGCTCGATCCTGTGGCGGCCTATGCCGATATGATGGAAGGCATTTTCGACTTTGCCGCGTTGAAAGCGCTGTTTGCCAAGGGCTTCCGGATGCGCATGGATTCGATGTGCGCGATCACCGGTCCCTACGCGGTCGAGATCTTCGAGAACCGTCTGGGGGCGCCGAAAGGTACTGTGGTCCATGAGGTGCCGCTGGAGGATTTCGGTGGCATGCATCCCGATCCGAATCCGACCTGGGCGCATGAGCTGATGGCCGAGATGATGGGCGAGAATGCCCCCGATTTCGGCGCGGCTTCCGATGGCGATGGTGACCGCAACATGATTCTGGGCGCGGGCACCTATGTCTCGCCCTCCGATAGTCTGGCGGTGATCGCGGCCAATGCGAAACTGGTGCCGGCCTATGCCGAGGGGCTGAAGGGTGTGGCACGCTCGATGCCGACGTCGGCGGCGGTGGACCGTGTGGCCGAGGCACTGGGACTGGCCTGTTTCGAGACCCCGACCGGTTGGAAGTTTTTCGGCAACCTGATGGATGCGGGGCGCGTGTCGCTCTGCGGCGAGGAAAGCTTCGGGACAGGCTCCGACCATGTGCGCGAGAAGGACGGCCTCTGGGCGGTGCTGATGTGGCTCAACATCATCGCGGCGCGTGGCCAGTCGGTCGGCGAGATCGTTGCGGATCACTTCAAGCGCTTTGGCCGCAACTATTATTCGCGCCATGATTACGAGGCGCTGCCGAAAGAGCTGGCGGAAGGCATGCTGGATGATTTGCGCGCCAAGCTTTCCGACCTTCCCGGCAAGGAATATCAGGGGCTTGTCGTCGGCAATGCCGATGAATTCGCCTATACCGATCCGGTCGACCAATCCGTTTCGCAGCATCAGGGCTTCCGTATCCTGTTTGCGGGCGGGTCGCGTGTTGTGCTGCGCCTGTCTGGCACGGGCACCGAGGGCGCAACCCTGCGGGTCTATCTGGAGCGCTATGTTGCAGGTCCCGAAGGTCTGGCTCAGGACCCGCAAGAGGCCTTGGCCCCGATCATCAAGGCGACCGAAGAGATTGTCGGCATTGCCGCGACCACCGGCAAGCAGCAGCCGGATGTGATTACCTGATCTTGGTCAGGTTTTACGGCAGAAGGGGCGGGTCTTTCCGCCCCTTTTCTTTTGCCACTTGCTTGACCTTGCGTGGGGAAGGGCAGAACGTGGGGGCGAAGACGATTACGGAGGGCCCTATGGCTGATTTACCCTTTGATCTTGAAGCCCTTGACCGCTTGGCGAAAGTGGCTGTCCAAACCGGTTTGAACCTGCGGAAGGGGCAGGATCTTGTGGTGACCGCGCCGGTCGAAGCACTGCCGCTTCTGCGTCGTATCGTGGCCGAGGCCTATAAGGCGGGCGCGGGCCTTGTGACGCCGATCCTGTCGGATAGCGAGATGGCAAAGGCGCGCTATGACTATGCTGCGGATGATAGTTTCGACACCGCAGCGGGCTGGCTTTATGAAGGTATGGCCAAGGCTTATGCCAATGGCGCGGCACGTCTGGCGATTGTGGGCGAAGACCCGATGCTGCTTTCGGAATGCGATCCGGCGAAAGTGTCGCGCGCGGGCAAGGCCAATGCCAAAGCCTATAAACCCGCATTGGAGAAAATTTCGAATTTTGAAATCAACTGGTCGATTGTCAGCTATCCGACCGTGGCGTGGGCCAAGCGTATTTTCCCCGATCTCTCGGATCGGGAGGCTCAGGCGAAACTGGCCGAGGCGATTTTTGCGGCTTCCCGTGTGGATCGAGCTGATCCGGTCTCGGCTTGGGCCGACCATAACGCGACGCTTGCGAAAAAATCGGCCTGGCTCAACGAAGAACGGTTTTCGGCGCTGCATTTCACGGGGCCGGGCACTGATCTGGTGGTGGGGCTGGCCGATGATCATGAATGGCATGGCGGGGCCTCGCCCGCGCAGAACGGGATCGTCTGCAATCCGAATATCCCGACCGAAGAGGTTTTCACCACGCCGCATAAGGACCGCATCAATGGCACCGTGCGCGCGACCAAGCCGCTGTCGCATCAGGGCAGCCTGATCGAGAATATCGAGATGGTGTTCAAGGATGGCCGCGCCATCGAGGTCCGTGCGAGCAAGGGCGAGGCGGTTCTGAAAGAGCTTGTCGCGACCGACGATGGCGCGTGCAGTCTGGGCGAGGTGGCGTTGGTGCCCTTCCATTCGCCTATCTCGGAATCCGGTATTCTGTTCTACAACACGCTTTATGACGAGAATGCCGCCTGTCACATCGCTTTGGGGCAGTGCTATTCGAAGTGTTTCCTTGACGGCGCACGCCTGAAGCCCGACGAGATTGCGGCCAAAGGGGGCAATAGCTCGCTGATCCATGTCGACTGGATGATTGGCGGGCCGCAGACCGATATCGATGGTATTCGTGCCGATGGCAGTCGTGTCGCGATTTTCCGCAACGGCGATTGGGCCTGATCCGCAGGGTCTTCGCCCAAGCTGGCGAGCATCCTTGACACAACAAACGGCCCCGCAGGACGGGGCCGTTTTTTAAGTTATTGATCGTCAAACCGGTTTGAAACGGGACGCTTCATGCGGGCCGGAAGTTCGGCCCGTCGAACACCCGCCTCGGGTTCCCGCGCTGGATCTGGCCGTGCAGGTCGTGCAGCGCCATGCGCGCCGCCGCCTCGTTCATGGCCCGATCGGCAGAGATCAGCGCCGAAAGCCGGTCGATTGCGATCTTGCGGTTCTGGTGCTGCGAGCGGCTCTCACGCACCACAACCGACCAGAGGCGGCCCTGCGGGTCACACCAGCGTGCCCGAATCGCGCTGGAGGTCTTGTTCTGGTGCTGGCCACCCGGACCTCCGGCGCGCAGGCCGTCCATCACCACCTCATCGGGGGCAATGGACAGGCAGGCAGGACGGGAGGGCAGGCGGAAGATCTGGGCAAACCAGTTCTTGCGCGGATGTGCGGGGCGCAGCCTTGAGGCGCAGCGCCATAGCACCGTGCCTTCCCAGTCGCGCGCCATATCCGTCGCCCCCGAGCCGGTCAGAACGACCACAGCCGAAGACGGGCCATGCAGGGCAGCACGTTCGGATATGTCGATATCCAGCCCGAGGATCCCGGCCTCGTCAGCCAGTGCCTCCAGCAGATATGCGACCGCCTGACGGCATTCTGCCGGTCCGTTGCCCGAGGAGACAAGTAGGGTTTCGCGTGGGCTCATCTTTGGCCTCCTGACGTTTTATAGGTGATCAGCGGCACCATGCGCGCCAGCGGCGTGGCCAGCCCGAAAGCGGTCAGATCCGCCAGCACCGCTTCGGGAGCCTTATAGGCAGGGCCGGCCTCTTCAATCAGCAGGTCGCGGTCATGGCAGATCACGCGGCCCCCGAAGCGGGTGCGGGTCAGCGCTTCCAGTTCGGATCTGACCTTGCGGATGCGCCCATGCATCGAGGCGCGGTCGTAGCGCCGTCCTGCACCATGTGACACCGAGGAGAGGGCTTCGGGCACCGTATCCGGCAACGCCAGCAGGAAGCTTGGTGCCTCGCGCGAACCGGCCAGCGGAACCAGACCACGATCGGCCTCGGCGGCCCCCTTGCGATGCAGCCAGTGCCCCTGATGCGCCACCACCGAATTATGGACGCTGTCGCAAAGAGGCGTGACGGTCGTGCCCAGAGCGTCGGCGGCGGTTTCGGCAATCAGGCGACGATTGAGGCGCGCCCATGCCACGGCCCGTGCATGCAGGGCCAGATAGGCGTTCCCCGCCGCGCTTTGCGGGTCAAACCCCGCCTTCCAGCTGTCCTCCAGCCCGTCGAAAATCTGCGCCCCGTAACCGCGCGAGCCAGAATGGACCAGCAGACACAGATCACCCTTGCGCAGCCCCGCAGTTCCGTCGGTCTCCTCGACGGTCTGGAGCTCGCAAAAATGGTTGCCGCCGCCGATGGTGCCCAGACCGGCCTCCCCGATCTGCCCCGTCAGCCCTGCGGCTGCCAAGGCATCAGCGGCCTGCGCGGGATCGGTCCCCCGTTCCAGAACCTCAAGTCGTTTCGCGGCTTTGTCGAGTTTTAGTTTGCGGCGTGGCAGGTCCAGCCGCCAGAGCCCCATACCGCAGCCGATATCGGTGCCGACAAGCTGCGGATAGATCCGGTCGGCCAGAAAGGCCGCCCCCACCGGCCCGAATTTTCCGGGATGGAGGTCAGGAAAGCCCGCCACCGATTGCATGCCGGACCAGCCCGCCACTTGCGCAAGCTGGTCTTCCGCGCGGCCGTCAATCCAGCTGTCGCGCGTGTAGAAATGGCGGACGGGCGCGCGGCCTGTCCTGCCTGAAAAGGAAATGCCCATAGGCTGTATGTCTTTCCAAGAAGAAATAGCGATCTGGAATCGCGACTGGACAGACGGGGAAAGGAACGCTTTGGGCCGATCAGAACCGCGCCATGTCCGAAGAAAGGACTGTGGTGATGAATGTCGTCATGTCATGCTCTCCTCGGGCTGGGGTTTCAGAGGGGAGCTGGATAGGCCGATATGCGGCAAAGCACCAGAGCTGAGGGCGGGATCGTTGAGAAATAGTGCTAATTATGCACCGCGTGTGTTGCTTTTATATCCCGCTTTGCGCGGGGCTTTTTCCCTCTTTCGGGGAGGGCAGGGCCTTCGGGGATCATTTTATCGTTTCCTGCGCCATTCGGGCTTATACTTTTTGCCAGTATGAGAAAGGCTAGGGACACCGCTACCCTAGATCCTATTACAGATGCTTTTGCGTGAAACGATTGCTTCCCTTGTGAACGAGTAGACGCGATGCCTTGCAGGAGATGCTTATGAGCCGAGAGTTTCGCACCGCCCTTATTGTCGAGGATCACCCGCTTTTCGGGGATGCGCTGGCGATGACCTTGCAGACGGTCGCAGGGATCGAAGAGGTCAGCCATGCGGAGCGGATCGGTCTGGCGCTGGAATTTCTGGAAAGCAGGCCCAGTCCCGATGTGATCGTGCTTGATCTCAACCTGCCCGATGTCACGGGGCTTGACGGCCTGATGAAGCTGCGTGCTGCCGCACCGCAACTGCCGATCGTGGTGATTTCCTCGGTGGATGAGCCGCGGGTGATCCGGCAGGCGCTTCTGGCGGGTGCGGCGGGTTTTGTGCCCAAACATTCCAAGCGCGAACTGTTCCGCATCGCCTTCAGCGCGATCGCCCAAGGCGAGGTCTTCGCCCCCGAATGTTCGGGCGACGATCTGACCAAATCCGACGAGGCGTCGTCGCAGGATGAGGCGATCCGCCGCCTCAGCCAGTTGACCCGCCAGCAGGCGCGCATTCTCGACCAGATCTGCGAGGGCAAGATGAACAAGCAGATCGCCTATGATCTGTCGATTGCCGAGACCACGGTGAAAGCGCATGTCACCGCGATCATGCGCAAGCTCGGGGTCTATTCGCGCACGCAGGCCGTGCTTCTGGCGCGCGAAGCCCATTCGCTTTCGTCCTCGCCCGATCCTGCGACCCCGCGCTGATCCCGCCTGACGGAGTTCGCCCATGCTGTCCGCTGCAATAGAACACAGGCGCATCGAAGGCGCTTTGATGCCGCTGACCGCCTCTGTGAGTGCCGATGCAGCGCGCCCGTTACAGGCGCTGTCCGAAGAACTGGGCGCGGGGCCCTTCGCGCTGGTGCTGCTGTTTTGCAGCCCGCAGGCGCAGATCGGCAAGATCGTCGCGGAGGCCGAGGTGCTGTTTTCCGGCTCTGTTGTGGCGGGCTGCACGACAAGCGGAGAGCTGACCCGCCACGGCTATAGCGAGGGGCAGATTCTGGCTTTTGCCTTCCCGCAGGAGGGGTTCGAGGTCGAACCGGTGCTGGTGTCCTCGCTGGCACGCGAAGATGCGCGCCAGATCATCGAACAGATCACCAACCGGCGGCAGGCGATGGCCCTGCGCGAGGGGGCGGGGCCGAATGAATTCGCCCTTTTGCTGGCCGACGGGACCAATGCCCAAGAGGATGCGCTGCTGAACACGCTGTCCGGCGGTCTGGGGCCGGTGCCGGTTTTCGGCGGCTCGGCGGGTGATGGGGGGGCGGCGGGGCAGACCTGCCTGTTCCTGTCGGGCAGGCTCTATCAGGATGCGGCCATCCTGCTTCTGGTGCGCGCCCATGCCAGCTTCCGGATGTTTTCGGTGAACCATCTGGTGCCCACGGGGCGGCGCATGGTGGTCACGCAGGCAGATCCTGCCCGCCGCGCCGTGCTGCGGATCAATGACGAACCTGCCGCTGCCGAATATGCCCGACTGCTCGGGGTTGCCGAGAAAGATCTGTGCCAGTTTCTTTTTTCCATCAACCCTGTGCAGGTGCGTGTGGGCGGGCGCTATTACGTGCGCTCTATCCGTGAATGCAGCGAGGATGGCGGGCTGGTGTTTTTCTCGGCGATTGATCGCGGATTGGTGTTAACGCTTGCGCGTCCGCAAAATATGGTGCGTCATCTGGAAGATGAACTGGAGCGTCTCAGTCAGCCCGCCGCACCCGGTCTGATTTTGGCCTTCGATTGTATTTTCAGACGTATAGAGGTCGAGGGACGGCAGATTATGCAGCCCGTATCCGATTTGTTGCGGCGCTATAATGTGCAGGGGTTCTCCACCTATGGCGAGCAGTTCGGAGCGATGCATGTTAATCAGACTTTCACCGGCATCGCGTTTTACTCTCCCTTGGGTCGCGGGCCTCGGGGCCAAGGGGAGGAAGAGGAGAGAGTATGACGGACCGGATGCCGGACCAGCTTGCAGCATCCCTGCTTGGGCCCGGTGATGACATTCTGCGACAGAACGAGAAGCTGCTGGCGATTGCCTCGGCATTGATCCGCCATGCGGAATCGTCTCGTGGTGACAGCGAGGCAGGATATGCGCAGTTCGAACGCGCGGCCCTTCTGGAAGATCAGGTGCGCGAACGCACGCGGGATCTGGAAAAGGCGCTGGATCTGCTGAACATGTCGAATGCGCGGCTGGCCGAGGCCAATCGCGAAACCGAATCTGCCCGCCAGAATCTGGCCTCGGCCATCGAGACGGTGCAGGAGGGGTTTGCCCTGTTCGATGCGCATGAACAACTGGTGATGTGCAATACCCGTTTCAACGCGCTGCTGATCGATATTCGTGCCGATCTCAAGCCCGGCCTCGGCTTTCTCGACTATCTCGATCTGGTGTCGGCCTCGTCGCATCTGCATTTGCCGGCAGGCATGACGCGGGCGGACTGGGTGGCGATGCGCCGCAAGCGCCATGACGAACATCACTTCATCTTCAATCAGGAGATGGGCGATGATCGCTGGATTCAGGTCAGCGAACACCGGACCCGCGATGGTGGCACGGTGATCTTGCAGACGGAGGTGACCGATCTGATCCGCCGCGAACGCGAAGAGCGCGGGCGGCTTCTGGATGACCAGACACGGATCTTGCAAGCCACGCTGGAACATCTGAAGCTGGGGGCCTGTATCTTTGACGCGCGGTTGCGTCTGTTGGGGTGGAATGAACGGCTGGCAGAGCTTTTGCTGTTGCCGCGCAACCGGTTGCGGCGCGGGATGCAGTTCGATCTTTTGCTGGAACAGGTGCGCGACCAGTTCGTTTTTCCGCATGGTCTGTCGGCTTACCGGCTGGCGGATTGGGTGCGGCGCGCGCGGCGGCGCGACAATTTCCAGATGGAGCTGACGCGCGAGGGCGGGCAGGTCTATGACCTTTACGCGCAGGAACTTCCCGATGGTGGCTTCGTGATGTCGCTGACCGATATCACCGCCGAGCGGCAGGCCATCAGCGAGTTGAGCCGCGCCAAGGATACGCTTGAGGCGCGGGTGATGGAGCGGACGCTCGAGCTTGAAGACGCGCTGTCACGGGCGGAACGGGCCAATGCCTCGCGCGCACGGTTTGTTGCCGCCGCCAGCCATGATCTTTTGCAGCCGCTCTCCGCCGCAAAGCTTTATATGGCCTCGCTCAGCGACGAGACCATGTCTCCGCTTGCGGCAACAACGCTGGAAAAGGCGCAGAATGCGCTGCTGTCGGTCGAGGGGATTCTTTCAGCGCTGCTGGATATTTCACGGCTCGAGGCCGGTAAGGCGGCTGTGCATCCCGGTCCGATCCCGCTGGCCCCGATGTTCCGCGCGCTGCGCGACGAATTTACGCCCATTGCCGAGATGAAAGGTTTGCAGCTTTTGATCCGCGACACGGAGGCGGTTGTGGTGTCCGACAACACCTATCTGCGCCGTATCCTGCAAAACCTGATCTCCAATGCGATCCGCTATACGCCCAAGGGACGGGTTCTGGTCCGCGCCCGTCACCGGCGTGGCGCGGTGCGGGTGGAGGTGCGCGATAGCGGGCCCGGTATTCCCGATGACGAACAGGAGCTGATCTTCCGCGAATTCCATCGGGTCAATGCCAAGGCCTCTGCCTCGGAGGGGATGGGGCTCGGGCTTGCGATTGTCGAGCGGGCCGCGGCCTTGCTGAGCCATCCGCTGACCCTGCGTTCGCAGTTGGGATGTGGTGCGACGTTCAGCGTCGAGATTCCTCTGGCCCGTAAGGACAGCCTGCCCAAACCGGCGGCCGATCTTCTGGCCTATCATGCCAGCGAACCGGATAGCCGGGAACAGACCGTCCTGCTGGTCGAGAATGACGCGGAACTGTCGCGGGCGATGGTGCAACTGCTTGAAAAATGGGGCATTAATGTGCTTGATGTGTCAAGCGCCGAAGAGGCGTTGGAGCTGATCGCCGATACTGGTGTAGAGCCGGATTTCTGGCTGGTGGATTATCAGCTTGGCGAAGGTATGAACGGGGTCGAGCTGATCCGCATGCTGCGTCAGCAGCAGGGGGATATCAAGGTGCGGCTGGTGACGGCCAATCGTTCCTTGGAACTGATGAAGCAGGCCGAGGCCGAGAAGATCACGATCCTGCCCAAGCCGATTGTCCCTGCCGCTTTGTCGGTGTTTTTCTCGGGGTTGGAGCAAGGGCGCTAGGGTCCCGTGAGGGGCGTGCCCCGTCATCTCCTGCAAAGGCGCGTCGCCAAGCGAGGCGGGGTATGGTGGCAGGGCCCGCAGGAAGCAGGCCCTATGCGATATTGGATCGGTCGGCTTACACCGTTTCCGGGAATGTGATGACCTGCCGCATATCCGAACCGGTATCGGCCCATGCTTTGCGCAACGCGCTCAGGGGATGGGCCTGTGTCGGTATACGGATCCCCGTGTCTGCGGCAAGCTGTAGCATCTCGCCGATGGCGGCGATGATTTTCGGGGTCGGCACGCTGCCAAGGCCGCTGCCCATCAGCTCGATCGCGCAAGAGCGCAGCCAGCCGCCGGGAAGGCTGATTTCGGCCCCGCTTTGCGAACCGATCTGTACGAAGCGCCGGCGCTTCTCATGAGGGAGCGCATGGCTTGCCGCCTCAAGGAGCGCGCGCGCCGATGGGCCCCAGAGATAATCCAGAATGACATCCGCCCCCGTATCGAGCGCCGCCGAGAAGGTCTTCTGCATCGCAGCGGCATCTTCGGTCAGCTGTATCGTCTCATCCGCCCCAAGCGTTTTGAGATGGGCCAGTTTCTGGGCATTGCGCCCTGTCGCGATGATGTGGCTGGCCCCGAGATGTTTGGCAATCTGCACCGCAAGCATCCCCGATGCGCCGGTGGCCCCGTTGATCAGCACGCTTTCGCCCGCATGCAGGCCCGCACGTTCCTTGAGCGCGATCCAGGACGACATACCCGGATTGGCGAGCGCCGCGGCGCTGATATCGTCAAGCCCGTCGGGCAGTGTGACACATTGCAGGCGGGGCACGGCCACCTGTTCGGCCATTGCCCCGAACGGCGCGGCGGGAAAGGCAAAATAGACCCGCGTGCCATCGGGCAGGGTGCCGACCCCGTCGACGCCGGGAATAAACGGGTAATGCCCATCGAAAGAGTAATGCGTGCCGGATGCACGGGCGCGCACAAGCTGGCTGATGGCCGCCGCGCGGACATGTACCAGAACTTCGCCGTCCTTGCAGGAAGGAGCGTCAAACGTCGAGGCTTCAGGGGGCTGGCCCAGTTGGGTGACAATGGCGGCTTTCATGAATCTCTCTTTCGATAGATGAATATATGTGTATTATGCAGGTAATTCACGCAGCCTGAGGGTGTCAATGAAAAACGTGCATAATACACATATGTCGGCAGAAATGCGGCAGCTTCATGGGGCGGTTCTGGATATCGTGGCGGTGATGAACCGCCCGCAGCATGATGGAAAAATGGTCGAGGCCGCAGGGATCAAGCTGGATCGGGCATTGTTTCCTTTGCTGGTGCTGGTCGAGAGGCTGGGGCCGATTGCCTTGGGCGAACTGGCGGACAGGGTCGGGCGTGACCATACGACAATCAGCCGTCAGGCCGCCAAGCTGGAGGCACTGGGGCTGATCCAGCGTCAGGCTTCGCGCGATGACCGGCGGGTACGCGCGGCGGTCATTACCGACGCGGGACGGCAGATGACGGACCGTATCGATGCGGCCCGCGAGGCCATCATGCGCCGCACGTTGACGGGGTGGTCTGGGGAGGAGGTGGCGGCATTGGTGACGTTGACCCGTCGTTATGCGGATGCGATGCTGGAACAAAGTGCGCGGCTCGCCGATCCGCAGGACTAGGGACGGTTTTGCTGGGGGGCTGTCATGCCGGTTGCGCGGTATGGGCCGCGATCCACAAAGGCGCATTGTTGAAGCATGCGGGAGTGCGGGCTTGATTGCCGTTTCACATGGTCCTCAAAGCGCTTTGAAGGCCCGTGTTGCGGGTCATGTTCCCCGCGTTGCGCCAGAATATTTTCTGCACAACGCATTGGAATTAAATGTTTATGTTTTGTGCAAGCGTGATAAGCGGCGCTAGCGCGGCATTGTCCGCATCGCGACGCGTCTTGAGCACGACGGACAGATGTGGAGGCTGGAAAAGCGGGCGCATCACAACCTCCGCCCCTAGCTGGTCGCAGATGGAGGAGGGCACCAGCGCCACCCCCAGATCGGCAGCGATCAGGCGCAAGACGGTGTTTTGCAGCTTTGGCTCCAGCGTAAAATGCGCTGGAAGTCCTGCGCGAGCCAGAAATTCGGTGATTGCGTGACGCAAAACGGCCACCGTCTGGTCGGGGGCCGCAATCAGCGGCTGCGCCTTGAGGTCTTCGGGATGGATGATCGCGCGCTTGGCCAGCGGATGCGTGGGGCAACACACGAAGCTGAGCGTGTCACGCATCACCTCCACTTCGTGCAGCGCGGGCGTCGTGCGACCGGCGAAGGTAATCCCCGCATCCAGAACTCCTGAAAGCAGCAGATTTTCGATCTCGCCGGGCGTTGTTTCTTCCAGTCGCACACGCACATCGGGGCGGAGCGCGGTATAGGCGCGCAGCAGGTTCGGCACAAGCCGGTGCGCGGCATGCATCATGAAGCCCAGACGCAACTCTCCCTTCAGCCCTTCGCCGACAAGGCGGGCATCGCGGCAGGCATCCTCGAAACTTGCCAGAACCTTACGGGCATCTTCCAGAAAACGTTGTCCCGCCGCGGTCAGGCGGGTCTGACGGGCGCTGCGATCCACCAACACAGTGCCGATATCCCGTTCGAGATTGGCAATCTGTCGGCTGAATGGCGGCTGCGTCATGTTCATCCGCGCGGCCGCCTGCCCGAAATTCAGGGTTTCACCAAGGGCCACGAAAAGCCGCATATGCCGTGTGTCCATACCTTTTGGGTATCCTGAGCGTATTTGATATGGATTGGATTATATCGGTCAGCCTTTCTAAAAAGAACCCGTTTTTAGTAACGGAGCCCAATCATGTTGGCGAACCTTCTTATCGTGTTGCCTATCTTTGCCCTGATCCTCACCGGATGGGTCGCGCGCAGGAGCGGGGCATTGGGGCCGAATGCCACGCGCGAGGTCAATCGCGTGGTGGTCTATCTCGCGCTGCCCGCCCTGCTTTTCGATATTATGGCCAAGGCGGATCCGGCGCAGATCTGGCAGCCTGGGTTTATCCTCGCCTTTGGCGCGGGCTGTCTTGTGGTGTTTGCTGGGACCGTTTTGTTGCGCAAGTGGCAGGGCACCGCTCTGGCCGATGCCGCGATTGACGGGCTGAATGCCGGTTATGCCAATACCGGATTTATCGGATTTCCCCTGATCGCCGCCGTGATCGGGCAAGACGCTCTTGGGGTGACACTGGTGGCGACGATCATCACCGCCTGCGTGTTATTCGCGATTGCGATCGTGCTGATCGAGGTGAGCACGATGGAGGCGGCGCGCCCGTCGCAAATTGTGTTCCAAACCGTTTTGAAACTGGTGAAAAACCCGCTTCTTATCGCGCCGGTTCTGGGGTTGGTCTTTATGGCGGGGCATCTGCCGATGCCTCATGCGCTTGATACCTATCTCAAGCTGATGGGAGGCGCGGCCTCACCCTGTGCACTGATCGCTTTGGGCCTGTTTCTGGCCGAGAATGCGGGGCGTGCCCCCAAGGCCGGAAAGCCGATGCAGATGACGCTGGTGCTGCTGAAACTGGTAAGCCAGCCTTTGGTCACATGGATTATCGCGGTGCCGTTGCTGCATTTGCCGCTCCCTATGGCGTCTGCCGCTGTGATTCTGGCGGCTTTACCCACCGGAACCGGCCCGTTCATGCTGGCGGAATTCTATGGCCGCGAAGCGCTATTGACCGGCCGTGTGGTCTTGATCTCTACGGTGCTGTCCATCGTAACCCTCTCGGCCTGTCTCGCATTGTTCTGATTTGTCACCTCCCACGCAGGGAAGGCACAGAGGCCCGCATCAATCGGGCCTTTTTGCTGAAAAAAGCGCTTTGGCAAGGCGTGACCCAAGCGTTGTAGGGAGCTTTTCCCTTGTTGCCGGTGGTGCGCGTGCCAGCCCGATATGCAAGCTGCCATAGCAGAAAACCGCAATAACAGGACGTTTGCGGTGGGAGGTATATGATATCTGGAAGGGAGGACGGGGAGGGGGGGGTAAACACCCTCGCCAGAGGCCGATGATCAACAGAATCAATTCTGGCTATCACGGGTAAGGCGGGCGGCCTTAAGCCGCGCCGTCTTCTCGATACGTTCTAACGTCTCTTCATCCATGATGCTGCGGAACGCTGCATCGGTCTTGTCCAAAGCGCTCACAGGCTTGCGTGAAGCATCGCCGGAAAGTGGCTTTTGTACCGATGCCGCGTCTGTTGCATCAGAGATTTTCTTGAAGAGATCGTCAGTGCGACTCAAACGAGTTCAAGATTAACAGCAGATTCGCGACCGTCGCGACCGGCTTGCAGTTCAAAGGTCACTTTCTGACCGTCTTTCAGGCCTTGCAGACCCGAGCGCTCTACTGCCGAGATATGCACGAAAACGTCTTTAGCGCCACCTTCGGGCTCGATGAAGCCGAAACCTTTAGTGCTGTTGAACCATTTTACGGTGCCGTTGGCCATATCCGTAGTCTCCAATTTTAAAATGCTGCCCGCGATATGCGGCAACCCGGCGATAGTCGATCCAAGTCGATCAGCCGAGACCGCGAGACCGCGGGGGCAGAATTTCGAAGAGAAAAGCAATAGCCGCCCAAACATGAAGCGCGCGATTGGAATTGGCAAGTAAAATTTTTGATGGCGTGCGAAATTGGCACGGGTTTGACATGTTCGCGCCTGTCCATGTTTTGCCATATGGCAGGGGCGCATTGCGACAGTGTCGGCGGTTCCGGCCTTGCAGGAAGAATTTCCCATGTTTTCAAGAAATGGTCGTGTTTTGCCGAGGCCCTTTACGCGGCTTTGGCCGTTCAAAACCGAAAGAAACGCAACACTCTTGCCGTCTCGCATTATTCGGACTTGTGCGGTATAGACCGCTGACCCATCGCGGCAGCGCCGTTGTGAATGGGGGCCATTTGCTGAAACCCCGTGCTGCAATTTGCTGAAATTCAGCAGATGCAAAACGGATATCAACAAGACCTACTGTAAATAAACGAAAATCTTGCGGGATGATATGACAGAACAAGGCCTGAACAAACCTGATTTTATTCATAAAAACAGTAGCTTTAGGCTCTCTGTGGCACCGATGATGGATTGGACGGACCGGCATTGTCGTTTCTTTCATCGCCAGATCTCCCGTCACACCTTGCTCTATACCGAGATGGTGACGGCTCCGGCGATTGTGCATGGGGACCGGCGCAAGCTTCTGGAGTATAACGCCCCCGAGCACCCCGTTGCTTTGCAACTTGGCGGCTCCGATCCGGCGGAATTGCGTGCGGCAAGCGTGATTGCCAATGACTGGGGGTATGACGAGATCAACCTGAATTGCGGCTGTCCGTCTGATCGGGTGCAATCGGGGGCGTTCGGGGCGGTGTTGATGAAAACGCCCGAGCTGGTGGCGGAATGCGTGTCAGAGATGGGCGCGGTCAGCACGGCGGAGGTTACCGTGAAATGCCGGATCGGGGTGGATGATCAGGACCCGCAGGAGGTGCTGCCGCGCTTTCTGGAAACCGTTTCGGCGGCAGGGGTGAACCGCTTTACCATCCATGCGCGCAAGGCTTGGTTGCAGGGGCTTTCGCCTAAAGACAATCGCGAGATCCCACCGCTGGATTACGAACTCGTGGATCGGATGAAGCTGGAGTTCCCGCATCTGAACCTGTCGCTGAATGGCGGGCTGGCGGATCTGGCTGCTGCCGAGGCCGCTTTATCGCGTGGGTTGGACGGGGCGATGATCGGGCGGGCGGCCTATCATGAACCGATGGCGATCCTTGGAGAGGCCGATCTGCGGATCTGGCAAGAGGGGAGCCTGCGCGATCCCTTTGAAATTGCCGAAAATATGATCGCCTATATCGAGTCACATCTTGCTCAGGGCGGGCGCTTGCACCAGATTACCCGTCACATGCTCGGCCTGTTCCATGCCCGTCCGGGGGCGCGGCGATACCGGCAGATCCTGTCCGAAGGGGCGACGCGCTCCGGGGCTGGGGTTTCGCTATTCCGTCAGGCGGTTGCCGCCGTATCCGAGGCGATGGCGGCGCAGGCAGAGCAAGATCCATGAGCCCTTGCGGGCTCTCCACATTTTCGGGGATGTCCGTATGACGACTGACGCTGCCACTTTAGGGCCGCTTATTCTTATCCTGATTGCAACCGGTGCCGTTGCGGGTGTTCTGGCAGGGCTTTTGGGCGTTGGGGGCGGCATCGTGCTTGTGCCCGCGTTCCTCTACCTGTTCTCGGCTCTGGGCTATGCGTCCGATGATCTGATGCAGATCTGCGTGGCAACCTCGCTTGCCACGATCATCGTAACCTCCTGCCGCTCGCTGCTGGCGCATAACAAGCGCGGCGCGGTCGACTGGTCGATCCTGCGGTCATGGGCGGTGTTCATTGCCATTGGCGCGCTGGCTGGGGTTTTGGTGGTCCACCATCTCAGCACCACGATATTGCAGGCATTTTTTGCGGTGATGGTGTTTGTGATTGCAATGTATATGCTGTTTGGAAAACCCACTTGGCGGCTGGCCGAAACGATGCCCGGCCTTGCGCGGCGGGCGATCTATGCGCCGCTGACGGGGTTGGTGTCCGTGCTTCTGGGGATCGGGGGAGGGTCCATCGGAACGCCGCTGATGACCCTGCATGGCGTTCCGATCCATCGCGCGGTCGCGACGGCCTCGGGCTTCGGAGTGATTATCGCGGTGCCTTCCGCTATCGGATTCTTGCTGACTTCGGTCAGCAATCCCCCGCCTTACACTATCGGGGCGGTGAATATTCCGGCCTTCCTGATCGTGATCGCCACCACCACGCTGACCGCCCCCATAGGCGCTACGCTGGCGCATAAGCTGGATCCGAAAGTGCTCAAACGCGTTTTTGCGCTCTTTCTGGCACTGGTCGCGCTGAATATGGCGCGGAAGGTCTTCTTTTAAGGCTCGGACCGATAAGGCAGGGATTATTTGATCCCTGCTGCTTTTGCCGCGTTCCAAAGCGCATCCATTTCCTCCAAATCGCTTTGATCTGGCGTTTTGCCCCGTTTGCGCAGGGCGTCTTCGATATAGGCGAACCGGCGGGTAAACTTGCTATTGGCCGCCCGTAGGCAGGCTTCGGGGTCAAGATCCAGATGCCGCCCCAGATTCACCATGACAAATAGCAGATCGCCATATTCTTCGGCAATCTCGTCTGCGCCCAGCATGGCGCGCGCCTCGACCAGCTCTTCGGATTCCTCCGAGATCTTGGCCAGAACATCCCCGATATCGGTCCAGTCGAACCCGACCCGCGCAGCACGCTTCTGCAGCTTGAGGGCGCGGGTGAGCGCGGGCAGGGCCAGAGCCACATCGTCCAGCACGCCCGTCGGCGTCTCGCGTTTTCCCTTGGTCGCGCGCTCTGCGGCCTTGATCTTTTCCCAGTCCGCGCTCTGCTGTTGCGCCGTTTTGTCACGATTTTCCGTGCCGAAGACATGGGGATGGCGATGCACCATCTTGTTGTTGATCGCGCGCAGCACATCCGTCACGTCGAACAGGCCGCGATCCTTGGCGATCTGCGCATGGAACACCACCTGCAACGCGAGATCGCCCAGTTCGGCAGGCAGCTCGTCCCATGCCGCGCGCTCGATCGCATCGGCCACCTCATGCGCCTCTTCCAGAGTATAGGGCGCAATGGTGCCGAAATCCTGTTCGATATCCCACGGGCAGCCCGTATCCGGGTTGCGCAGATTGGACATGATCGCCAGCAGGCGCTGGAACTGGTGGCCGGCCTCGGGCTGGTCGTCGAAGATGATCGGATCATCGGGAGATGTCATGTCTGAACCCTTCCTGCAGTCTGTGCGCCCATATGGGGGGCTTTATCAAACCGCGCCGCCCCAAAGTCCAGAGCTGGTGGCGGAGAAAAGTGATCAAAAGGGGAACAAATTCACCTTGCGTTAAGCGTGCTGCACTAACGTCAACCGTGAAGACCGCGCCAGCCAGGCGGGGCTGCAAGCAGGAGCTTGTGGAATATGTACGGCAAAAATTGCCGTCTCTTCGCTTGGCGCAGTTGTCCGGATGTCCTCGAACGGGGCGTGCTCGGGCCGTGGTGTTTCGGGCTGCCGTATTTCGGGGCTCTATGGCGAAAGCCGGAAACGATTGCGCACCAAGAAGGGATGACGGGTGATGTTTGCAGAAGTGAAGACCGAGACCGGATCGGGCAGTATCCCCGCAGGACGGCTACCGATGACAGAGCTCGTGGCCCGCCACAGCTATCTTCGCGATCTTAGCGACAAGATGATCGGGGAACAGGATGCGCTGGCGCGCACCGTATCAGCAGGGCAGGGTCGTTTTGCGCCCGATGCGATGCCTGCAGAACTGTCGGCGCTTGCCGATAAGCTTCTTGCCGAGATTGACGAACTGGAACAGGAGATCCGCATTCTCGGATACCAGATGGAACTGATCGAGGATGTGATCTTCGAGACGCCTCCGCGCGATCCGGCAGAGGCTCTGGCCAAACTGCGCTTTCTCTCGGGGCAGATGCAGGATGGCTATGAATTCTCTCCCGACTATTTCGCGAATGTCATGGAAGAATGTTCCGAGCTTCTGGATCATGGCGCGGTTCAGGGCTGCGAGAGTCTGATGGCGTTCCATCATTAGCGCCATCATTAGTGGCCCCCTCGGCCGCAGGGCCGGGGTCGTGTCTGACGAAAGGCGCTTTCGGGCGCCTTTCATCTGCCTGCGGTGTATCGGCCCGTTATCCGCCCTGTCATGCGCTTGGCTGCCACGATGCAGGGGGTGATTCTGCTCCGATGGGGAATCACCGGCAAATCACGATTGTTGCCAAGATCGAACCACTGTCCAAATCTGCCCTGATCGCCTGTGAAATAGGGCAAAGCCTGCCTGATTGGTAAATAAAGGGTAAAGATTCACGGCGCCCCGACGCGCCAGATTTTCTGCCTTATTTTCGCCTTCAAGCCTAACCTTACAAGTTTATGAAAAATAACAAAAAATCTTCCATGCCTTCGTGTTAACCAAATTTAACCATCTTCCCGCCTTCGTTAAGGAATTGGTAACCAAGTGGGAAACAATGCCTTGGTTCCTCCCTCATTTGGTCAAGCCTACTCGCAATTATGTGTTCATCGGCAGCAGACAGGGCTGACTGCCCAAGGCGAACAGAAGGACGAACACAATGCAGAACGCAGTTGAATTCCAAACCATCGGTGCTCCCAAAGCAGAGCGTGCAGATAGCAAGACCTTGATCGAACTGATCCGTCGTTATGACTATATCGAAGGGCTGTGCGATCGCGTCCTGACCGAACAGCAGGCCAAGATGTCGCGCTATCACCAGATGATCAGCGAAGAGCGTATCAAGCAGGCTCTGCGTGGCACCACCGACATTCCGGAACGTCCTCCCGTCCATACCCGCGAGACCGCCGAGATCGAAGAACTCGAGACCGAGGTCCGCATCTACCGCTACCAGCTCAACACGCTCGAGAGCGTAATTTACGAAACCGAGCCGTCGAACCTGAAAGAAGCTCTTGCCAAGCTGCGCTTCATCGCCCGCCTTGTGGTGGATGGTGTCGAATTCGAAAGCGATTTCTTTGCCTTCATGATCGAGGAATGCACCGATATCGCCGAGATGAGCGCGCAGGATATGGTCGGCGCAGAACGCGCCAAGCTGCAAACGCTGATCGACGCCCAGACCCTGTGATCCCTCCTGCGGGTGGTCAACTCCCCTGTGGCCACCTTCCTGCCACGTGATCTTCCGCAGCCTTGCGGGCGATCGCACGTCTTTCGCCAATGATCCTGTCCGGGTCACCCCGACCGGGGAGCAGCTCCCCCGGTCTCACCCCTCCCGGACAGGATCACGGCCGATGCCCCAGAACGGGGGCAGATCCCCAGAATTTCCTGACATTTTCGTGTGACCGTCGGATGCGTCGTGTATTCCGGCGTTCTGTTCGTTACTAGGGCGGCAGAAACTTGCCATCGTCCCAAGGCCCATATAGGGTGCGCGCCGAATTCAAGGCGTTTTTGCGCTCTCTGGCCCTCAGGAAAGGACCCAAAGTCAATGTTCGTGACCCCCGCATATGCTCAGGCAGCCGGTGCAGCAGCACCCGGTGGTATGGCTGCTCTCGGCCAGTTCTTGCCGCTGATCCTGATCTTCATCATCATGTATTTCCTGCTGATCCGTCCGCAGCAGAAAAAGGCGAAACAGCATCGCCAGATGGTGGAAGCCCTGCGTCGCGGTGACGAGGTTGTCACCCAAGGCGGCATTCTGGGGAAAGTGACCAATGTGCGCGAAGATGGCATGGTCGAAGTGGAAATCGCTCAGGGCGTCAAAGTGCGCGTGGTGAAATCGACCATCGGTCAGGTGGTTTCGAAAACCGAACCTGCTGCTGAATCCAAATAAGAACGAAAGCGTCGGCCATGCTGCATATCCCGCTTTGGAAGCGTATTCTCATTATCGCCCTCTGTGTTATCGGGCTGGCAATGGCCGCGCCAAATATCTTTTACGCCAAGGTCGAGGGGCATAATGATGCCGCCTCGACTTTCGCCAAAACCAAGACCCTGACGACCGAACAGCAAGCTGCGCTGGACGCCTGGCCCGCTTGGCTGCCCAACGGGCTGGTCAATCTCGGGCTCGACCTGCGGGGCGGTGCCCATCTTCTGGCCGAAGTCCAGCTTTCGGATGTCTATGCGGCGCGGATGAAATCGCTCTGGCCGGAAATGCGCAGCGCGCTGGCCAAAGAGCGTTCCACCATCGGTGCGATCCGCCGCGTCTCTTCGCCCGAGGACGAACTGCGGATCCAGATCGGCAATGCCGACCAGATCCAGAAGGCGGTCGAAATTGCCAAAACGCTCGCCTCGCCGATTGTGACGCTGACTGGCGTCGGTCAGGATGATCTGCAGATCACGGGGCAGGGCGATACCATCACCATCAAGCTGTCGGATGCGGAAAAACAGGCCACTGACGACCGTACCATGCAGCAATCGCTTGAAATCGTGCGCCGCCGGATCGATGCCGCAGGCACCCGCGAGCCGACGATTGCCCGTCAGGGCTCGGACCGGATCCTGATCGAGGTTCCCGGCATCGGCTCGGCTCAGGAGCTGAAGGATCTGATCGGCACGACCGCGCAGCTGAACTTCATGCAAGTGAATGGCAGCACGCAGGACGAGAACGCCAATCCCGGCGCGGGCAACGTGCTGGTCCCTGATGCCAACCGCAAGGGCCTTTACTACATTCTGGGGGATGTGCCGGTTGTGTCGGGGGATGCCCTGACCGATGCGAAAGCCGCCACCGACCAGAACGGCTATCCGGCAGTCAGCTTCCGTTTCAATACGACCGGCGCACGCCAGTTCGGGGATTTCACCGCCTCGCATATCGGCGAACCTTTCGCCATCGTGCTGGATAACGAGGTGATCTCGGCCCCCACCATCCAGAGCCATATCGCGGGCGGTTCGGGCATTATCACCGGCAATTTCTCCATTCAGGAATCCACCGATCTGGCCCTTCTGCTGCGTTCGGGCGCGCTTCCGGCCAAGCTGGACTTCCTTGAAGAACGCACGATCGGGCCGGAGCTGGGCGCGGATTCCATCCGTGCCGGAGCGATTGCCGCCGTGGTCGGGCTGTTCCTCGTGATTGCCTATATGATTGCCAGCTACGGGCTGTTCGGGACGTTCGCGGCGATTGCGCTGCTGATCAATATCGGCCTGCTCTTCGGGATCATGTCGATGATTGGCGGCACGCTGACATTGCCGGGGATTGCGGGGATCGTGCTGACGATGGGCACCGCCGTGGATGCCAATGTGCTGATCTACGAGCGTATCCGCGAGGAACTCAAGCGTGTCAAAGGCCCTGCGCGGGCGATCGAGATCGGCTATGAAAAGGCGATGTCGGCCATTATCGACGCCAATGTCACCACCTTCCTGACAGCCCTTATCCTGTTTGTGCTGGGGGCAGGGCCGGTGCGCGGCTTTGCCGTGACCCTGATCATCGGGATTGTGACTTCGGTGTTTACCGCAATCTGGGTGACCCGCCTGATGGTGGTGACCTGGTACGACCGCCGTCGTCCGAAAACGCTAGACCTCTGAAGGAGCGAAACACATGGCATTCCGTCTCAAGCTCGTTCCGGACGAGACCAAATTCGATTTTTTCCGTCACCAGTTCCTGACCTTCGGGTTTTCGGTGGTTCTGGTCATTGCCTCGATTGTCGCCACCGCGGTGATGGGGCTGAATTTCGGCATCGACTTCCGCGGCGGGACCACCATCCGCGCGGAAAGTAGCCAGTCGATCGATGTGGGGGCCTGGCGCTCGGCGCTCCAGCCGCTTGATCTGGGCGATGTGGTGATTACCGAGGTGTTCGACCCCTCCTTCGGCCCCGACCAGAATGTGGCCGAGGTGCGCATTCAGGCGCAAAATGACGAAGGGTCGATCACGCCGCAGACCGTCGATGCAATCAATGCCGCGCTGAAAGAGGTAACGCCGGATGTCAAATTCACGGCTACGGAATCCGTCGGTCCGAAGGTTTCGGGCGAGCTGATCAAAACGGCGATCCTGTCGGTTCTGGCGGCAACCGCCGCGATCCTCGTCTATATCTGGCTGCGCTTCGAATGGCAGTTTGCCGTGGGCGCTGTGGCCGCGCTGGTGCATGATCTTGTGATCACCGTCGGCATTTTCGCCGTGGCGCAGATCAAGTTCGATCTGACGATCATCGCAGCGCTGCTGACCATTCTGGGCTATTCGATCAACGACACCGTGGTGGTGTTTGACCGGTTGCGTGAAAATCTGGTCAAATACAAAACCATGCCGCTGCGCGAGGTAATGAATATCTCGGTCAACGAGACCCTGTCGCGGACGGTGATGACCTCTGGCACCACGCTGATTGCGCTGATCTCGCTTCTGGTGCTTGGGGGCGACGTGATCCGTGGTTTCGTGTTCGCGATGACCTTCGGTGTGGTGGTCGGGACCTATTCCTCGGTCTTTGTTGCGAAAAACATCGTTCTGATGATCGGTCTCAACCGTTCTGAAAAGAAAGACCCCGCCGAGAAGTTCTTTGACAAGAACACCGGTAGCGAAGCCAAATAACGACCCAAGGGGACCGCGATGCAGATGACCGAAGCCAGTTTTTCCGGACAGACGCCCATTGACGGCTATGGGCCGGGGTTTTTCCGGATTGCTGGTGCGGTGCGTCGCGGTGCGCAACTGGTATATGGGGCAGGGGCTGTCGATTGGGGCGGCTTCGAGGATCTCGCCGCGATCCGTGCGCTGGTCGGGCGCATTGATGTGCTGTTTGTCGGCATGGGGGCAGATATCGCCTTTCCGCCTGCCGATTTCATCGCGGCGGTCGAGGAAATGGGCCTGATGCCCGAACCGATGTCCAGCCCCTCTGCCGCGCGCAGCTACAATGTCCTGCTGACCGAAGGCCGCCGTGTGGCCGTGGCGCTGCTGCCGATGCCGGGCGACCTGCCGCCCGAGCTGGCGCGTGACTGAGGGCGGCCCGATGCCCCTTCTGACGATCACCGATCTCAGTGTCGCGCGTGCGGGGCTTCCGATCCTCTCCGCGCTTTCCTTCTGCGTGGATCATGGCGAGGCACTTGTGCTGCGCGGGCCGAATGGCATTGGCAAGACCACCCTTTTGCGCACCATTGCCGGCCTGCAACCAGCCTTGGCCGGAGAGATGTCCCTGGCCGCCGAATCTATGGCCTATGCCGGCCATTCGGACGGGTTGAAGGCCACGCTGAGCGTTGTCGAAAATCTCAGATTCTGGGCCGATATCTATGCGACAAAGGATATCGCGCCTGCCCTTGCGCAGATGAATCTCGACGCTTTGGCGGATCGCGCGGCGCATAGTCTTTCGGCCGGACAGAAACGGCGCTTGGGGTTGGCGCGTCTGCTGGTGACGGGGCGACCGATCTGGGTTCTGGACGAACCGACCGTGTCGCTGGATCAGGCGTCGGTGCAGCTGTTTGCCGAGGCCATCCGCAGCCACCTTGCGCAAGGCGGGGCGGCCCTGATGGCGACCCATATCGACCTCGGTCTCCCCGAGGCACGCGTGCTGGACCTTGGCCCGTATCGCGCCGATCCGCTGGCCCCCACAGGCGGGTCCGCCGGTGCTTTCGACGAGGCCTTCCTATGAGAGCCCTCTTGCTGCGCGATCTCAAACTGGCGGTCAGGGCTGGTGGTGGCTTCGGTCTCGGGCTGGCCTTCTTTCTGATCGTGGTAACACTTGTGCCCTTCGGTGTTGGCCCGCAGGCAGAGATTCTGGCCCGTATCGCGCCGGGAATCCTGCTGGTGGGGGCGCTGCTGGCCTGCCTGCTGTCGCTGGACCGGATCTTTGCGCTCGATTACGAAGACGGATCGCTCGACCTTCTGGCAACGGCCCCCGTTCCGATGGAGGCGGTGGTCTCGATGAAGGCGCTGGCGCATTGGCTGGTGACGGGCCTGCCGCTGACGCTCGCCTCGCCGCTTTTCGGCCTGCTGCTGCATCTGGACCCCAAGGGCTATATCTGGCTGGTAAGCGCGCTTTTGCTGGCAACGCCCGCGCTTTCGGTGCTGGGGACATTCGGCGCGGCCCTTACGGTGGGCATCAAACGTGGCGGGTTGCTGCTTTCGTTGCTGGTGCTGCCGCTCTATGTGCCCACGCTGATTTTTGCCGCCGAGCTGGTGCGCCGCGGGGCGGAGGGTGCAAATGTCGAGGCGCCCGCTCTGGTGCTGGCAGGGATCACCCTTGCCTGTGCCGCTTTGGTCCCATTTGCATCCGCAGCCGCAATCCGGATAAATCTGAGATAGATCAGAGACTCTCACGCCCGTGGCGGGCATGGGTCATCTGCGACGTTCGTTGAAAGGTGCCGCCACTGATGTCCATTTGGGAATACGCCAATCCGGTCAAGTTCATGCGAACGACCGATAAGCTGCTGCCATTCGTGGTGGTCCTGACTGTCCTTACCCTCGTGCCGGGGCTGGTCTGGGGGTTCTTCTTCACGCCTGCCGCCGATAATTTCGGCTCCAGCGTCAAGGTCATCTATGTGCATGTGCCCGCAGCGATGATGGCGATCAATATCTGGATCATGATGCTGGTCACCTCGCTGATCTGGATTATCCGCCGCCACCATGTCTCCGCGCTTGCGGCCAAGGCCGCTGCCCCCGTTGGTATGGTTATGACGGTCATCGCCCTGATCACCGGTGCGGTCTGGGGCGAGCCTATGTGGGGGACGTGGTGGGCATGGGATCCGCGTCTGACCTCGTTCCTGATCCTGTTCCTTTTCTATCTCGGCTATATGGCGCTTTGGGCCGCTATCGATAATCCCGATACCGCCGCCGATCTGACGGGCGTGCTGTGTCTTGTGGGGTCCGTGTTTGCGCTGCTGTCGCGCTATGCGGTGAATTTCTGGAATCAGGGGCTGCATCAGGGGGCGACGCTGTCGATGGACCGCGAACAGCATATCGCCAATGTCTACTGGTTCCCGCTTCTGCTGTGTCTGGTGGGGTTCGGCCTTTTTTTCGTGACGCTGGTTCTGCTGCGGACCCGCACCGAGATCCGGCGTCGTCGTTTGCATGCGCTTGAACAACGGGAGCGGATGGCATGATGATCGATCTGGGGAAATACGAATATACGGTGCTGATCAGCTGGGGGGCCTGTCTGTTTCTGCTGCTGGTGCTTGTGGCTGTCACGCTTTGGCAGGGGCGCCGCGTGAAGGCGGCACTGGCGCGGCAGGAGGCCCGTATGCACGACATCCGTCGGCAAAACACGCCGATGCAGGACAGCCGTGAGGAGAGCCACAATGGTTAAGCCTCTGATGCTGGCGCCGCCGCTGGTTTTCGCGGGATTGGCGATCCTGTTCGTCTGGGGGATGTGGCGGCAGGATCCAAGCCAGTTGCCCACAGCCTTTGCCGGAAAGGACGCGCCCGCCGTGGCCCTGTCCCCGCTGGGCAGCCTGCCGGAGTTCAACAATAGCGATCTCCGCGACGGTCAGGTGAAGCTAGTGAATTTCTGGGCGTCATGGTGCGCGCCCTGTCGGGTCGAGCATCCAAATCTTGAGGCGCTCTCTGGGCAAGGGGTGGAAATTCTTGGTGTAAACTATAAAGATACCCCTGATAAGGCGCTGAAATTCCTCAATAGTCTTGGGAATCCCTTTGCGCGGGCCGGTCAGGATCCGCAAGGTCAGATGGCGTTAAACTGGGGCGTCTACGGGGTGCCGGAAACTTTCGTCGTGGATGGGCAGGGCAAGGTTTTGATGCGGTATGCAGGGCCTCTGACCGAGGATGTGATTGCTCAGAAAATCCGGCCTCTGCTGCCGAAAGCGTCGCAATAGAGCCTGTCGATCACCGGATGCCACGCGATGGACGGCTGGCCTGATCATCGATCATGCCGCCGGAGGACGAAGGCCCTCTTGCGGGCCTTGGCATGATGTTTACGCCCGCCAGTTTGAGAGCCTGCGACACTGGGGAGCCCTGTCCGACATGTGGTTCATGGCCGGTTGTGCTCCGTTCTCTCAGACGCGCCCATGATGACGTGTTTTTTTTATTTCAAACCGCTTTGAAAATCATCCAAAGCGGTTTGGTTGTTCAATAAATCCTCTGCCGGCTCTGTGGCGTGCTCTTGGCCCAATCCGGCCATAGTCCCAGCCAATCCAGCCCCAGAACAAGGAGGACGCAGCCCGCAACGACCAGCATGATCCGCACCTGTCGTTTTGAGGGCGGATGACGTACCCATTTCGCCATCCGCAGGAGCCAGATCAGGTTCACTTTTTGTCATCCAGAAATTTGACTGTGCCGATATAAGGCAGGTTGCGATGACTTTGTGCAAAATCAAGCCCGTAGCCGATGACAAACTCGTCGGGAATCGAAAAGCCGCACCAGTCGGCTTTAACGTCGACTTCCCGTCGCGAAGGTTTATCAAGCATGGCGCAGCAGGCGATTTTGCGCGGACCACGCGCCCGAAGCATCTCCATGATCTTCGAGATCGTGTGGCCGGTGTCGACAATATCCTCGACCACAAGCACATCCCGCCCGCCAATATTTCCGCGCAAGTCCTTGAGAATGCGGACTTCCCGTGAAGATGTCGTTTCATTGCCATAGCTTGATGCCTCAAGGAAATCGACCTCGCAGGGCAGATGGATCTCGCGGATCAGATCGGCGATGAACACGAATGACCCGCGCAGCAGGCCGATGACCACCAGCTTGTCGGTTCCAGCGAAATGTTCGGTGATTTCGGCGGCCAATGTCTCGACACGCGCGGCGATTTGCTTGGCAGAAATGAACGTTTCGATTTCATAGGGACGGTCGGTCATCGGCTTTGGCTCCTTGGGAGAGCCGCTTTGCGTGATCGGCTCTTGAATCTCGTTCCGTTTATCGCAAGTAAAGGGGCGGCGAAACAAGGGTAATGGGAAGAAGGCCGGGTATGCCAAAACAGTCTGACAGTCGCGTGCTACCGTATAGCGCACGCCAAATGTATGATCTGGTGGCAGATGTGCAGAATTATCCGAAATTCCTGCCGTGGAATTCTGCGGCGCGTATCCGTTCGACCGAGCTTCAGGCCGATGGCTCTACGGTCATGCTCGCGGATCTGGTGATTTCGTTTAAAGTTTTCCGCGAACGCTTTGGATCGCGTGTGACGCTTTGGCCCGACCGCTACCATATCGATACCGAATATCTTGACGGGCCATTCAAATATCTCAAAAGCACATGGGATTTCGAAGACCTTCCCGAGGGCGGCTGCAAGGTTCAGTTCTTTGTGGATTTTGAATTTAAAAACATGATCTTGCAAGGCGTTATTGGCACGGTTTTCAACGAGGCCATGCGCCGTATCGTGAAGGCGTTCGAGGATCGCGCCCACGCGCTTTACGGCAATGCCTGAGGCGGCCGGAATGCCCGAGGGCCGTCGCTAGATGCTGTCAAAAAAAGCCGCCCCAAGAGGCGGCTTTTTAAATGGCTCAGGACGTATGGTCATAGGCGCGCTCGCCATGCGAGCTGAGATCGAGGCCGTTATTCTCGTCTTCTTTTGAGACCCGCATCGGGAAGACCCGTGCGACGAGTTTCGCGATCAGCCAGCTGACGCCAAGTGTGTAAAGCCCGACCACCACCAGCGCGCCCAGCTGTGCCAGCCACGCACCGTGGCCGAGGGCCGCAATCATGATGGTGCCGAAAATGCCACCGATTCCGTGCACGGCAAAGACATCCAACGAGTCGTCGATGCGGATTTTGTCGCGCAGAAGGATCACGGCTTCCTGACACAGGATCCCCGCGATGACGCCGATGGCCAAGGCTTCGAGCGGGCCGACAAAGCCTGCCGCTGGGGTGATCGAGGCCAGTCCTGCAATGGTGCCGGTGACAAGGCCGATCAGGCTGGATTTGCCGAATTTGATGCGCTCCCACAAGGCCCAAGACAGCGAGGCCGCCGAGGCCGAGATATGCGTGACGGTGATTGCCATTGCCGCCCCGCCATCGGCGGCCAGTTGCGATCCGCCGTTGAAGCCGAACCAGCCGACCCAGAGCATTCCCGCTCCGATGGCCACCAGCACGGGGCTATGCGGCGGCGTGTGGCGTTTGGCGCGCGGCCCGACCATGACTGCCAGAAGCAGCGCGGCAAGAGCTGCGGTCTCATGCACCACGATTCCGCCGGCGAAATCTTTGGTGCCGGTCGCGCCGAAAATCCCGCCATCGGCCATCATGCCGCCACCCCAGATCCAGTGGGTGACGGGCGCATAGACCGCCAGCATCCACAGGGCACAGAAGGCCAGTACGAAGGAGAAATTGATCCGCTCGACGAAGGCCCCGATAATGAGGGCGGGCGTGATGATGGCGAAGGTCATCTGGAACGCGAAGAAGGCGATTTCGGGAATCGTGCCCCAAAGCGTTTCGGGTGTAAGCCCGATCAGCGCGATTTTCCCGAAGCCGCCCCAGAAGCCGTTCGCATGACCAAAGGCGAGCGAGTAGCCGAAGACAAGCCACAAAACGCTCATCAGGGCGGCGACGGCAAAACATTGCATGAAGACCGACAGGACGTTGCGCGCCCGCACCAGCCCGCCATAGAACAGGGCCAGCCCCGGCAAGGTCATGAATAGAACAAGGGCCGTGGCAACCATAACCCATGCGGTATCTGCTCCGCTCATCCGACGTCCTCCGTAAAAAGATAGCGCGCAGGCGGCATATCTCTTCTTGGGGGCCTTGAAAGAGGCAAATCGGACCTTGATCGGGTTAATATCTGCGCATTTTATGAAACGCTGCAAAAATGGCGTATATTTTGGGGTGTATGATTAAATACTGGCCGTTATGAGAATTTTTCCGGCGCTTATTTTAGCGCCGACAGGATTAAATCCAGAGCATGTTCGCGGGTATGCAGGCGCACCAGTTCGCGCCCGATGGCGCCGAATTCGCAGGTGCTCGTGACGGGGGCCGCCCAGTCACAGGCCAGTCCGAAACAGACGCGCCCTTCGGGTTTATGCTCCGATCCGCCGGGGCCTGCGATGCCGGTGACCGAAACGGCAAGCATGGCACGGCTGTTGCGCAGGGCGCCGGTGGCCATTGCGCGGGCGACCTCTTCCGAGACCGCGCCGTAGCGGGCGATCGTCTCGGCAGGCACGCCCAGCATTTCGGTTTTGGCGGCGTTGGAATAGGTGACGAAACCACGTTCGAAGACGGCGGAGGACCCCGCCAGATCGGTGAGGGCGGCTGCAATCAGCCCCGCCGTGCAGCTTTCCGCGGTGGCAATCATGATCGCGCGGGCTTTGGCTTCGGCAATGACACGGGGGGCGAGGTCGGACATGACGGGGCTCCGGATCAGGACATCAGGATCAGCGGGATATGGTAGAGTGCGGCCAGCACGATGGTGCCGATGCCCGCGAAGATCCCCGCGAAGAGGTCGTCCAGCATCACGCCTTGCGGGGTGTGCAGGCGGTCGGCCCAGCCGACAATCGAGGGTTTCCAGATGTCGAACAGACGGAACAGCAGGAAGGCCGCAACGGGGCCGGGCCAGACCATCGACATATCGCGCATGTAAAAGCCCACAGCAGGAAACAGCATGGCGAGCCAGAGCCCCGCGACCTCGTCGATCACGATCTCGGAGGGGTCATCGCCGGGGCGGTCTTTCAGTTCGGCAGGCACCGTGATGAAGCCCACAACGGTTGCAACGACGAAGGCCAGAACCAGCGGCCAGAAGCCCAGCCAGTGCTCGATCGACCATCCCACGGCCAGCGCCGCCAGCGACCCCCAGGTGCCGGAGGCCGGTTTCAGCTTGCCCGACCAGAAGAAGGTATTGATGAAATTCAGCATGGGCGTCTCCTCAAGGCGCAGATAGGGCGGTCGGGTCAGTCGGCAATCAGGGTGACGGTGGCGATGGCGGCGATGCCTTCTTCGCGGCCCGTAAAGCCCAGCTTCTCCGAAGTGGTGGCCTTGACCGAGACACGGCTTGCCTCGCAGCCCATGATGCGGGCCAGTTCGGCCATCATCGCGGGCGCGTGGGGGCCGATCTTGGGGCGCTCGCAGATGAGTGTGACATCGGCATTGCCGATCCGGTAGCCCATCTCGCCCGCGAGCTTGGCGGCATGATCAAGGAAAATCCAGCTGGCCGCGCCTTTCCATTGCGGGTCCGATGGCGGGAAATGGCGGCCGATATCGCCCTGCGCCAATGCGCCATAGATCGCGTCGGTCAGCGCATGCATGCCGACATCGGCATCCGAATGGCCTAAAAGCGCTTTGGAGTGCGGAATCTCCACTCCGCATAGAATGACGTGATCGCCCTCGGTGAACGCATGCACGTCATATCCGTTGCCCAGTCTTACATCCATTCTGGCGTCCTTTCTTGCCCGCAGGATCGCCTCGGCGCGGGCGAAATCTGCGGGATAGGTGATCTTGAGATTGTCTTCATGCCCAAGAGTGATCGCAACGTCCATCCCTGCGCTACGCGCAATTTCGACATCATCGGGGGCAGGGCCCTGATGGGACCGATGGGCTGCCAGAATGGCATCGTAGTGGAAACCCTGCGGGGTTTGCGCGCGATAGAGGCCGCTACGGTCGCGGGTGCCCGCCACGCGGGCCCTGTCTCCCAGCCACAGCGCATCCGAAACGGGCAGGGCCGGTGCGGCGGCGGGCAGGGTCTCGAGCGCGTCCAGCACGCCTGTCAGAACGGTTTCGGGCAGGAAGGGGCGCGCGCCGTCATGGATCAGCACCTTGTCGATATTCTGGTGCTCCAAGGCTTCCAAGGCGTTTCGAACCGAGGCATCACGGCTTTCGCCCCCCGCAATGAGCGTGACGGTGCCGCCGGTCAGTTCCAGTCCGCGCGCCATATCATCGGGATGCAGCACCAGAAGCAGCCGTGCATCCCTGCCCGCGTTGCGCAGAGCCGTCTGGCAACTGTCGATCGTATGGGCCAGCACCGGTTTTCCGGCCAGCATCTGCCATTGTTTGGGCTGCGTCCCTCCGGCGCGGGTGCCACGCCCTGCGGCAACGATGATCAATGCAATCGACATCCGAACCTCTTGCCTGTCGAAATCTGTGCCAAGGACTTAGGCGAAGCGCAAGTTCTGTGCAATCAGAACAGGCTTTTATTGAAATGCGACCAATTTCCGCGTTATGATGCCTAAATAATGTGCGGATGCATATTTTTCCTGCCTTTCTGCCCATAGAATCGCCCGAGGGGATTTGTGAATCGCGGTTCAAGGCGGTAGCAGAAAACCAGAGTTACTTCGGGAAGTTCCGTGTCCATCCAGCTTGATAATGTCTTGATCGATCCGCCGGTGCTGTTGGCACCGATGGCCGGTATTACCGACAGGCCGTTCCGCAGCCTTGTCGGCGGGTTCGGCGCGGGGCTTGTGGTGTCCGAAATGGTGGCCTCCGGCGAGATGCTGACGGCAAAGCCTTCCGTGCGGGCGAAGGCCCGTACCGATATGTCGTTGGACATGCCGTCTTCGGTGCAGCTTGCGGGGCGCGAGGCGCAGCCGATGGGCGAGGCGGCCAAACTGGTGGCGGGGATGGGCGCACGTGTCATCGACATCAATATGGGCTGCCCCGCGAAGAAAGTCACAGGCGGGGCCTCCGGCTCGGCGCTGATGCGCAATCCCGACCATGCGCTGACCTTGATCGAGGCTGTGGTGGCGGCGGTCGAGGTGCCGGTGACGCTCAAGATGCGCCTTGGCTGGTGTGACGAAAGCCGGAATGCCGCCGAGATCGCGCGTCGGGCCGAAAATGCGGGCGTGCAGATGATTGTCGTGCACGGGCGCACGCGGATGCAGTTCTATAAGGGCGAGGCCGATTGGGCTGCCATTCGCGAGGTGGTCGAGGCGGTGCGCATTCCGGTAGTGGCCAATGGCGACATCACCGATGCTGCAAGCGCGCGCGAGGCCCTGCGCCAGAGCGGCGCGGCGGGGGTGATGGTCGGGCGCGGCATTCAGGGCCGCCCGTGGCTTCTGGCCCAGATTGCCCATGAGATCTACGGCACGCCCGCGCCGGAGATCCCGCAAGGGGTGGATCTGGCCGAGCTGATCCTTGGACATTACGAAGAGATTTTGCGCTTTTACGGCGCAGAGCTGGGGCTTCGGCTCGCGCGCAAGCATCTTGGCTGGTATGCCGAGGCGGCGGGTGCGCCCCTGCGTGACGAGATGGTTCGTGCCCAGACGCCAGAGGCCACGCGCGCTCTGATCCGGGCCGCATTCGGTGAAAGGATGGCCGCGTGACCCTGCCTGCTCCTGGTGTAATCTGGAACTCCCTGCCTATTCCGGCCCTGTTGATTGACCGCTATGATTGCGTAAGCGAGGTCAATCCCGCAGCCGAGCAGTTCCTCAATCTGTCGGCCCGTGCAATGCAGGGCAAATCCGTCTCCGAGCGGCTGGCCATCAATGCCCCGCTCGAAGAGATCTTTGCACGGACCCGCTCCGGCCAGACCACGGTTTTCGTGAATGATGTCGAGGTGACCACGGGCGAGAAGGCGCCGGTGCAATGCAATCTGCAAACTGCCACGCTGGGCTCCGATCCCGACCAGATCCTGTTTCTCATCACCCCGCGCGAGCTGTCGGACCGCCTTGGCCGCGCCAATATGGCAAAGACCGCGGCGCGTTCGGCGATTGGCATGGCCGAAATGCTGGCCCACGAGATCAAGAACCCGCTGGCGGGGATTGCAGGGGCGGCGCAGCTTTTGTCGATGGGGCTGACGGGCGAGGATCTGGAACTGACGGATCTGATCGTTGACGAGACGCGGCGGGTGGTCAAGCTGCTTGAGCAGGTCGAGCAGTTCGGCAATGTCCGTCCGCCGGAGAAGAAGCCTGTCAACATCCATGACGTGCTGGACCGTGCGCGCAAATCGGCAGAGGTCGGCTTTGGCGGGCATATGGTCATCCGCGATGATTACGACCCGTCGCTGCCGCTGACGCTGGGCGATGCCGATCAGCTGACGCAGGTCTTCCTGAACCTTCTGAAGAACGCAAGCCAAGCCGCTAAAACAGAAGGCACAATCACGATTCACACCTTCTACGAACACAAGCTGCGTATCCGCACGGCGGATGGGCGCGGGAAGGCGCTGCCGCTGCAGATCGAGATCATCGATGACGGCCCCGGCATCCCTGCAGATATCGCGGCGAATGTGTTCGAACCCTTCGTCTCCGGACGCGAGAACGGCACGGGGCTTGGTCTCGCGCTCGTCTCCAAGATCATTTCCGACCATGATGGATGGATCAATCTCGATTCCGTTCCCGGTCGGACCGTATTCCGTATTTCCCTGCCAGTCGCCCGAGAAGAGGAGTAACGCCCATGGACGGTACAGTCCTTGTTGCTGATGACGATCGCACCATCCGAACCGTTTTGACCCAAGCTTTGACGCGGGCAGGGTGCCGCGTGCATGCGACCGCCTCCCTGACCACGCTGATGCGCTGGGTCGAGGAGGGCAAAGGCGATCTGGTGATCTCGGATGTGATGATGCCCGACGGAAACGGGTTGCAGCAGCTTCCGAAAATTGCCGAACTGCGCCCCGGCCTGCCGGTCATCGTGATTTCGGCGCAGAACACCATCATGACGGCGGTGCAGGCTGCCGAGGCCGATGCCTATGACTATCTGCCCAAGCCGTTCGATCTGCCCGATCTGATGAAGCGCGCGCAGAAGGCGCTCGAGCAGAAACGCAAGCATCAGGTCTCGCCGCCGAAGCCCGTCGAGATCGAGCCGCGCGAGCAGAAAAGCGACCTGCCGCTGGTCGGGCGCACCCAGTCGATGCAGGCGCTCTATCGCCTTGTCGCGCGGGTGATGAATGCCGATCTGCCGGTGCTGATCTTGGGGGAATCCGGTACAGGAAAGTCGCTTATCGCACGGGCAATCCACGATTTTTCTGATCGTCGGACATTGCCCTTCGTGGTCGCGCAGGCCTCGGATCTGCAAGGCAGCGAAGGGGCGGCCTCGCTGATCACGCGGGCCAAGGGCGGCAGTCTCGTGTTTGACGAGGTGGGCGATTATGACGACGAGACGCAGGCGAAAATCGTGCGCCTGCTGGATGCGCTGCCGGACCCCGCGCCGCGGATCATGGCAACAACGCAGGTCGATCTGGCGGCGCTGATGGAGGCGGACAAGTTCCGTCAAGACCTCTATTACCGCCTCGGGGGGGTGACCTTGGCGGTTCCGCCGCTGCGTGAAAGGGTGGAGGATATCCCGCTGCTGGCCGAACATTTCCTTGGCCGCTCGGAGAATGAGGGCTTGGGGCTGCGGCATTTCTCGGCGGATGCGATGTCCTTGGTGCGGGCTTACGCCTGGCCGGGCAATGTGCGCCAGTTGGAAAACACCATCCGGCGGCTGGTTGTAACCTCTTCGGAGGAAGAGATCTCGCGGCTTGAGGTTGAGGCCGTTCTGGGCAATCAACCGGCTGTCGAACCGCTTCGACCAGGCGGGGAAGGCGAAAAACTCTCGGCGTCGATTGCCCGTCACCTGCGCCGGTATTTCGATCTTCACGGGGGCAACCTGCCAGCTCCGGGGCTCTATGACCGGATCCTGAAAGAGATGGAAGCGCCGTTGATTGAAATCGCTTTGGATGCCACCGGTGGCAATCAGGCCCGCTGCGCCGACCTTCTGGGCATCAACCGAAATACCTTGCGGAAGAAAATCACCGATCTCGATATTCAGGTGACACGCCGCCGGAAACTGACCTGAAATCCTACCGCCCGGAGGTTTCTCCGGGCGGTTTTTCATTGCAAAGCCATATTTAAATTTTCGTTTCTGTGACTTATTTAGCGTGACACTCCTGCCGCGCTGATGTAATCTGGCAACAGAAGCAAGAGATGCGCCCAAAAGAAGGACATCCGGCTTTTTCCGGTATTCGGGGGCGGCAGTGAAATCGGTCAATCGACATCGAGGGGCGTGGTGGGATCGGCTCGTGCGTTTGCGTAGGCAGCGTCGGGTCCAGAACATGATGACCCTAAGTCTTGTTATCCTCGGGCCGATTCTGGCGATTGCCACATTCGTGGTTCTGGGGCCGCTGGCACAGGGGAGCGATAGCGGTTCCCTGCGTCTTATTCTGCTTGCCGATTTCATTTATTTCATGGGCTTGGCAGGGCTTATTACCACGCGACTTGCACAGATGCTTGCCGCGCGACGAAAGCGCTCTGTCGGGTCCCGACTGACATTGCGCCTGACGGGGATCTTTGCCTTTGTCGCGCTTGTCCCGACAGTTCTGGTAGCGCTATTTGCCGGTTTGACGGTCAATATCGGCATGGAAGGCTGGTTTTCGGATCGGGTCCGGCAGGTGGTTGGCACGTCTTTGCAAGCTGCCGAAGCCTATCAGGATGAACATCGTCGTGACCTTCTGGAAGATGCCAATGCGCTTGCAGGGTTTCTGAATCTGCGCCGACAGGCCGCGACCTTCATGTCGAACGGGGAGCTGCGCGAACTGCTGGTGGCGGGGCAAAGCGGCATTCAACGCGGTTTGAAAGAAGCCTATGTCATTGACGGAACCGGCGAGATTGTCGCGCGTGGCGATCGCAGCTATCTGTTCGATTTCGAGAAGCCAGCGCCAGAGAAAATTGTTCAGGCGCAATCGGGTAAAACTGTCCTGATCGAGGATTGGGATGACAACGAATTTCGCGCGCTCAAGCAGTTAGACGCCTTTGCTGACAGATACCTTTACGTGTCACGCAAAGTGGATGGCTCGATTTTGTCGCTGTTGGACGACACGCGCACCACGGTGACGCTGTATCAGCAACTGGAAGCCACGCGCGGACGGGTTCTGTTTGAATTCGGGCTTGTTTATATGGGCTTCGCGCTCATTCTCATTCTCGCCGCTGTCTGGCTTGGGTTGTGGTTTGCCGAGAGGCTCTCGTTGCCGATCGGGCGTATGGCGGTGGCCGCTGAAAAGGTCGGTGCGGGGGATCTGGATGCGCGGGTGCTCGAGGCTGAGGGCGATGACGAGATTGCCATGCTCGGGCGGAGCTTCAACCGGATGACCGGCCAGCTTAAGGACCAGCGAGTGGCTCTGATGGCCAGCCATTCGATCACCGAAGAACAGCGCCGCCTGTTTGACTCGGTTCTGGGGTCGGTGACATCGGGTGTGATCGGACTGGATGCCGAAGGGCGCATCGATTTCATCAACCGCTCTGCTGCCAAGCTCCTCGATCTGGATAATATCAAGGATCACCAACGGATGATCGCTGATGCCGTTCCGGAATTTCTGGATATTTTCAGTCGTTTGCACGGTGCTGTTCAGGACGTGCTTCAAGAAGAGGTTCGGGTTTCGCGCTATGGCAAGCTGGAAAGCCTTCTTGTGCGTGTGGCGCTGCGTCTGCGCGAGGACGGGTTGCGCGAAGGCTATGTGATCGCCTTCGAGGATGTGACAGAGCTTGTGTCTGCACAACGGATGGCGGCTTGGGGGGATGTGGCCCGCCGTATCGCGCATGAAATCAAGAACCCGCTGACCCCGATCCAGCTTTCTGCTGAAAGGATCAAGCGCAAATTCCGCAAACATGTGGGCGATGAGGAGCCGGCCCTTGAGCAGCTGACGGGCGTTATCATTCGCCAGACCAATGACTTGCGGCGTATTGTTGACGAGTTCTCTAAATTCGCGCGTATGCCCGAGCCGGACCGGCGCGAGGTGGATCTGGTGCAGTTGCTGCGGGATGCCATTACCATTCAGGAAGGTGCGCTGCATGGCGCCGTCTTGAATGCCGATCTGCCGGAGGGCCCGCTTCTGGTCGAGCTTGATCAGACCATGATCGGGCAGGCGGTAACAAACCTTATCAAGAATGCCGGTGAAGCGGTTGAATCGCTTTATGAAAAAGGTGCTGAAGAGGGGTATGCGCCGGAAGTGCGCGTTGTGATGCAGGTGCAGCCCGAATTCGTGACGCTGCGCATTATGGATAACGGGATAGGTCTGCCCGAAGACCGGTCGCGTCTGTTTGAGCCCTATGTGACGACCCGCTCTAAAGGAACAGGTCTAGGGCTTTCTATTGTAAAGAAAATCATTGAAGAGCATGGCGGCACTTTGATGCTTCGGGATGCGCCGCCATTTCACCCCGGTGCCCATTGCGGTGCCCTTGCCGAAATCCGCCTGCCTCGTGCCCATGCGGCAGTGCGCGCCATCAAGGATAGTGAGCTGACATGAGCGATATTCTGATTGTCGACGATGAGAAGGATATTCGGGAACTGATTTCCGAGATCCTGCAAGACGAAGGTTATTCGACCCGCATGGCGTCGAATTCCGATGAATGTATGGATGCGGTCAATGCAGAGCCACCGGCGCTGATGATCCTTGATATCTGGCTCAAGGATAGCCGGATGGACGGGATCGACATCCTGAAGACGACAAAGCGTGACAATCCCGATATTCCGATCATCATCATTTCGGGGCATGGCAATGTCGAAATCGCGGTGGCCGCGATCAAGCAGGGTGCCTATGACTTCATCGAAAAACCGTTTAATATCGACCAGTTACTTGTGGTTATTTCACGTGCTATGGAAACATCGCGTTTGCGGCGCGAAAATTCTACGCTGAAGCGCCGTGATATGCAGACGGGCGAGATGCTGGGCGAGAGTGCGGCGTTTAAAAAGCTCCGCGATCAGCTTGATAAGGTTACGAAATCCAACGGTCGTGTCATGCTGACCGGCGAGCCAGGTTCGGGCAAGGAGACTGCTGCGCGGTATATCCACCAGCTTTCGACCCGCGCCACTGCGCCTTTTATCACCGTCAATTCCGCCTCGATCGAACCCGACCGTATGGAAGAGGTCCTGTTCGGGCGCGAAACGCCGGAGCGCGGCATCGAGAAAGGCCTTCTGGAACAGGCACATGGCGGCGTTGTTTACTTTGACGAAGTCGCCGAGATGCCGCTGGGCACGCAATCTAAGATCCTGCGTGTCCTGACGGAACAGCAATTCCTGCGTGTGGGCGGTGCGGATAAGGTGCGGGTGGATCTGCGCGTCATCAGCTCGACCACGCGCGACCTGACCGCCGAGATCGCGGCGGGCCGGTTCCGGCAGGAATTGTATGACCGGTTGAATGTGGTGCCGATTGCCGTGCCGGGCCTTGCGGAGCGGCGCGAGGATCTGGCGCTGCTGGCCGAGTATTTCCTTGCGCAGTTCAACGAGACCCAGGGTCTGCCGCTCCGCAAGCTGTCCGCCGACGCCTTGGCGATGATGCAGACGATGGAATGGCCGGGCAATATCCGCCAGTTGCGCAATGTGATCGAACGTCTTCTGATCCTCGGGGATGGCACGGGCGAGATCGAGGCGCGCGAGCTTGAGGGGGACCAGCCGGCAGAATCCGAATCCAGCCGCATTGTGCTGTCGGGGCAGTTGGCGACTTTGCCGCTGCGCGAGGCGCGCGAATTGTTCGAGCGGGAATATCTGCTGACCCAGATCAACCGTTTTGGCGGCAATATCTCCCGCACAGCGAATTTCGTCGGCATGGAGCGTTCGGCCCTGCATCGCAAACTGAAGTCTCTTGGTGTTGTGACCGGGGCGAAAACGGGCGGTCGTATGGCGCGGATTGAAGAGGATGCGGATTAAGGCACGGGCGCGGGTGATTGACCCCTGCCGCGCTGCCGCATAGAACCGGAGCCAGTGAGTTGCGGAGGGTCGCATGAAGGTGATCATTTGTGGGGCCGGACAGGTTGGCTGGCAGATTGCACGCCATCTTTCGGGCGAGCGCAATGATGTGACAGTGGTCGATAGCAACCCCGAGCTGGTGCGCCGTGCCTCGGATATGCTGGATGTGCAGGGGACGGTGGGCTTTGCCTCGCATCCCGATGTGCTAGAGGCCGCGGGCGCGCGCGATTGCGACCTGATCATCGCCGCGACCCATTCCGACGAGGTCAATATGGTGACCTGTCAGGTTGCGCAATCTGTCTTCGGCGTGACCCGCAAGATTGCGCGGTTGCGCTCGCAGAGCTATCTCAACGAGGAATATCGCGACATCTACCGCCGCGACCAGTTGCCCATTGATGTGATCATCAGCCCCGAGCGTGAGGTGGCCGAGGCGGCGATGCGGCGGCTGCTGGCTCCTGCGACATTCGATACCGAAAGTTTTATGGAAGACCAGTTGCGGCTGATGGGCATATCGCTTCAGCCCGATTGTCCGGTGCTGTCCACGCCTTTGCGGCAGTTGACGGATCTGTTTTCGACCCTGCGGGCGATTGTGGTGGGCGTGCGCCGCGAGGGGCGGCTGTTTGCGCCCGAGCCCAATGACCAGCTTTTTGCCGGCGACCAGATCTATCTCTGCACCCATCGCGATGATGTATCGCGCACGCTGGAAATTTTCGGCAAAAACACCCATAAGCAGGAACGGATCCTGATTGTCGGGGGCGGGAATGTCGGGCTGGCTGTGGCCAAGAAACTGGAAGCCCGCAGCGACAGGACGCGCGCCAAGATCATCGAGATGTCGCGCGAGAAAGCCGAACGGGCTGCGGATTCGCTTGAGCGCACCATTGTGCTGCATGGCGACGGGATGTCGCAGGAGCTGCTGGAGGAGGCCAATGTCTCGGCCACCGATGCGCTTTTGGCGGTGACCGATGATGACAAGACCAATCTTCTGGTTGCGGTGCGCGCGAAACAGGCGGGCTGCAAGATGGCGATCACGCTGGTCAACGACCCGACGCTGATCCCGATGATGGAGCCGCTGGGGATCGATGCCCAGATCAATCCGCGCGCTACGACCGTGTCCTCGATCCTGCGCCATATCCGGCACGGGCGGGTGCGCCAGATCTATTCGATCGGCGATGCCGAGGCCGAGGTGATCGAGGCGCAGGTGCTTGGAACCTCACCTTTGTCTGGCAAGTTGTTGCGCGACATAGATTTTCCCGAGGGCGTCCTGCTTGGCGGGTTGAAAAAAGGCGACAAGATCGTGGTGCGCCCGCGTGCCGATACCCGCATCGAGGAAGGCGATGTCGTCGTTCTTTTCGCGCTGGCCGATGACGTGGCCGAGGTGGAGCGCCTGCTGCAGGTCTCCATCGACTATTTCTGAAGCGCGTCCGATGGGAGCCAATCTACGCAATCTGCCGCTCTTCGTGATTCTGGTCGCGGTGTCGGGTCTGCTGATGTATCTGCCCGCGATACACGCGCTGACCCTGCATCAGCACGCGGTGGCACGACCGTTTTTCTATACCGGCTCGCTGTTGCTTTTTGTTTTCGTGCTGCTGGCGCTGGCCACGGGGGCAAACCGGCGCGGCCCGCGCGAGCGGTCCTCGCTCTTGACGATGGTCGGGGCCTTCACGCTGCTGCCGCTGGTTCTGGCGATCCCTTTCCACGAGGTCATGCGCGACACCTCGCTGTTCAATGCGTGGTGGGAGATGGTCTCGGCGCTGACGACGACGGGCGGCACGCTATATGCGCCCGCGCGCCTGCCGCCGTCGCTACATCTGTGGCGCGCGCTTGTGGGCTGGAGCGGCGGCTATTTCATGCTGGTGATGACGATTGCCGTATTGGCTCCGCTGCGGGTCGGCGGCTTCGAGATCTTCTTTGCTGGCGGGCCGGGCGGCGAGGTGAAGGATGTCAATCTGCGCGGCACCCAGCGCGGGGTTGTTACCCGTGACAAGATGATCGGATATGCGCTTGAATTGCTTCCGGTTTATACGGGGCTGACCGGCATTCTCTGGGTGCTTTTGCGGATTTCGGGCGAAGATAATCTGGTGGCGCTTTGTGCGGCAATGTCCACCTTGGCAACCTCGGGGATCTTGCCGACCAGCAGCCTGGCCTCGGGGCAAAGCTCCGTGCTGACCGAGGTCATCATCTTCGTTTTCTTCCTGCCCGCCCTGTCGCGCCGGTTCTGGCCCGGTGACGGAGAAATGCGCGCGACCAAGCGGTTGCGCGACGATCCTGAATTGCGGCTGGCGGCGATGATCGTATTGCTGACGGTGATCTTGCTCTTTTTCCGCCACTGGCTTGCGGCGCTGGATACGGATTCCCATCCCGGTCCGGGGGTGATCTTGCGCACGCTTTGGGGCGGGCTGTTCACGACATTGTCCTTTCTGACCACCACCGGCTTCGAATCAAGCGGCTGGGAGGATGCGCGGGCATGGGCGGGGCTGGGGACGCCGGGTCTGATCCTGTCGGGACTGGCGATCATTGGCGGCGGCATCGCCACCACCGCCGGCGGTGTGCGCCTGCTGCGGGTCTATGCGCTGATCCGGCATGGCGAGCGCGAACTGGATCTGCTTGTCTATCCCAGCTCGGTCGGCGGCGGAGGCTCTGCGGCGCGCCGTCTGCGCCGTCAGGGGGCATTCGTGGCATGGATTTTCTTCATGCTCTTCGCGCTCTCGATTTCGGTGGTCATGATCGCGATTTCCTATACAGGCCTCGATTTCGAACCCGCCATGATCTTCACGGTTGCGGCCCTGTCCAATACCGGCCCGCTGACCGCTGTGGCAGGAGATTTTCCGCTGGCTTGGGGGGATCTGAGCGCCGCCGCCAAGGCCATTCTGGCGGCTGCTATGGTGCTGGGGCGGCTGGAAACTTTGGCGATCATTGCGCTCTTCAATCCCGAACTGTGGCGAAAATGAGTGCTTTAATGGCACGATTTGTCGCGTCATGTGGGGCCAGCGCTTTTTGGGGGTGGTAACTCCCGTTGACTTGCGCATACTCAAGCCAGAGTGGGACGAGCCAACGTCCCCGAAATGCTAAGAGAAAAGGCAAAATATAATGGCTGCCGATAAACAGAACCTGCAGGACGCGTTTCTGAACCACGTACGGAAAACGAAAATTCCGGTGACGATCTTTTTGATCAATGGTGTGAAACTGCAGGGGGTTATTACTTGGTTCGATAACTTCTGCGTCCTCTTGCGCCGCGACGGCCAGTCCCAGCTTGTCTACAAGCACGCGATTTCGACGATCATGCCGGGCCAGCCGATTTCGCTTTATGAAGGCGACGACTGAGTTTCCTTTGAGCGAGAGCGTTTCCCACGATAAGGCTCCCACGCGGGCCTATGTGCTGCATCCCGACCTTAAGATCGGGGACGGGATGCGACTGCCCGAACACGGTCTGGCAGAAGCCGTGGCGCTGGCTGCGGCTTTGCCCGACCTCGAGGTTGTGGGCTCGGAGATTGTGCGCCTGCCCAAGCCGCATGCCGGACATCTGTTCGGGACCGGCAAGATGGAGGAGTTGGGCGCCAGGCTTCAGGAGCTGGAGATTGAACTGGTGCTGGTAGACGGGCCGGTGACGCCTGTGCAGCAGCGCAATCTGGAAAAGGAATGGAAGGTTAAACTTCTTGACCGAACCGGTTTAATTCTCGAGATTTTCGCTGATCGGGCGCGAACCCGTGAAGGGGTGCTGCAGGTTGAACTTGCCGCGCTCAGCTATCAACGCACGCGGCTTGTGCGGGCCTGGACACATCTTGAACGCCAACGCGGCGGACTTGGCTTTGTCGGGGGCCCCGGCGAAACGCAGATCGAAGCGGACCGCCGGGCGATTGACGAACAGATGGTCCGTATCCGTCGCCAGCTGGCGAAGGTGGTCAAAACCCGCGAGTTGCATCGGGCGTCGCGGCGCAAGGTGCCGTTTCCGATTGTCGCGCTTGTCGGCTATACCAATGCCGGAAAATCCACGCTGTTCAACAAGGTGACCGGCGCGGATGTGCTGGCCAAGGATATGCTTTTTGCCACGCTTGACCCGACGATGCGGGGGGTGACGCTGGCTTCAGGGCGCAAGGTGATCCTGTCGGATACGGTGGGCTTCATCTCGGAATTGCCGCACCAGTTGGTTGCCGCTTTCCGTGCGACGCTGGAAGAGGTGCTTGAAGCCGATCTGATCTTGCATGTGCGTGACATTTCCCATCCGCAAAGTGACGCGCAAGCGGCTGATGTCGAAGACATTCTCGACAAACTTAAAGTGGATGATGATGTTCCTTTCATCGAGGTCTGGAACAAGCTCGATCTGTTGTCGGAAGAAAATCATGCGGCGACCGCCTTGCAGGCCGAGCGGCGGGATGATGTCTGTGCGATTTCTGCGCTGACGGGGGAAGGCTTCGAGGCGCTCCTGCTTGAAATCGAGCAGCGTCTGGGGGAAGAGCGTCTGAACGAGGAGCTGCATCTGCCCTTTGCCGATGGCCGCCGCCATGCATGGCTTCATGCCGAGAATGTTGTGCGTGACGAGGCGCAGTCGAAAGAGGGCTGGGTCTTGCAGGTCGAGTGGACGGCCTCCCAGAAGGGGCGTTTTAACGCCCTTTGACGCTGTTCTGTGAACGATGGTGATGAATTTCCTCGGCGTAGCAAATGGTTACGCCGAGGTTTTCATATTCCGTGGCATAGTCCTGCGTCGCTTGCCTCAGGCCTTCTTGAAACGCTTTGACATCTGCGTATTAGCGGTTGGTCTTCATCTATGCTCTTAAGAGGCAGGCACCAGCTTGGTAATGCCTGCCGCTGCCGCGCGCGCCAGTTCCGGGTCAAGGGACATCGGAATATATTCGCCGCGACGCCAGAGTTCGGCCAGATCGTCATAATGGCGCGAGAAGAGATGCCCCGATTGTCCTGTGGCGATGATAAAGACAGAGCTATCGGGATCGGCCAGATCATAGACACCACGATAGCCTGCCGCCTGCACATTGGCGAAGGGGGCGTCGGGCGTGCCGAGGGTCTTGCCGCGCATCAGGGTGAAATCTCCGCCCGAAGATGATTGCCGGATATCTGCGAACCAGCTGATCAGCGGCATGTTCTTCAGAACAGGATGGTCGTGGCGGGCCTCATGCGCATCGCCCCAGCGCCAGCTCTCGACATTCGGGCCGTATTTCTCTTTCAGCGACAGCAAGGCCGCATCCAGCGAGATCCGCGCGATATCGGTGCAGCTTTCCTGCGCATCGGACTGGATGACATTGCACCAATGGGCCGCCCCTTGGGTATTGCGGAAAACACGTTCGATAAAGAGCGGGTCTAGCGCGGTAAATTTACTGGCCAGCGGCCCCAGTTCGTCGCGGATCAGACGGTTTTGCAGCTCGCGCATCCATGCGGCATAGATCAGCGGCTCCGGCAGATGCTCGGACATTTCGCCATCCCATGCCGCCAGAAGCTCAAGCGCGCGTTGCCGCAGCCGTTCGGGAGTACCATCGGGGGCAGGCGTGCCGGTATACCACAGATCCGCGCCCACCAATGGCAGCAGGTTGCGCGCGGCGGGGCTGACCGTATCCAACTGTGCCGAAATGAAGCTCTCGCGGGAATGCACCTCGCGTTCGCTCAGAAGCTTGCTCAGCCGCTGGATGCGCTGGCTGTCTCCCCAGTCAAAGGTGACATTGTTCGGAAAATTGGCATCGGTTGTTTTATTGTTCGTATTCAGCACGATACCATCGGCAGGATTAACCTCGCGCGGGTTGCTGTCATAGGGCAGGCGTCCCATCCAGCGGTTTTGTGCCAGCCAGCCCGCCGAGGGCATGCGCCCCTCGGTCTGATTGGTCGGATCGCGTTTCGGGATGGCTCCGACAAGCACACGCGCCACCTCTTTCTGATCCGCGAGAATCAGATTTTGCGCCGGAGTGATATAGTCGCGGCCGGCCTCGATTGCAGCGGTGACATCCTTGGCCTCCATCAGCTTCATCGCCGCGCTCATGGTGGTATCATGCGGGTCGAGTGCCGTCCAATCGACAGAAATCACTGATCCGGGCGGCGTGATCGTGCCCAGATCGAAATGCGTCCCCGGCAGGACCGGTCCGTTTTCGGTGCTGCGCAGGGTCAGGGTCAGCGGCTGTGCATCCTTGACCTTGAGAATGGTGCGCTTGGTGATGAATTTCTGCCAGCCATCGGGGGTGCGATAGGTTTCGCGGTCCTTGGGATTGATCTGTTCGACATGCAGATCCATGTCATCGACATAGGCGGCGGTCACGCCCCAGGCCATATGTTCGTTACGGCCCGTGATCACCAGCGGAATGCCGGGGATAGTACCGCCAATAATGCCGCCCGATGACAGTTGCAGCCGCGCCAGATACCAAAGGGCAGGGGCGGTCAGCCCGAGTTGCGGGTCATTGGCCAGAAGCGCCCCGCCTGCGGCAGATCGGTCAGGCGCTGCCGCCCAACCGTTCGAGCCTGCCTCAAGGCCTGCGGCGGGAAAGGGCGAAAGCGGCTCGGGCGCGCTTTCCTGCTGTAAGGCGCGCGGCACATCGGGGAAGAGGTCGTGATAGGCGGGCAGGGTATCTGTCACGCTCCCCGGCATATCGGGCAGCAGATCGCGCACCCAAGACGGGTCCAGCAGCGACACACGGGCCCGCAGCACTTCGCGGCTGAACTGGTTGTTCTGTTCGACAGCCATCAGCTTCAGGATTGCGAGAGAATCCGCAGGTGTCCAATAGGATATTGAATTATCGAACAAAAAGAACTCTGGCGCGCCACGCCCCTTGGCCCCTTTATTGACCTGTGCGATCCATTGGTTCACGCCTGCCGAATAGGCTTCAAGGGCGGCTTTGGTCTGCGGGTCCTGCGCATCGACCGAGGCCAGAGCCGCGTCATAGAGGCCCAGCCTGCGCATCAGCTCGTCGGTTTTGACCGTGCTTTGCCCGAAGACTTCCGAAAGCCGCCCCTGAACGGTGCGGCGCAGCATGACCATTTGCCATAGCCGGTCTTGCGCATGGGCGAGACCGAGGCCGAAAAAGACGTCCGGATCGTTCTTGCCGAAGATATGGGGGACATCCTCTGTCGAGCGCACGATCTCGACCGGTGCGGAAATGCCCGAAACACGATAGGTTGCATTGTAATCAGGCAGGGAGCGCGAGGCAAAATACCACACGCCGATTGCGCCAAGCACCACCAATGCGATTGCGACTGCGGTCAATCGCACCATCCAGCGGAAGAGTTTGTACATGCGCGCTCCGGGTAGGTCTGCAAAAGTTGAGCCGGATGTGACCAGCAGGGGTTGCGGCTTAGTAAGTCAGGTATGACAAAGGATCAACGCGCGTTTGCGCGAGTTTGCCGATCGGATGAGGGAGTTTGCCGATGACAAAAATCGCATTTCTGGGGCTTGGCGTAATGGGCTATCCGATGGCGGCCCATCTGAAGGCCGCAGGCCATGACGTCACGGTGTATAACCGCACTACTTCTAAAGCCGAAAAATGGGTTGCTGACCACGGCGGTGCGCTTGGAAAAACGCCTGCCGAAGCGGTTCGGGACGCGGATATGGTGATGACCTGCGTCGGGAATGATGATGATCTGCGCATGGTCTGTGCCGGTGCCGACGGCGCGTTTTCCGCCATGAAGAGCGGCGCCATTCTGGTGGACCATACGACCGTGTCTGCGATGGTCACGCGCGAATTGGCGGCTTTGGCTGACGGGAAAGGTCTGGGCTTTGTCGATGCGCCGATTTCAGGCGGTCAGGCGGGTGCGGAAAATGGCGCGCTGTCCATCATGTGCGGTGGGACCCAAGCCCATTATGACGTGGTCGAGCCCGTGTTGGCGGCCTATGGCAAGATCTGCCGCCGTCTGGGCGAAAGCGGTGCCGGGCAATTATGTAAATCGGCCAACCAGATCGCGATTGCGGGCGTGGTGCAAGGCCTGTCCGAGGCGCTTCTTTTTGCGGAAAAGGCAGGTTTGTCGATTGCGGATGTCGTCGAGGTGATCAGTCAGGGCGCGGCCGGTAGCTGGCAGATGTCCAACCGGTCAGAGACAATGGCCAAGGGGGAATATGCGTTCGGATTTGCCGTAGACTGGATGCGGAAAGACCTTGGTATCTGCCTGACCACAGCGGATGAAATCAAGGCACCATTGCCGCTGACAGCTTTGGTGGACCAGTTTTACAAGGATGTCCAAGCCTTGGGTGGTGGCCGTTGGGATACATCCTCGCTTATCGCGCGGTTGCGTAAATTGTCGGAAAATGCGGGCTGACTGTTCCGAAATCTCCCATCGGCATCACGATGTCGGCGGGAGATATAAAAATGCATATATTACAATGAGTAATGCGGCTTATTTGATTTGCTATATAAAATGCGAATAATCAGGATTATGTAAAAAATTTGGCTCTATCTCATATCATTCAGGACGGTTTTCCGATTGTTTGCTGGACCTGAGCCACGCAACCCACTAAAGCATCGGTAATTCCCTTTAAATCGCAGGACACTGAGCCATGAGCTTTGACCGCAGCATCAAAATTGCCCCCTCGATCCTTTCGGCGGATTTCGCGGATTTCGGTCGTGAAATTCAGGCCATTGAGGCGCAAGGCGCCGATTGGGTCCATGTCGATGTTATGGACGGCCATTTCGTTCCGAACCTGACCTTCGGGCCGCCGCTGTGCAAGGCGATCCGCCCGCATATCAAGACGGTCATGGATGTCCATCTGATGATCTCGCCGGTGGATCAGTATATCGATGCCTATGCCGAGGCTGGTGCTGATGTCATCACCGCGCATCTTGAAGCCGGTCCGCATATCCACCGCACGCTGCAAGCGATCCGTGGCGCAGGCTGCAAAGCCGGTCTGGCGCTGAACCCCGGTACCGGTATCGAGCAGATCGACTATCTTCTCGACCAGCTCGACCTGATCTGCGTCATGACCGTAAATCCCGGTTTTGGCGGTCAGAAATTCATCCATAGCCAGATCGACAAGGTCCGCAAGCTGCGTGCCATGATCGGAGACCGTCCGATCCATATCGAGATTGATGGTGGGATCACGCCCGAGACCGCGCCGCTGATGGCGGCAGCCGGTGCCGATGTTCTGGTGGCCGGGTCTGCCGTATTCAAAGGTGGTTCGGTGACAAATCCCGATGTCTACGGCCGCAATATCACGGCGATCCGCACGGCGGCCGAAGCGGCACGTGTGAAAGAATGACCGCGATCGCCGCAGCAGCTCCGCCGCTTTCCGTTATATTCGATCTTGATGGAACGCTGGTTGAAAGCGCTGCGGCGATCCAGCTTGCCCTGAATCAGGCGCTTGCGGCGCAGCACCTGCCCGAACTTCCGGTTGCGACCGTGCGCGGGTTCATCGGGCATGGGGTGCCGCATCTGATGAACTGTGTCGCGGATCATCTTGAAATACCTCGAAGTTCATCCAAACTCTCGCAGCTTTTCCATGCGTTTTCGGCCCAATACGAGGTCCAGCGCGAGGGGAATACGCTCTTTGAGGGCGCACGTTCGGCGCTGCAGGCGCTACGCCTTCAGGGTGTGGCGCTCGGCCTTTGCACGAACAAACCGATGCAGCCTGCGAAGACTGTCTTGCAGCATCTTAATATTGAAGAGTTTTTTGACTATATTATTGCGGGTGACAGCTTGTCTGTCCGCAAACCCGATCCGCAGATGCTGTTGGTCGCCAGGGCCGCGTTATCTGCCGAGCATTGCCTTTATGTCGGGGATTCCGAGGTGGATGCCGAGACGGCCCATGCGGCGGGCGTGCCGTTCTTGCTGTTCACACGCGGTTATCGCAAAAGCACGATCGACAGCCTTGCACCTTGGGCGAGTTTCGATGACTTCGCGCAGTTTCCTGACTATGTCGCGAAGTTTCTGCGCGAAATCCCCGAGGCTTGAACAGATCGCTCTTGCGGCCACCCTGCCCTATGGGCTCTATAAACTCCGAATACTGCCGGTTTTCCGGAAAGGAGCATGTTATGGATATTCGCCCGCTTTCATCTGAATTTGCCGTCTCGCCGCAGATTTCTCTGGAGGATGTCTCGACGCTGGCCGAACAGGGTTTCCGTTCGCTCATCATCAATCGCCCCGATGAGGAGAATCCGCCCGAACTCGCGCATGAGCATTTTGTGAAAGCGGCTGCGGAGAATGGTATGACTGCGCATTACCTGCCGTTCTATCCGGGGGAAATGACGCTTGAACTTGTGCAGGCGTTCGAAGCCTGTCTGAACGATGCCGAGAAACCCTGTTTCGCCTATTGCCGCTCTGGCACGCGCAGCTCGCATCTGTGGGCGATGGCACAGGCGGGCCGCATGGACATTGCCGAGATCGTGTCGGCGGCGGCCTCTGCGGGCTATGACCACCGTCCGCTTATTACAACTTTGGCATCATATGCGGAACAAAAGGCCTGATCATTCCGTGTATTCGGATATTTCCTTCAAAGGTCAACGCGTGTTGAGGTATTGATATTTTTAGCAGTTGCAGACTACTCCTTGCGAGAAAGAGTGGTGACTTGCGTATGCTGGAATATATCGAAACTCTCCTGAGTTTGACCTCGGTCGAAGAGATCTGGGCGCATCACTGCCGGTTTATGGACGATTACGGGTTCGATCGCCTGCTTTATGGTTACACTCGCTTTCAGACCCAGCCGAATCTGCTGGATCTGGATGAGACCATCGTTCTGTCCAATCACGAAAAATGCTACATAAAGGCGCTGCTGGACGGTCGCCTTTATGCCGATGCCCCGATGATCCAATGGGCCTGGGAGAACGAGGGCTGGGAAAGCTGGGGACTGGTTGCCCAGAAGCTCCAGTCGGGGACTCTGGATGCCGCCTCTTTGAAGGTGCTCGAACTCAATCGCCGCTATGACATTCTGGCCGGTATCTCGATCGGCTTTCCGCAATCGAATACGCGGGCGCGCGGTGGCATTGGCCTTTGCGCGCGCAAGGGGCTGTCGCAGACCGAGGTGGACCAGATCTGGTGCGAACATCAGCGGACGCTTCTTGTGGCCTGCCAGCTGATGCATATGCGCCTGTCCAGCCTGCCCTATATCCCCCCGAAACGCCATCTCTCGCCCCGCCAGCGCGAAGTGCTGGAATGGATCGCAGATGGCAAAACCGCGCAGGACGTGGCCTGTCTGATGGGGCTTACCGTCACCACGGTCGAGAAACATCTGCGGCTGGCCCGCGAATCCCTGAATGTCGAGACAACGGCGCAGGCTGTTTTGAAAGCCGCCGTCATGAACCAGATCTTCCAGCCGCAACACGGGGCAATCGCTGCGGGCGCAGATCTTAAAAATCATCCAAGAGTTTAACACCGTATCTTCTATTTTCTTGATCGATGAGCAAGGTATGGTTTTCCTTACTTCTCAAGCGGGATGAATTTACGTTAGATTAAATCTGTTCCGTGAGTGGTGGCTTTGGCCAGGAACATGGGGATCTTGAGGCGTGCGAGCATTCATCCGCGTTGTTTCGAGGTCTTGCCGGGGTACCGGTTTCGGGTCTGACATACGCATTTTCGTATGTCAGGCCTTTTTGGTTTTGGTCCCCTAGCGCCTGTTCTTTGCATCCGGCCCCTCAGGGAACCCGCCTGCCCTATGCGCGTCTCCTAGCTTGAAATCCTGCTGTGCCTGTCAGGCGTCCATAAAAAAACGAGCGCCCCGCAGGACGCTCGTTTCAAATCGTTCAGATCGAAGAGATCAGTTGCCAGCGGCAGTCTTTGCGACTTCTGCCGCGAAATCTTCTTCTTTCTTCTCGATGCCTTCACCGACTTCGACGCGGGCGAATGCAACGATTTCAACACCTGCGTCTTTGGCGGCTTGGCCAACGGTCACATCGGGGTTGATAACGAAAGCTTGGTTCACGAGGGTGATCTCTTGCAGGAACTTCTGCATACGACCCACGATCATCTTCTCGATCACGGCTTCGGGCTTGCCCGATTCACGTGCGATATCGATCTGAACCTGCTTCTCTTTCTCGACGATTGCCGGATCCAGATCCGCTTCCGACAGCGACGCCGGATTGGTTGCTGCGATATGCATCGCGATTTGCTTACCGATGGTTTCGTTGTCGCCTTTCAGCGCAACCAGAACACCGATTTTGCCCATGCCTTCAGCTGCGGCATTGTGGACGTAGGAGACAACGGTCTCGCCTTCCACTTTCACCATGCGGCGCAGGGTCAGGTTCTCGCCGATTTTCGCGATTGCGTCGGTGAGGACTTCCGAAACCGGCTTGCCGTCAACGGGAGCGTTTGCCAGCTCTTCGGTGCTGTCAACGGTCAGTGCAGCTGCCGAGATTTTCGCAACGATCGCTTGGAATTCGGCGTTCTTACCAACAAAGTCGGTTTCCGAGTTCACTTCGACAGCCACACCTTTGCCACCGTTCACAGCCACGGCCACCAGGCCTTCTGCTGCAACGCGGCCCGATTTCTTGGCGGCTTTTGCAAGACCTTTGGTGCGCAGCCAGTCAACCGCGGCTTCCATGTCGCCATCGGTTTCGGTCAGCGCTTTTTTCGCGTCCATCATGCCTGCGCCGGTGCTTTCGCGCAGTTCTTTCACCATTGCTGCGGTGATCGCCATGCTCGGATCTCCTGTCAAATATAATTGGGAGGGGTCATAGCCCCCTCCCGTGTCATTGGGATGACGGTGAAGCGATTACGCTTCTTCTGCCTCGACGGCTTCTTCAACCGGTGCGTCTTCCAGAGCGCCAAGGTCAACGCCTGCAGCGCCCATCTGAGCGGTCATACCGTCAAGTGCTGCGCGTGCTGCCAGATCGCAATAGAGCGAGATGGCGCGTGCGGCGTCGTCGTTGCCCGGGATCACGTAGTCAACGCCTTTGGGCGAGCAGTTGGTATCGACAACAGCCACAACCGGGATACCCAGTTTGTTGGCTTCTGCGATGGCCAGATCTTCTTTCTTGACGTCGATGACGAACAGCAGGTCCGGCAGGCCGCCCATTTCGGCGATACCACCGAGCGACGCGGTCAGCTTCTCGTGGTCACGCTCCATGCCGAGGCGCTCTTTCTTGGTCAGGCCTTCTGCGCCTGCTTCAAGCTTCTCGGTGATGGTTTTCATGCGCGAGATCGACTGGGAAACGGTTTTCCAGTTGGTCAGCGTACCACCGAGCCAGCGGTGGTTCATGTAGTATTGTGCGGATTTCTCTGCAGCTTCTGCGATCGGCTTGGCAGCCTGACGCTTGGTGCCAACGAAGAGAACGCGGCCGCCTTTTGCAACGGTGTCACGCACGACTTGCAGAGCCTTGTCCAGCATCGGGACGGTCTGGGTCAGGTCGAGGATGTGGATGCCGTTACGGTCGCCGTAGATGTATTGTTGCATCTGCGGGTTCCAGCGTTGCGTCTGGTGACCGAAGTGAACGCCAGCTTCAAGCAGCTGACGCATGGTGAAATCGGGAAGCGCCATGGTCTTTTCCTTTTCCGGTTTGCGCCTGGGCGAAGGTTTTGAGAACCACCGTGCTAGGTGGCCCCAACCGGTGGACCTTCGAGGATGTCTCCCTCGAGAGGCCCGCCTTCGCCTGTGAAGTGCGCGCCTGTTACCGTGGTTTTTCCAGCGTGACAAGCGAAATATGCCATGAACGGGCATAGAAACGACTTTAGGGCGCAGATTTCAGCGCAAACCCAGCTCGTAGCCACGCGCCACGGCCTCTGGCAGGGTTTTGGCCCCCAGTTTGCGCCGCAATCCGGTCATGTGCAGATCGATGGTTGCCAGCGAGATCGACAGCTCGAACGCGATCTGGTCGCGGCGCATCCCGTCGGCAATCATATGGAATATCTGCAGTTCCCGCTTGCTCAGCAATGTCGAGAAGGCAGGCTCCGGTGTCATATTGGCCGCCCAGAAATAGACCAGCGCCGTATTTTTAAGCCCCTTATGCGCAAAGATATGGCAGGTGATCCGCCCCAGCTTGCTGTCGCTCACATCCAGCCGCACAGGCACCAGCGATTGCGACAGGATCACCTCATCCAGCGCCCGTAAGACCGGCGCATCGGCGCAGAACTGGCCGTTGCATTCTGCAAAGCTGTCCGAGGCGTTCAGCAATTCTGTCGCGGTCTCGGTCTGGCTGGAAATTCTGCCATCACCGCCGACCAGAAGATAGGCACCCTCGAAGGGGCGGCGCTGGGGGCGTTCATATGCGGGCGGTGTAAAGGCAGGCGCAAGCGGTTCGGGCGTCTGGAGGAAAGGGTCTTGTGGCTTGGGACGTCTCATAAACGTGCCTCGGCTCCCGAATTGTCTAACATCAACATCGCCGGTCCGTGATAATGTTCACGGCCGATTTTACCTGACTTGTCCCACCATTTTCCAGTTTACGCAGCGTTTACCGCAGATCGCAACCTATAAGAATTCCTAGGTTGCGGTGCGGTATCACATCACCTCAACTTCCCGTTACCTAAGGGCGTGACGATGTTGCGCAGGCATATCAAAGGAAGAATTTCATGCGTATTCAACTTTCCGGCTTTGCACTTTTGGCCTGTACGGCGCTGGTTGCCTGTGGTGGCAGCAGCAGCGGCGGTGGCAGCAACGGCACGGGTGGCGGTGCCCGCCTGAGCGCGTCCGAGGCGGCGACGGTGATGACGCAATATGACGAGGCTATTGCCGCCGTGGAGAACGGCGATGCCACCGTGGCCACCGATGCCTCGGGCGCTGTGTCCATGTCGGGCTATATGGGCTTCAGCATCGAGGAAGAGGAGGACGAGATTGATGCGCTCGGCAAGCTGAGCATGGATGTCGATTTCGACAATGGCACCGTCAGCGGCACGGCGGATAATTTCGCGCTCTTCGATACGTCCGATGAAGTCAATCCGGTGAAAGTTAGCAATGTTTCCGGCGCGTTGACGGTGGATGGCACCGTGACCTCCGCTGCCATTGACGCAAGTGCGACGGGGCATCTGTCGGATGGCGATGGTGGGGCCGATTTCGACCTGACAATGACCGGGAATGTCTATGAGCAGGACGATGCGTTGATGGCGCTTGGCGATGTCGAGGGCACGTTCACCACCGATGAGGGCGTGACCGAAACCACGGGCGGTGGTTTTGTGGCTTATGAAGACTGACTTTATCGCTTATGATAACTGATAGGATGCGCCAGCATTGGCGCATCTTTTTACGTTTTGAAATCGGATATCCCACGTGCTGTCTTTTGCCCGCTCTGTTCTGATGCGTTTTGTTTGGTTCTTCCTGTTTGTGGGGCTTTGTACCCTGCCCCTGCGCGCCGAGCAGACGCGGACGATTGCACAGTGGATGGCGCTGGCCGCGCAGCTGGAGATGTCTGGGCAGCCGCTCAAGGCGTTGAAAGTCTATGGCGAGATTGCCGCGCAGCGCCCCGATTACCGGCCTGCGGCCAGCGCGATTGACAGGGTTCTGGCGCAGATGGGCAGGCCGCAGCGGGCCGAGGCCGTTCTGCGCTATGTGCTGCGGCATGAAACGCGCAACCGTCCCGCCTATCTTGCGGCGCTTCGGCAGCTCGATCGCGCGCATCCGTTCCGATTTTCCGGATCTTTCGGTCTGCTGCCCTCGACCAATATCGCGCGCAGTTCCTCGCAGACCTATCTGGTGACCGATTACGGCACCTTTCTGATCGAGAATGGCGGTGATGAAAAAACCGGCATCGGCGCGGAGTTTTCGGTCAGTGGCGACTGGATCTTCCACCCTGCGCCCGGCCACAGGCTGCGTCTGTCCTCTGTGCTTTCGGGCGAGTGGTATGCGCAGCGCGATCTGCGCTATCTCCAGCCGTCGGTGACGCTGGCCTATGAAAACCTCCTCACACCGGATGACTGGGGGGTAAGTGCCTATGGCCGGTATCGGGCCTATGACGGGCTGGCGGATCAGAAGACTTCGGATTATCGCGCCTATGGGGTTGTGGCCCGCAAGCGCTGGTGGCTGGACGCCGCGTCGCTGCCGCAAGCCAGCCTCAGCGGATCACTCCTGGCGGAATATCGGGATTATCTTGATAAACAAGGCTATGACGGGCGTTTTTACCAAGCTGCTGGAAGTTTCTCACATCAGGCGGGGGCGTCCCAGCTAAGTTACGGGCTGCGGCTCGGGCGCTCGGATGTGCGGCTGGACTATCATCGGTATCGCGCGCTGGGTCTTTCGGCGGGGATCGTCCGTCCGCTGGGGCGCAAGGTGACGGCGGGGGCCACGCTGCGCTATGACTGGCGCCGCTACGATGCCGATTTCCCGCTATTGGGCGAGGTGCGTCATGACGAGACGGCCGAGCTTTCGGTCTTTGCCAGCTTCCGCCAGATCCGCATTGGCAACAGTCTTCCGAAGCTGCGCTGCAGCTACACCAATAACCGCTCGAATGTCGCGCTTTACCGGTATGACAGTTTCGATTGCGGGCTGGATCTTGATTTGACCTTCTGATCAGGTTTCTCTTGCGCCGTGTTCTGCCGCGCGGCAAGGAGGGCTTATGACAGAGATGCGTGACATAGTATGTATCGGCTCGGTGCTGTGGGACATTATCGGCCGGACGCCCGCTCCGATGCGGTTCGGTGCGGATATGCCCGGACGGATCACCCGCTTGCCGGGGGGCGTTGCAATGAATATCGCGATGACCCTGACGCGCTTCGGTATGCGCCCTATCCTGCTATCCGCCGTCGGGCGCGACAGTCAGGGGGTGGAGCTTCTGGCGCAGGCCGGGCGGCTGGGGATCGATGCGGGCCATGTCTACCGTTCGGCTGACCTGCCGACGGATCGCTATATGGCGATAGAATGCGCGACGGGCCTTGTGGCTGCGCTTGCCGACGCGCATTCGCTGGAGGCCGCGGGCGACAAGATCCTGCAGCCGCTGGCGGATGGCCGTCTGGGCTCTGCCGACGCGCCTTGGCACGGGCCTGTGGCGCTGGACGGAAATCTGACGACCGACCTTCTGGCACAGATCGCCCGATCCCCGCTTTTCGCGCGCGCCGATTTGCGCGTGGCCCCGGCCAGCCCTGGCAAGGCCGAGCGGCTTTTGCCATTGCTCGCCCATCCCCGCGTCACGTTTTATGTCAATCTCGAAGAGGCGAGCATTCTGTGCCAGAGCCAGTTCGGCTCGGCGCGCGAGGCCGCCGAGGGGCTGGCCCGTCGTGGTGCGCGGCGCGCCTTGGTGACCGATGGCGGGCGCGATGCGGCCGATATGTCGGCAGGGGGCGTCCTGACCGCCTGCCCGCCCGAGGTTCTGGTTTCCCGCGTGACTGGCGCGGGCGACACGTTCATGGCTGCCCATCTGGTGGCCGAATATGCTGGTTGCCCGCGCGAAGAGGCTTTGTCGCGCGCCCTTCTGGCTGCTGCCCGTTATGTTTCCGGAGATATTGCGACATGACCGATCTACTTGTCTTCACCCCCGAGGTCTCTGCCGCGCTCGCGGCAGGACAGCCCGTCGTGGCGCTGGAATCCACCATCATCACCCACGGTATGCCCTATCCGCAAAATATCGAGACAGCGCGCCGTGTCGAGGCCGCGATCCGTGCCGAAGGGGCCGTGCCCGCAACGATTGCCCTGATGCGGGGCCGTATCCATATCGGTTTGAGCGATCCGCAACTCGAGGAACTGGCACAGGCCGAAGGGGTGATGAAGGTCTCGCGGGCCGATCTGGCGGTCTGTTTGTCGCGCGGGGCCTATGGGGCCACCACGGTGGCGGCCACCATGATCTGTGCGCAGCGGGCGGGTATCTCGGTTTTTGCGACGGGCGGGATCGGGGGCGTGCATCGCGGTGCCGGAGAAAGCTTCGATATCTCCGCCGATCTGGCAGAGCTGGGCCAGACCGCCGTAACCGTGGTCTGTGCTGGTGCCAAAGCCATTCTGGATCTGCCGAAGACCTTCGAGGTGCTGGAAACCGATGGTGTGCCGGTCTTCGCTTATGGGCAGGATACCCTGCCCGCCTTCTGGTCGCGCGATTCAGGGCTTGCGGCGCCGCTGCGGGCGGATCACCCTGCCGAGATTGCGAAAGCGGCGCTGATGCGGGCAGCGTTGGGTCTGCCGGGGGGGCAGCTTGTGGCCAATCCGGTGCCGCCCGAGGCAGAGATCCCGCGCGAGGTCATCCTGCCGGTGATCGAACAGGCTCTGGCCGAGGCGGACGCGCGCAATATCAAGGCCAAAGCGGTCACACCCTTCCTGTTGCAACGCATCTTCGAGTTGACCGAGGGGCGTTCGCTTGCCGCCAATATCGCGCTGGTTCTGAACAATGCGCGACTGGCGGCGCAAATTGCGAAAGAAATCGTCACTTTGCGCTAAGCAAATGTTGCTAAAGCGGTAGGGCTCTCCCATCTAGGGCGGGTTGCCCCCGGCAGGCGGGGGATTCGTGATTGCAGGACATGGTATGACCCTTCCCCCGACCGACCAGAAACCCAAGCCCCGCCGGCGCTTCGCTGCGATCAGGGCGTCTTTCCTGACCGGTCTTGTGGTCATTGCCCCTATCGGCCTGACAGCATGGCTGATCTGGACGGTGGCAGGATGGGTTGATGGCTGGGTGCTGCCGCTGGTGCCGCACGAGCTGCGCCCCGAACATTATATCGGGGTCAATCTGCGCGGGATCGGGGTGCTGATCTTCCTGATCTTCACGCTGGTTGTCGGCTGGCTGGCCAAAGGGTTCTTCGGGCGCGCGCTGATCCGTTCGGGGGAGGCGATTGTAGACCGCACCCCCGTCGTGCGCTCCGTCTATTCCGGTATCAAGCAGATCGCGGAAACGGTTTTCAGCCAAGGCGAAGAAAAATTCGACCGCGCCTGTATCATCGAATATCCGCGCCCCGGTATCAAGGCGATGGCGTTCGTTTCCTCCACCGCCAAGGGCGAGGTCGCGCGGCTGGCCGATACCCCCGAAGATCCGCTGATTTCGGTCTTCATGCCGACCACACCGAACCCGACCTCGGGATTTCTGATGTTTGTGCCGCGTTCGCAGATCACCTATCTCGACATGTCGATCGAAGATGCTGCCAAGCTGATCATCTCTGCCGGATTGGTCTATCCTACGGAAAAAGACGCGCCCAAACCGCGTTGAGCCGCGTTTTCGCAAGGGTTAGCCGAAAAGCTCCGCCAGATTGACCGAAGGCTCCTTACCGATTTTGTCGGCATGCTGGTCCAGAAACCGGTCTGCCGCCTGCTGACCGGCCGTTTTCAGCCGCCCCAGCGTGCCATAGCTGGGAGAGACCTTGGAACTTTGGCTGAGCGACAGCATCGTGTCGTCATCGGCAATCAGATGGATCAGCACGTCTTTCATCGCGCGTTCGGGCAGGTGCTTCTCGGCGATGACCCGACGGGCGAAATTGATCGCGCGCAATTCCCGCAGCAGCGAGGTGTTGAACGAGATTTCCGTGATCCGCTCCTCGATCTGCTGTGGCGTGGTCGGGATGCCCTCGCGCGCCAGTGGATTGATATTCACGATCATGATGTCGCGCGGGAATTGCGGCTCGAAAAGCGGAAACAGTGCCGGATTGCCGGTGTAACCGCCATCCCAATAGGCTTCGCGCCGTCCGGTCACGGGATCGTCGATTTCGACCGCGCGAAACAGGTTGGGCAGGCAGGCCGATGCCAGCAGCGCATCGGGCGTGACCTCATCGCCCGAAAAAATACGGATCTTGCCATTGCGCACATTGGTGGCCGACACAAAAAATGCCGGTCCTTCCTTGGCGCAGACATTCTCGAATTCCAGATCCTGAACCACCCGAGCGAGCGGGTTGATATAGAACGGGCCGGAATCATAGGGAGAAAGCAGCCTCAGCCAGTTTTCGATATAGAAGGCAGGCGTGAACAGGTCGAACCAGCGCGTCACCGTGTCCGGATAGGGAAACAGTGCCGAGACCCAGCGATCCGTGCGGAAATCATTGCCTTCGGCCACCTGCGACCACAGCCAGTTCAACGCCTCGCGAGCGGCCTCGCGCCCTTTCGTGCCGCTTGCCTGCGCCAGTCCGGATTTCAGCGCGGCACCGTTCAGCGCGCCCGCAGAGGTGCCGGAGATGGCGGCGATCTCGATCCAGTCCTCATCAAGGAGGCGGTCCAGAACGCCCCATGTGAAGGCCCCATGTGCGCCGCCGCCCTGAAGCGCGAGATTGATCCTTTTGGTGTCCATCCGTGATACTCCCGCAGCCGTTTCAAACCGCTTTGAATTACAAATCCATCATGGTGTAGCCGCAATCGGGCGACCAATCGTGCCCGTCGGAACGGTGCCGGTAAAATCGGAGGGGGCCTGCGCCCCCTTCGGTCGCGATCTTACAGGGCGGTCCAGCCACCATCGACCGAAATCGTGGTGCCTGTGATCTGTTCCGCTGCGTCCGAACAAAGAAATACCGCCGTGCCGCCGATCTGTTCGACGGTGGCAAACTGTTTCGAAGGCTGACGGTCCAGAATGATCTTCTCCACCGCCTCTTCTTCGGTCATGTTGTATTTCTTGGCCGTATCGGGGATCTGCGCCTCGACCAGGGGCGTGTGCACATAGCCCGGGCAGATCGCATTGGCGGTGATCGGCTCTTTCGCGGTTTCCAGGGCCACAACCTTCGTCATGCCCACCACGCCATGTTTGGCGGAGACATAGGCCGATTTATAGGGCGAGGCGGTCAGGCCATGGGCCGAGGCGATATTGACCACCCGTCCCCAGCCTGCCTTGCGCATCATCGGCAGTGCGACAGCCGTGGTGTGGAACGCCGAGCTGAGCATGATGGCAATAATGGTGTCCCATTTATCGACGGGAAATTCGTCGATCGGGGCCACATGCTGGATACCGGCATTATTGACCAGAATATCGCAGGTGCCAGCCTGCTCGATCAGACCACGCGCCTCGGCCCCTTTGGAAAGGTCGCCTTTGATATAGCGCGCCTCGACGCCGAATTCCTGTGCAATGCTCTTCGCCAGTTCATGATCTTCGGGACGGTCCGTGAAAGAGTTCAGAACAACATTCGCCCCCGCGCGGGCCAGTTCGCGGGCGACGCCCAATCCGATTCCCGAATTAGATCCGGTAATAACTGCAGTTTTTCCGTTTAGGCTCATGAGGTCCTCCTTTGGATTATGCCTGCGATCATCATCCTAGGGCCGAATCTGGCAAGGTCCAATCACGTGAAAAATCGCTTATTCACGCAGCCGTGCGGTTTTTTCGCTTGCGTTCACGAATCGCATCAAGCAAAAGCGCCCTATTATCTGAAACCGCTTCGTCGAGGTGCCGCCGGATCTTTCCGGGCTGGTGCCTTTCTGATTTGGACCTAAAAAACCTGCGCGTTCAAAACGTTAATGGATGCAACTGCAGCGGGAAACTGGCTAAGAACTGCCATTAGAAACAAAAAAAACGCCCGCACAAGGCGGGCGCTAAGTCATGAGGCAGGTTTCATACAGGCAAGAAACCTATCGAGCAGTGAGTTTGTTATAGGCCGAACTGCGCGTAGTTTCAAAGGGAAAATTGCGTAAGCCCTAATGCTCCGTTAGATTTCCTTCAAATACCACGAGCAGAAACGGGATCATCGCGATGCAACGAACCGCCTTTAGACGCATGCTTATAGGTGCCATGCTTGCAGCAAGCCCTTTATTGATTGGCTCAAAAAGCTTTGCGGCACCGCAGCATGCTCTGGCGATGACCGGTGCACCTGCCCTGCCCGACGGGTTTGACCACCTGCCTTATGCAAATCCCGACGCGCCCAAGGGCGGAGCGCTGAAACTGGGCGAAGTCGGCACGTTTGATTCTCTTAATCCGTGGATTCTGCTTGGCCGGCCCGCGACGGGAATCAGCCAATATGTGACCGAGTCGCTGATGGCGCGCTCGATCGACGAACCCTTCACCCTTTATGGTCTTCTGGCGGAAAGCGTCGATACCGATGCGGCGCGCAGCTATGTCGAATACACGCTCCGTCCCGAAGCGCATTTTTCCGACGGCAAGCCGGTGACCGTCGAGGATGTGATCTGGTCCTACAAGACGCTTGGCGAACACGGGCATCCGCGCTACCGCAACGCCTGGGCCAAGGTGAAAGACATCCGCCAGACCGGTCCGCGCTCCGTGCGTATCACCTTCAACGCCCCCGACCGCGAGCTGGCCTTGCTGATGGGGATGCGCCCTATTCTGGAAAAAGCGCAATGGGCGGGCAAGGATTTCGAGGCGACCACCGACATGGTTCCGGTCGGTTCTGGCCCTTATGTGGTGGATCAGGTTTCCAACGGGCGGTTCATCAGTTTCAAGCGCGATCCCGACTGGTGGGGCAAGGATGTGAATTTCAATCACGGCCTTTGGAATTTCGACACGATCCGCCATGAATATTTCAAGGATGGCAATGTGATATTCGAAGCTTTTAAAGCTGGGGATGTCGATGCATGGCGCGAGATGAGCGATGCGCGCTGGCAGAATAATTACAATTTTGCCGCCGCCCAATCCGGCGAGATCGTCAAGGACGAGATCCCGCATGCCCGTCCTTCGGGAATTGACGGTCTGGTGATGAATACCCGCAACCCCTTGTTCAAGGACTGGCGGGTTCGCGAGGCGCTGACCGAGGTTTTCAATTTCGAATTCATCAACAAGACTCTCAACAATGGCGCCGAACCCCGCGTTACATCGTTCTTTTCCAACTCTGAGCTAGGCATGCAGCCCGGCCCTGCCAGCGGCAAGGTCAAGGCTCTGCTGGCCCCCTTTGCCGACCAGCTTGCCCCGGGCACGCTGGAGGGCACGCCCCTGCCCGTCTCGGATGGTCGGGAGATGAATCGAAAGAACACGCGCAAGGCGTTGAAACTTCTAGAAGACGCAGGCTGGACTGTGGCGCGTGACGGGGTGCTGCGCAATGCGTCGGGCCAGCCGTTCCAGTTCGAGATCCTGCTGCGTCAGGGTGGCGGCTATGGCAGCGGCCCCTATGATCCGCAATCGGTGGTCGATATCTATGTGCAGGCGCTTGAACGGATCGGCGTCAAGGCCCGCGTGACCACGATCGACGATGCGCAATATGTCCAGCGCGCGCGCAACTACCAGTTCGATATGACATGGTACTGGCGCGCCCTCTCGCTGAGCCCGGGCAACGAGCAGATGCTCTATTGGGGCTCTGCCGGTGTGGCGCAGCCGGGAAGCTGGAACTATATGGGCATGGCAAGCCCCGCCGCCGAAGCGATGATCCGCCATATGCTGGCAGCCACTGATCACGATGATTACGTGGCCGCAGTGCGGGCCTTGGACAGGATCCTGACCCAGGGGCGCTATGTGATCCCCGCATGGTATTCCAAAAGCACGAGGCTTGCACATAAATCCAGCCTTCATTATCCCGAAACCTTGCCGGTCTATGGTGACTGGCCGGGCTTCATGCCCGACACTTGGTGGTATGAGGCAGACAAATGAAAAAGCTCGTTTTGCTTGGTCTTCTGATGGTGTCGCTGAGCGCGTGCAACACGATTGCAGGCGTCGGGGATGACGTGTCCGATGGCGCGCGCACCGTGCAGGGCTGGATGAACTGAACGCGTCTGTGGCGGGCCTTGCGGGCCCTGCTATATGCCGCATTGAAAAAAGGGCCGATGTGCAAGCAACGGCCCTTTTGTTTTGTGCGTTTTCCGGTTCTTGGACCGGAGGCTGCCCGTCTTTTCCGTGCTTTGCCCCCTTGCCTGCGGGGGTGGCAGATAGTTGGGAACAAATGGCGATGGGCGGGCTTTCTCTCCACAGGATGACGATGCCCCGTCACGAGGGGCTGCTACTCAGGAGGACGCCATGAAATGGAGCCATGTCGAGCAGAACTGGACCGCGTTTTACGAGGCGATCACCGATCGCTGGCCCGATTTGACCGAGGATGACCTCGAAGAGATCGATGGCGACCGGCGCGCTTTCATCAAGGCTGTGTGCGACGCCACCGGCGATGAGGCCGAAGATGTTGCTGAAGAGTTGCGCGAATGGCTGGCGGGCGAGCTGCCCTCGGATGTGGTGATGGACCCGACCCATGATGACCACTCGATCCGCAATTCCGCAAAATATGTCGGCGATGGCGAAGACGAATATGACGAGGATGAAAACTTCGGCGATGACGAGGAGGAAGATGGTGCCGCGTGAGCTTGCGTCTTGACGCCAGAGGTCGAGCCTGAAACACAGACGTTCTGAACGTCTTGCCCCCTCTGGAGAAAGCCCATGATCGCGCTTGATATCTTTGCCGACCCGGTCTGCCCCTTCTGCCTGATCGGCTATGAACGGCTGCGCCGCGCGCTCGCAGAGCGGCCCGGCCATCCTTTCCAACTGGCATGGCACCCCTTCCAGCTCAACCCCTCCATGCCCCGCGAGGGCATGGCGCGCGCTGATTACCTGCAGGCCAAATTCGGGCAGGACGGAGCGGTGAAGATGCACCAGCAGCTTCTGGAGATCGCCGCCTCCGATGCCCTGCCGCTTGACCCGCTGAAAGTGCTGCGCCAGCCAAACACGCTGGATGCGCTGCGTCTGGTCTATTGGGCCGGTCTGGAAGAGAAAGCGACCGCTGTGATGGAGGGCGTGATGGCGGCGCATTGGTATGAGGGGCGCGATATCGGCGATCCGCGCGAACTGGTGCGCATTGCGCAGGCGGCGGGGCTTGATGGCACGATGATTGGCCGCCTTCTGGCCAGCGATGCCGATTGCGACACGATTGCCAGCCGTGATGCCCATGCCCGCGAGCGCGGCATCACCGCTGTGCCGACCTTCATCGTGGCCAACACCCATGCCATCACCGGCACCCAGCCGAAAGAGCTGTGGCTGAAAGTGATCGACGAGCTGTCTGGCGCGCCTTCGGATGCCATTCTGAACTGAGGCTTTCAGGCGCTGCACATCTGATATTGCAGGTTGTGCTTTTTTGCGCGTCCTAAAAGGTGGACGCGCTAAGGCTGCTTATTATAGTCAGGCTCAAACATTCCTTCTTCGAGATATACATGACCCATATGGACCATAGCCTCGAGCAGACGGCTAGGACGTTGTCGCTGCGCGAGTTCACCGTCATGCTGGCGTCTCTGATCGCCACAGTCGCGTTTTCGATTGACGCCATGCTTCCGGCCTTGAGCGATATCGCCGCAGCCCTCACCCCCGAGGATGTGAACAAGGCCCAGCTGATCCTGACCTCCTTCGTCTTCGGAATGGGGGCCGGAACCTTTTTTGTCGGCCCGATTTCCGATGCGATTGGGCGCCGTGTCACAATCGCGCTTGGGATTGTCATCTATATGACCGGTGCCATTATCGCGATCTCTGCCAATTCGCTCGAGGCGCTGCTTGTCGCCCGTTTCATTCAGGGGTTCGGGGCCTCCAGCCCGCGTCTGGTGCCGATGGCACTGGTGCGTGATCTCTATCGCGGGCGGGAAATGGCGCAGGTGACTTCGATCATCATGATGATCTTCATTATCGTGCCGGCGCTCGCGCCTTCGATCGGGGCGGCCATCATCGCCTTTTCCGACTGGCGTGGCATCTTCTATGTCTTCTGTCTGTTCGGGACGATCGGCGTGACATGGCTGTTCCTGCGTCAGCCCGAAACCCTCCCGCCCGAGCGCCGTCGTCCCCTGCGGCTGGGCGCGCTTGTGGCCGGTGCCAGCGAAGTACTGCGCGACCGGCAGGTCTGCCTTTACATTGTCATCATGACCCTTGGCTTTTCTCAGATGTTCGCAGCCGTCAGTTCGGCGGAACAGCTTTATAAAGCCTATGGCGTCACCGATCATTTCCCGCGGTGGTTCGCGCTTGGGGCGTTGATGGCGGGCAGTTTCTCTTTCCTCAATTCGCGCCTTGTCGTGCGGCTGGGGATGCGCCGGATCGTGTCGGTGGCGTATCGCACGCAGGTGGTGATTTCGCTGGTCATGCTGGCTTTGCAGATTGCGGGCATGCCGCAAAGCGGCTGGGGCTTTGCGGTGTTCTTCCTTTACTTCACCTCGGTCTTTGCAATGGCGGGGGTCACCTTTGGCAATCTCAACGCTCTGGCGATGCAGAATGTGGGGCATCTGGCGGGAATGGCGGCCTCGGTGATCACCGCGCTGTCGACCGTGGGATCGGTGATGATTGCGGCCCCTATCGGGCTGGCCTTCAACGGCACCGTCCTGCCGCTGGTGATCGCGACCTTTGTCTGCTCGGGGCTGGCCATGCTGCTGATGACACGCACGCAGGGTGAAGGATGAAGCGTAAAGGCCGGGAAATCCCGGCCTTTTTTATTTCGCTCCCTTTTCGGCCTCGCGCACTTTTGCGGCCAGATCGCGGGCAATCGCGAAGCTGCCCTTGATCTTCTCGGCGTCATTGGACCAGTCGCGACGGATGATCAGCTTGTTGTCGCGCAGCTTCGCCAGATCACGTTCTGTGGTAAGATAATCCACCAACCCCGCGGGATTGGGGAATTTATCATTGTGGAACTGGAGTGTGACCCCTTTCGGCCCCGCATCCAGCTTGCCGATATGGGCCCGCTTGCACATGCCCTTGATGCGGATCACCAGTAGCAGCGTGTTGACTTCCTTCGGCAGCGGGCCAAAACGGTCAATCAGCTCGGCGGCAAAGCCCTCCATTTCGACCTTGGTGGTGATCTGGCTCAGACGGCGATACAGCCCCAACCGCACATCCAGATCGGGGATATAGTTTTCCGGAATGGTGACAGGCACACCCAGATTGATCGTGGGCGACCATTCGCCATCGGCTACATCTTCCCCCAGCTCGCCCGATTTCAGCTTCGAAATCGTTTCTTCCAGCATGGACTGGTAAAGCTCGTAGCCGACTTCCTTGATATGCCCCGATTGCTCTTCACCCAAAATGTTACCTGCGCCGCGCAAGTCCAAGTCTTGGCTAGCTAAATTAAACCCTGCCCCAAGGCTGTCCAGCGATCCGAGAAGCCGCAGCCGCTTTGTGGCCTGCGGGGTCAGCGGCATCCGCGGCTTGGTTGTCAGATAGCAGTAGGCCCGCATCTTCGAGCGCCCGACCCGCCCGCGGATCTGGTAGAGCTGGCTGAGGCCGAACATATCGGCGCGGTGGATCACCATCGTATTGGCGGTCGGAATATCCAGCCCCGATTCCACGATGGTCGTGGCCAGAAGCACGTCATATTTGCCATCATAAAACGCGTTCATCCGCTCATCCAACTCGCCCGCCGCCATCTGCCCATGCGCGGTGATGAAGGTGACTTCGGGCACCTCATTGCGCAGGAACTCCTCGATTTCAGCCAGATCGGTGATGCGTGGCACGACGTAAAAGCTTTGCCCGCCACGGAAACGTTCGCGCAAAAGCGCCTCGCGGATGGTCACCGTGTCGAATTCCGAGACATAGGTGCGAATGGCCAGACGGTCGACAGGCGGTGTGCCGATCACGGATAGATCCCTGACTCCGGTCAGGGAAAGTTGCAGCGTCCGTGGAATGGGGGTCGCGGTGAGTGTCAGCACATGGATATCCGAGCGCATCTCTTTCAGACGCTCTTTATGCTGGACGCCAAAATGTTGTTCTTCATCAATGACAAGCAGGCCAAGGTTCATAAACCGAACCGCTTTGGCCAGCACCGCATGGGTGCCGATCACGATATCGACGCTGCCATCTGCCAAGCCCGCGCGGGTTGCCGCGGCCTCTTTTGCGGTCACGAAGCGCGACAAGGGGCGGACATTGATCGCGGTATTCCGGAAACGTTCGGCAAAGGTTTTGTAATGCTGGCGCGCCAGCAGCGTGGTGGGGGCGATCACCGCAACCTGTACCCCTGCACTGGCGGCGACAAAGGCTGCGCGCATGGCAACCTCGGTCTTGCCAAAACCGACATCGCCGACCACCAGCCTGTCCATCGGTGTGCCCGATTTCAGATCCTCCACCACATCCTCGATCGCCGCAAGCTGGTCATCGGTCTCGCTATAGGGGAAACGCGCGGCGAAGGCCTCCCATTCGTGATGCGGAACCTCCAGAACCGAGGCCTTGCGCAGGTAACGCTCGGCGGCAATGCGCATCAGCTTGTCGGCGATCTCGCGGATACGCTCTTTCAGGCGGGCTTTCTTGGCCTGCCATGCCCCACCGCCCAGTTTGTCAAGAAGTCCGTCTTCATGCCCGAAACGGCTGAGCAATTCGATATTGACGACCGGCAGAAACAGCCTGTCGCCGCCCGCATATTCCAGCAAGATGCAATCCAGCGGCGCCCCAAGCGCCGAAACGGTTTCCAGCCCCTTATAGCGCCCGACCCCATGATCGACATGCACGACCAGATCACCTTGAGACAACGACTGAGCTTCGGTCAGGAAGTTATCCGCTTTACGCTTCTTTTTCGGTTTGCGGATGAGCCGGTCTCCCAGCACGTCCTGTTCCGAAATCACGGTCAGCGCCGGATCATCCCCCTTGGGCGGTGCTTCGAACCCCTGATCAAGCGTCCAGACCGTCAGGTTGACCCCCGGCCCGATCTGGCGCGCATCCGAAATCAGCCGCGCGATATGTAGCCCTTCATCTTCCATCAGCCCCTTGAGCCGCTCGCGCGCGCCGTCCGACCAGGAGGCGATCACTACGGGCCCCTGTTTGAGCCGTGTCTGAACATGGTCACGTAACGCACCGAAAAGACTGACGTCTTCCATCTGTCGTTCGGGGGCAAAACTGCGCCCGATCCGCGCCTCGGCATCCAGAATCCCTGGTCCCGGCGGTGCAGAGAGCACTTGCAGGGCAAGCACACGGCGCGGCTTCAGGATGCTGTCCCACGCCGTTTCATCAAGATAGAGAAGTTGCGGTGCGGCGGGTTTGTAGACGCTATCCACCCTGTCGCGCCGTGTCATCGCCTCGCGACGGGTGTCATACTGGTCGGAAATCTGTTCCCAACGCGCCTCGCGCAAGACCGGAATTTGATCGTCCAGCAAGATGGAGGCCTCTGGAATATAGTCAAAAATCGTTTCCATCCGGTCATGGAAAAACCCCAGCCAATGTTCCATGCCCGCATGTTTGCGACCGGCGGAGACGGCCTCGTAGAGCGGATCTTCGGCACCACCCGCACCGAATTCCACGCGATAATTCTGTCGGAAACGGGCGATCGAGGCCTCGTCGAGGATGACCTCGGAGACAGGTGCCAGTTCGATCCGAGTGAGCTTTTCCGTCGTGCGCTGGGTTGCCGGATCAAACCGGCGCACCCCGTCAAGCACATCGCCCCACAGATCCAGACGCACGGGACCGCTTTCTCCGGGGGAAAAGATGTCTATGATACCGCCACGCAGGGCAAATTCGCCCGCTTCCGACACCGTGGGCACAGGCGAAAATCCCATGCGTGTCAGGAAACCGCGCAGCGCCTCATCCTTAAGGTGCCCACCAACCTTGGCCACAAAAGAATTATCTGCAAGTACCTGACGCGCAGGTATTTTCTGCATTGCCGCCGAAAGCGTCGTCAGCAGGACAAAGGGTCCGGGCACCCCCGATTGAAGGGCTGCCAGGGTCGCCATGCGGGCTGCCGAGATTTCGGGATTTGGCGAGACGCGGTCATATGGCAGGCAGTCCCATGCCGGAAAACTGAGCACCGTCACCTGAGGGGCAAAAAATCCCAGCGCCAGACGCATCGCCTCAAGCCGCCTGTCGTCGCGGGCGATATGGATCACGCTTTGACCACGCTCCAGCTCGCGGACCAGAAGTTTCGCGTCATACCCTTCGGGTGCGCCGGAAAGAACGAAATGCGTCATCGCTTGGGGCCTTTGTCTATGCGCGTCTCGGGCGCGGTCCGCAGGGTTAGATAGGTGCCGCGCCTACCAAAGTCGAATGGTCTGTGACAGCAGATTGCTCAGCATCCCCCAGAGTGCAGTGACAAAGATCACGGACATTCCAAGAAGTTGCACCCGAAATCTCGCACCATGTACAAAGTTGGCAATCGCCTCGGCCTGCCCGTTCTCGCTCAGGCTCAACAAGAGCTTTGCGTTGTAAAGGGTCATGATTGTTACAAAACTGAGAGGCACGCCCAAAAGAAAGGCGGCCTGTGCCAGTTCGGCGCCATAGCCAAACCCGGTGATCAGAAGGAAGCTTGTCAGGAAAAACCACCCCCCCGTCAGCGCCGCCTTGGCCTGACTGAAACGGATCAGGCGGCGCGCGCTCAGCCCTGCGGCCAGAACCAGATCGTCCGCCGTCTCGGCATTGCGCCGGTACTGGGTGACCAGATCATAGGGGATGCCCATCGCGAAATGGGCGGCAAAAGACCAGCAGACCGCCAGCATGATCCAGTACCAGAGGCTGGAAAAGGAGTGCATGTCGATCAGGGCGAATATGGTGTTGGTGAAGTCCACTCTTTATCTTCTTTTGGCTTGATCGCGTGGATGTGTTCTTTTTCTAGCCGATTCAAAGGCTAGAGGGAAGCATCCCCGCGGTCAAAAGGCTTGAGTTTCTGGCCGCTGCGTGGCACCCCGTTTGTAATAACGGAGACATAGAATGACACCGCTTTTTCCTGCTTTTCCTCATAACCGTATGCGGCGTTTGCGCCGGACGGCGGCTTTGCGCGATCTGGTGCAAGAAAACCGTCTGAGCGTGAAAGACCTCATCTGGCCGATTTTCATCACCGATGTCGCGGGGGCCGATGTCGAGGTGCCTTCGATGCCCGGTGTGTTCCGCAAGACGATCGAGGGCGCGGTGCGTGCGGCGGAAGAAGCGGCAGAGCTTGGCATTCCGGCGCTATGTCTGTTCCCTTATACCGATCCGGCGGTCAAGACGGAGCTGTGCGAAGAGGCGTGGAACCCCGAAAACATTACCAATCGGGTGATCCGCGAAATCAAGAAACATGTGCCGGAAATCGCGATTATGACCGATATCGCGCTGGATCCCTATAATTCGCTCGGCCATGACGGTCTGGTGAAGGATGGCGTGATCCTGAATGACGAAACGGTTGAGGCGCTTGTGAAAATGGCTTTGGCTCAGGCCGAGGCCGGTGCCGATATTCTGGGGCCTTCCGATATGATGGATGGGCGCATCGCGGCAATGCGCAAGGCGATCGAGGATGCGGGCTACGGGCGCGATGTCTCGATTTTGAGCTACTCGGCCAAATTCGCCAGTGTCTATTACAGTCCTTTCCGCGATGCGGTCGGTGCGTCGGGCGCCCTGAAGGGCGACAAGAAGACCTATCAGATGAATCCGGGCAATTCCGACGAGGCGCTGCGTCTGGTGGCGCGCGATCTGGCGGAGGGGGCGGATATGGTGATGGTCAAACCGGGCCAGCCCTATCTGGATGTCTGCCGCCGCGTGAAAGACGAGTTTGGCGTGCCGACCTTCGCCTATCAGGTCTCGGGGGAATATGCGATGGCGATGGCCGCGATCCGCAATGGCTGGCTGGATCATGACAAGGTGATGCTGGAAAGCCTTCTGGGGTTCAAACGGGCCGGTTGTGACGGGGTGCTGACCTATTTCGCCCCCGCCGCCGCGCGGGCTTTGGCCAACGGGGCCTGATCAAGGCTTGGCCCGAGGCCGACAGCCCCTTACAGGAAGTGACAGGCCCGATTTTTCGGGCTAGTCTTTCAAACAAAGGGGTGCGCCCCACCTAGGCGGGCGGTCAAGCCCGATGTGAAATCGAGCGAGAGGCAGTGAGATGATTTCCAGACGTAACCTTCTGGCTATGGGCGGCGCCGCATGCGGTCTTGCAGCCTGTGGCAACGGGATCGGGTCCAATGGCGGGCCGCAGATCGATGCGCGGGTCGACGCGACGCGTGATTATTTGCTGAACCGCTATCCGGGGACGCAGGAGCTGATGGGCAAAGCGGTCGGTGTTCTCTACATGCCGCTGGTGACCGAGGCGGGCTTCGGTATTGGCGGCTCTTACGGGCGCGGTGCGCTGCGGATCAATGGCGCCACGGTTGATTATTACGCCGTGACCTCGGCGTCTTTCGGGTTCCAGATCGGGGCGCAGCAATATGCGCATGCGCTGTTCTTCATGACCCCCGAAGCCTTGTCGGGGTTCCGCCGTGCGGATGGCTGGCAGATTGGCGCGGATGCCAAGTATGCGCTGCCCGATCGGGGCGGCTCGCTTGGCACCGACACCACCACCTCGCGCGCGCCGGTCATTGCGCTGGTCTTCGGTCAGGCCGGTCTGATTGCGGGGGCGTCGCTTGCGGGCAGCAAATACACCCGCATTATTCCGTAATAAATACCGGCATAACAAAGACAAAGCACGCGAACTTCGCGTGCTTTCTTATGTCTGGTCTTTGGCCTGTGCCTCAGCTGCCCAGAATGACCTTCACATAATTCATCGTTTCCTGATACGGCGGAATACCGTTATATTTGGCAACAGCTTCCGGACCCGCGTTATAGGCGGCAAGCGCATGGCGCCAATTCCCGAAGCGGTCATACATCATGCGCAGATATCGCGCCCCGCCATCAAGATTCTCTTCCGGATTGGAAATATCGACATTCAGTTTGGCCGCCGTGGCGGGCATCAACTGGGCCAGCCCGCGCGCGCCTGCATGCGAGACCGCCTGCGGATTCCAACCGCTTTCCTGCTGGATCAGACGCAGGAACAGATCGGGCGGAACGCCGTGTTTCTGGGCCGCAGCACGCGCAATGGGCATGTATTTCCCGCGATATTTTCCGGTATAGCTGGGAATGACCGCCGCCGTGATGGTCTTGCCATCGGGCCGCAGGCGCGAGCTGTGTTCATATTGTCCGGCAGCACGGGAATCCAGAAGCTGGGTCTGGTTGCGGAAAAGCTGGGTACGGTTCGAGCTGGAGGCGCCTGAAAGGCGCAGACCTTCTGCAATCGCAGGGCTGCTGGCCACCGAGATGGCACAAGTGATCAAAGCAAGGAGCGTCCCCGCAGCCTTTATCCGCATCATCCTCTGTCCCCAGCTTTTTTGGTTGCGGCTGAATATACCCAAAAACGTCGTGTTGAAAACCCTTTGAATCTGCCGTCGGGGCAAGCGTATGGGTGCGCGGATTTGGCGGGGTGACCCGCCATGCAGGCGCATTCGTGCTTTGCATGCCGTGCCGGTCTGGTATACCCGGCGCAATCACTTGAATCGCGGCATGCGTCGCATGTCAGCCAGCCAGCGGAGGTTTTTTGATGGCAGGATCGGTCAATAAGGTCATTATCGTGGGTAACCTCGGCCGTGATCCGGAAGTTCGCAGTTTTTCGAATGGTGGCAAGGTCTGCAACCTGCGGATCGCGACCTCGGAAAACTGGCGTGACCGTAATAGTGGCGAGCGCAAGGAACGCACCGAGTGGCATTCGGTCGCGATTTTCAGCGAGCCTCTTGCGAAAATCGCGGAACAATATCTGCGTAAAGGGTCGAAGGTTTATATCGAAGGCCAGCTTGAAACCCGTAAATGGCAGGATCAATCCGGTCAGGACCGTTACACGACCGAAGTCGTGCTGCGCCCCTATCGCGGCGAACTGACTTTGCTGGACGGGCGCAATGACGGCGGCCAAGGTGGCGGCGGTTACGGTGGAGGTCAGGGCGGCGGCTATGGCGGCCCCTCTTCAGGCGGCTATGATGACGGCCCGTCCTCGGGCGGCTATGGCGGCCCGTCGCAAAGCGGTGGCGGCAGCAGCCGTCCCGATTTCGACGACGAGATCCCGTTCTGACGGTCATACCTCCATATCGCACGTTTTGAGATGAAACATCCCTTACCATCTAAGTGGTAAGGGATGTTTTTGGAACGGGTGCGGGATGCGACAGTGGCGATGGCTGTCCGGATGGCGCAGCCGTCTTATGACCGCGGAGACCTAATTGCGGCTCGGGCTTGTGCCGGGGGCAACCGGATGGACCATGCGGTTGCCCGTTGTCTTGCAAGGAGTGTCAGCGCAGGATGAAATCGACGGCTTCGGGCATCTGCGGCAGATCCGTCTCGCCCAAGGCGCGTTTCAGCGAGATTTCGATGGCGGTCGCAAAAGCTGTCAGCGGCAATGCGTTGACGCGGTCCGAGAAAGGCTGTTCCAGCTCTTCGGCCAGCGCATCAAGTCCGAAGAACGCATAGGCCACAAGCCCCGCCACCAAGGGGGCCACCGCCCCGAGCGTGTCGACAAAGCCGAAAGGCAGGATGACACAATAGATATAGGCGGTGCGGTGGAGCAAAAGCGAATAGGCAAAGGGCACCGGCGTATTGGCCAGCCGTTCGCAGGCAAGAAGCGACTGCGACAGGCGGGTCAGGCTTTCATGCAGTACAAGCGCCTCGACATGGGTCAGCTTGCCCTTGCGTTCGGCCTGCCCCACGATCCGCGCGGCCTGCGCCAGAGCCTCGTCGCTCTGCCAGTTCTGGCTGCGTCCGCGCAACTGCGTCTCTACCAGATGCGCAAAGCGGATCAGGCTGTGAAGAAGAGCGCTCCGTTCGGGCAGGTCTTCCAGCATGGTGGTCTGGCGGATCACATCGCGTGAGGACTGGATCAGCACGCCCCAATGTTTGCGCGCCTCCCACCAGCGATCATAACAGGCGCCGTTACGGAAGCTGAGAAAGATCGACAGCGCAATCCCGATCAGTGCGAAGGGCGAGGGATCAAGGCCCTTGATATAATCGGGGAAATGATCATGCCCCAGAACGACGGCAATCCCGATGCCGAATACCACCAGAATCTGGGGCCAGATGATCTGGACGACCGAGCCTTGCAGGATAAAGAACAGCCCCAGAATTGTGGGGCGTTTGCGGATGATCACGATGATCCCCTTTTGGCTGAAGAAAGCGACTCTCACCGCTGGCGATGAACGCTAGCATGCTTCGCCTACGCAGATGAAGATCTCCCCACAAGCGCCATGATGCAGGCAACGTAAGGGCAAATTGTCTCAGGTGACAGGCTGGGCCATCGCCCGCCAGCGCCGGAGATGTTCGGGGGTCACCATTTTGCGTGCGAGCACAGGGGCGATCTGCGGCCCGTAGAGGCTTTGCACGGGCCAGTTGCCCAGTAGCGCGGGCGCAAGCTGCGGACAGGTGCGCAGCAACGAGATCTGGTCCTGCCGCGACAGCGCCTGAAACCCCACAGGGCCGGGCCAGAAGCTTTCGACCCAGAGACCGTTGATCCGAACGGCGGAATGCGTTTCGAGCAGCAGGTGGATATAGCTGATCTGGCGTTTGCCGCGCATGGTCCTTGCCCCCTGCCAGCCGCAATCGGCCAGATGTCTGGCACGGATAAGACGCGGACCGGTCTCGGTCCTGAGCCAGACGCAATGCTGGCCCGACAGCACGATCCTTTCATGCGCCCCCAGTGATCCGGCCCGAATCTCTATCGGCAGCAGACGGGGGGTCTTCAGGTCTTGCTCCCCGAGATCGCGACGCCCGACCCAGAGCACGCGCGCGGCTTTGTCCTGCGTCTGCACGAAATCGCCCGCGCGCAGGGTCTCGATGGCACGCGGCCCTTCGGGGGTGGCAATCTGCATCCCCGCCGCGATACAGGGAATGCCGATGGAATAGAGCTGCGGCGCGGTGGATAGCAGGCTCGGGTCCACATTCTGCAATGTGAGCGTCTCGCCATTTGGGAAGGACAGAACCGAGCCGCCTGCCCCGTCCGAGCTGATCACCACATCCCATGCATTCACCGGATCGCCATTGGTATCGGTGAGTGCGGACACGTCGAGCTGGTCGACCGTATGCCCGTCGCCGCTATCGGTCATGTCGAAATCGGTGACGATGTCAGAGCCGAAATCATCGGCCAGACCCAGCGTATCCGCACCGTCGCCTGTCGTGATCAGGTCGTCGCCGGTGCCACCATAAATAAGATTGGCCCCCTGACCGGCAAGGATCGTGTCATTGCCCTCACCGCCATCCAGCGTGTCCTGTCCGGTGGTGGTCGAGCCGACGAGGGAATCGTTGCCCGCGCCGCCTGACAGGGAATTGGCACCGGTTCCGGCGATCAGCGTGTCGTTGCCATCGCCCCCGTCAAGCGTCGTATTGCCGGCACCGCCATGAAGGTAATCATCGCCCGCCTCGCCATAAACGACATCATTGCCGTGATCGGTATAGACGATGTCATCGCCAGCACCGGCATAGACGGTATCATCCCCCGTGCCTGTATTGATTGTGTCCGCATAGGCGCTGCCATCGATCTTGTCGGCCCCTGCGCCCGCATCGATATTGACGCCACTGCCGGCCAGACCGGCATCGAACTGGTCATCATAGCTGGTACCGTCGATTTTCTCGACATCCCAGAAATAGGTCAGAGTGCTGCCGCCATCATAGCTGATGGTGCCGACACCATTGGGGTCGGAGGTCCAGCTGACCTCTGCGGCCCCGCCCGAGAGCGAGACCGTATCGAAATCCGCCCCGCCATAGATGCTGCTCGCCCCGTCGGTTGCGCGCAGATCGAACAGGTCGTCTCCGGCATCGCCATAAAGCTGGTTCTGGCCGGTGCCGCCCCAAAGCGTGTCATTGCCCGCGCCGCCGCGCAGGGTGTCATTTCCGGCCCCGCCATCCACATAGTCATTGCCCGCACCGGCATCGATGCTGTCATTGCCATCGCCACCAAAGAGCGTGTCGTCCCCCGCACCCGCCTGAACGGTATCGTCCCCCGCCTCCATATTGGCGTAAAAGCCCGACCCATCGAGGGTGCCGTCCAGCGAATCCGCATAATTCGAGCCGACATAGCCTTCGATATTGTCATAGGTCAGGCTGCTGGTGCCATCGGTGGCGGAGCCATCCTCGAAATCGCTGGAGGTGATGGTGACCCCATGCCCCAGACTGTAGAAATTGAGGATGTCGTTATCCGAACCGGTGGTGGTCGTGCCGCCGCCCAGCACCGTGTCGATGCCCCAGCCATCGCTGAAGAAGAAGACATCGGCATCGGCCCCGCCATCAAGGGAATCATTGCCGCTGCCGCCCGTGATCGCATCCGCGCCGTCGCCGCCGTGGATGGTGTCGTTGCCTTCATCCCCGTGCAGCGTATCATTGCCCGCATCGCCATAAAGCAGATCATTGCCCGTTCCGCCGCTGATGAAGTCATTGCCATCGCCGCCGTAGAGGGTGTCATTGTCTCCTTCGCCGTAGATCACATCATTGCCGGTCCCCCCGAGGACCGAATCCGCACCGGCATTGGCCCAGATGGTGTCGTTGCCCGCACCGCCATCGATCGTATCGTTATAGGCCCAGTTATTGGTTCCGCTGATGTCGTCGATGATATCGTCGCCATCGCCGCCTCTGACACTGTCGCCATCAAGCGAGCTGGCCCCGCCTTGGCCGTAATAGATGGTGTCATTGCCCGCGCCGCCGTCAATAGTATCGGCACCAGCATTGGAGGTGATGGAATCATCTCCGGTGCCACCCGCGAGCGAGTCGCCATTGGACGCGCCGATGATCGTGTTATTGCCGGTAGAGCTGTAGCTTGCCGAATGGATCGCCGAATAGTTGACGCCCGAGGTGTTGGTGGTTGACGAGGGCGACATAACGACGCCCGGCTGGATCTCGGAACTGGCGAGATAGCCGACGATCGTGTTGCCGATCTTGACGGTATAGAAGACCTGCGGATTGCCGCTAGGATCGGTATAGTTGAACGCATCCTCGATATAGGCGGTGCCCGAGGTGATCAACGTGCCGCTGGAATCGCGGATCTCCAGATGCTGGAAGTTGTCATTGCTGACGTTATCGGTGGCCGTATCGCCCGATAGCTGGCTGTCATCATCAGTGAAGGTATAGGTCAGCCCGTTGGTTGACGCCTCCCAGTCCGGCCGGAGCCGGTACCCCCCGCTGACAAGCTGGAAGTCGCTGGTGCTGTAACCAACAAAGGTATAGGTGGTCGACATACAAACTCACAGATGAAACACGTGGCCAGAGAGATGAGGCCATCCTGTCTCAAATGTTCGAATGTCTGGTTAATGCCATATATGGTTTTTTAAATAGAATCAGGATTTTGTCGCTTTGCGTCCGCAGAGCCGGGGGCAAAGCCCATCTCGCGATCCACCCATGCGATCACTATGGCGACAAGACGTTGCTGCACCGCAGGCGTTAGCGCCTGTCCCTGCGGGATATGGTGCCACGTTTCCAGACAGCTACGGCAACAACAGGCGGTGGCATGTTGTGCAATAAACACCGGATGGCCCCGCATCGGGGTCTGTTTGCCGTCCTTATGCGGGTATGCAGGGGCCAGCCGCATAGCGATGAAATCCTGCGCATGGCGCATAATCACCGACCGGCCCTTTGCATCGCAATAGGCCCGCTCGCGCGGGCCCAGATGAAAGCGGGATCTGAATCTGGATCGGGACAGGCGCGCGAAAAGCTCTGCCTGTGCCATCGCGCTCAGGCGCGACCGAGTTTCGCCAGACGGGCCGAACGCAGCTGGGCGAAATCATCGCCCGCATGGTAGCTCGAACGGGTCAGCGGCGTTGCCGAAACCATCAGGAAGCTCTTGGAATAGGCCGCCTTTTCGTAGGCTTTGAATTCTTCCGGCGTCACGAATTTTGCCACGGCATGGTGTTTGGGCGTCGGCTGCAGATACTGACCGATCGTCAGGAAATCGATATCGGCAGAGCGCATGTCGTCCATGACCTGACGGACCTCATGGGCCTCTTCGCCAAGGCCGACCATGATCCCCGATTTGGTAAACATGGCCGGATCCAGCTCTTTCACGCGTTGCAACAGACGCAGCGAGTGGAAATAGCGCGCACCGGGACGCACTGTCGGGTAAAGCGACGGCACGGTTTCGAGGTTGTGGTTGAATACATCGGGACGCGCCTCGACGACCTTCTCGAGCACTTCCGGCCCGCATTTCAGGAAGTCCGGCGTCAGGATCTCGATCGTGGTTGACGGGCTGCGATGGCGGATCGCGCGGATGGTCTGGGCGAAATGCTCTGCCCCGCCATCTTCCAGATCGTCACGGTCCACCGAGGTGATCACCACATGCTTCAGGCCGAGCTTTTCAACGGCATGGGCCACACGACCCGGCTCGAACACATCCAGCGCGTCGGGCTTGCCGGTGGCCACATTGCAGAAAGAACAGCCGCGCGTGCAGATCTCGCCCATGATCATCATGGTGGCGTGCCCCTGCGACCAGCATTCGCCCACATTGGGGCAACCGGCCTCTTCGCACACGGTCACAAGCTTGTTCTCGCGCATCAGATCGCGCGTCTGCTTGTAGCCTGCCGAGGTGGGCGCCTTGACCCTGATCCAGTCCGGCTTCTTTGGCTGGGCATTATCGGGGCGGTGTGCCTTTTCCGGGTGGCGCTGGTCGGGGATTTTGAGATCGCGCATGGGATGGGTATCCTTTCGGCTTTGAACCAGCACATAGGCCCAAATTCCGACGAATGCAACGGAGAGTGCGACAGATCGTCCCGCCTGACAGCTTGCGCATATCAGCCTTTCGGTCTGCGCACACCCTGCACCCGTTCTTATTGCGCCGCTTGCAGGCGCGGACGACGGTAACTTCCGGCGACGGGGAATTCGCTGCGCGCCTTGTCGATCACGGACTGCCCCGCCTCGCGCAGGATATTGGCCACGTTTTCGAACCATTCGCCATCATCAACTGCATCGGCACGACGCACAAGGCGCAAGACCCGACCGGGTTGCTCGCCAAAGCGCGAGAGCGCCAGATCGGGGCTTGAGTTCTTTTCGGCCATCGCCGCGATCTCGGGGATCAGGGTCACGCCCATGCCGCTGGCCGCCAAGGCGCAGAGCGTCGAGAGCGACGAAGCCCCCAGATCGACCGATTGCGCCTCGCGGTTCACATTGCAGACCTTGAGCGCCTGATCGGCCAGGCAATGCCCCTCTTCCAGCAGCAAAAGCTCGCCCGGATCCAGCGCATCCGGAGCCAGACCGGCCATGCGCTCCAGTGCTTCGGGCAGACCTGCCAGCAGGAAATGATCCTCGAACAGCTCGATCTCTTCGGTCTCGGGAGCGGGCGTGGCAATTACGGCGGCATCCAGACGCCCCTTGCGCAGATCTTCCAGAAGCTCTGCCGTCTGGGCCTCGCGCAGTCTGAACCCCGATTGGACAGATTGCAGTCTGGGCAGCGCCGAGGGCATCAGATACGGCGCAACCGTCGGAATGACACCAAGGTTCACCTGCCCCTGCCCGCGCCGCAGATCGGCCTCGAGCGATTTCAGCTCGGCATCGATCCGGAGTGCGTGATCAATCACCATGCGCCCTGCCCGCGTCAGTCGGATATCGCGCGGACGGCGTTCCACCAATGTAAGCCCGAGTGATTGTTCCAGCTCGCGGACCTGCATCGACAACGCCGGCTGGGTGACATGGACTGACTCCGCTGCCCTGGAAAAATTCCTAAATTTTTCAAGAGCTAGCATGTATTGCAACTGGCGCAGGGTGATATTCATAAGACTACCTTATTGCTAATCTAAGTATTACCGATTTCCCTTTATCACGTATCTGCCGGATAGTTCCGTCGTAAGGAATAAGGCTAAATTTGCAAAGCGGAGGAACAAATGACCGATAAGTGCAAATTAACAACGAGTGCGGGTGCCCCTTGGGTGTCGAACGAAACCTCCGAAACCGCAGGTGCGCGCGGGCCGGTTTTGATGCAAGACTATCAATTGATTGAAAAACTTGCACATCAAAATCGCGAGCGCATCCCGGAACGTACCGTCCATGCCAAGGGTTGGGGCGCGCAAGGCACATTTACTGTCACACATGACATTACACGATATAGTTGTGCCAAGCTCTTCTCGGAGATCGGCAAACAGACCGAAGTCCTGTCGCGTTGGTCTACCGTCGCCGGAGAGGCCGGAGCCGCCGATGCAGAGCGCGATGTGCGTGGATTCTCGTTGAAATTCTACACAGAGGACGGAAATTGGGACATGGTGGGCAACAATACGCCCGTCTTCTTCGTGCGCGATGCCTATAAGTTTCCCGACTTCATCCACACCCAGAAGCGCCATCCCCGCACCAATATGCGTTCTCCGGAAGCAATGTTCGATTTCTGGGGACGAAGCCCCGAATGTGTGCATCAGGTAACGATCCTGATGTCCGATCGCGGCATTCCGAAAAACCCCGCCCATATGAATGGCTATGGGTCGCATACCTACTCCATGTGGAATGCGGCGGGCGAGCGGTTCTGGGTCAAGTTCCACTTCCGCACCATGCAGGGACATGCCCATTACACCAATGCCGAAGCCGGAGCGTTGATCGGCAAAACCCGCGAGAGTTATCAGGAAGATCTCTTCGGGATGATCGAGGCGGGCAATTACCCCAAATGGCGTTTCATGATCCAGGTGATGCCCGAGAAAGAGGCCGAAACGCTGGCGTTCAATCCGTTCGATCTGACCAAGGTCTGGTCACATAAGGAATATCCGTTGATCGACGTGGGTATTCTGGAAATGAACCGCAATCCGGATAACTACTTCCAGATGGTGGAAAATGCGGCCTATTCGCCCTCGAACAAGGTGCCGGGCATTGGCTATAGCCCTGATAAGATGCTGCAGGCGCGCGTATTTTCCTATGCCGACGCCCATCGCTACCGCCTTGGCACGCATTACGAGGCCCTGCCCGCGAATGCGCCGAAATGTCCGGTGCATCACTATCACAAAGACGGTGCGATGCGGTTTTTCCCGCAGCAGACCGGTCATCCGGACGCCTATTATTCGCCCAACCAGTATGAGGAAGCGGCCGTTGCGGACCCTGCGGCTCAGGAACCGCCGCTGCGGATTGACGGCAATGCCGATCGCTATGTGCAAGAAGATGCGGATGCCGATTATATCCAGCCGCGCGCGCTTTATCTGGAGGTCATGAATGATGCCGAACGCGACCGCCTGCATCACAATATGGCCGAAGCGATGGCGTCCTGTTCCACGCCGGTCACGGAACGCTGGCTGTCCGTGCTGAACCGTGTGCATCCGGATTATGCGGCGGGTGTGCGCAAGGCGCTTCAGGGATAAGATGCCGCAAGAGCCTTTCGGGCCTTTTTCCCTTGGCGCGTAGCGGAGTGTGTAAGACCTGAAAAAGGCCCGGGAGATGGAGATCTCTCGGGCCTTCAACATGGCGCGCGCCCCAAGGTTCGGGCGCCGGGTCAACCGATCAACGGGCTTTTGCCGCCATAGCGTTCCTCGTAATGGCGGTGCAGCCGGATCAGAGCGATGCGTAAAACGATTTTGCCAGAGCGCGCCGACCAGCCCATATCCCGCTCGGTCGTCTCCAGCCCTTCCAGAAAACAGCAGCAACGAAGCACGATATCGCCCAGTCCGGGCCCCAGATCCTGCAGGGCCGCGCCGACCCGCAGTTTGGCTGCCTCGGATCCGGATTCGAGATTGCCCTGCACCGAAAGCCCCCCCGAAATGCCCGCCGTCAGGAAGCGGTCCCAGTTCTGCGTCACGCGCGGCCCCATTTGCGCCAGTTCGAAATCCTCGCGCAGCCGCTCGCCCGCGGCAACAAGCTCGGCCCCCAGAAACGGCTTGCCATCCCTGTCACGCCGCCGCGCAAGAATGCCCAACGGGCTTTCGGAAGTGTTGATGCTGGGGCGACGTGCGGTTGTCTCGCATTCCGGATCTTCAGGATGTGTGCCCGGCTTGCTGCCCTGCTTGGACGCCGCCGCCAACCGTAAGGCATCGCGACCACCCCGCGTGATCTCGTAACTGGTCACACGGCCCTGATGCTTGACGGCAATCCAGTTGCGCAGCGCAAGGGATTCCGCAAGCCCGACCTCGACCACCATCAACCGCACGGTGCCGCGCAGCACAACAGCCTTGTCCATATTGGAGGCCATCACAAGCAAGGCGCCAAATTCGGTCAGACGTTGCAAAACGCGACGGGACTCATAGGAGAAATCGACAATATCGTCTTTCTTCGGAGGCGTGTCATCTTGGAGCGCAAGGCACGCACCGCCATCGCGCAGATGTTCCAGAGCCGCATCCACCAGAGGATCTTCGCGACGTTCTTCGATGCGACGGATACGCCGCAGAATAGTCGAGGCGTGACAGCCCTCTTGGCGGGCCAGTTGCCGAATCGAGATCCCGTCTTCGACATGGTTGAGATACAGTTTCGCGTAGCTTGTTAACCAATTAGGAACGGAGCCATGACGCAAGTCAGAATGCATTTCGGTTCTCCCAAAAAGGTGGCGGCACGCAAAGGTTGAATAAGTGTCATTCACAGAATTGTGCCGTCTATTTGTTAACCATGTTTGGAAGGGAATGTTCGGGCGGAATCTGATAAAGATTACCAATACCTGCGCACGGTCCTTTGCAAAAACACGCAACACACCCAGAGGTTGATTAGCATTTGTCTTCGGGAAAAATGGAGGCAAAAGTGACAGTATCGGACTCTCTCGCAATCGATATCCGCCGTCCCCGCCTGCTTCTTCAGGCGGCACGTTACAGCGCAAAACACTATCGTCGCGACCGCGATCTGCGGCGTATTTCGGGGATCACGCCTCTCGGGAGCTCAGGGGATGTTTTGAAAACCCTGCTGGCGCAGGAGGCCGAACTGGACGCGCTCAGGCGGGTCTCGCCGTTGCAGGCAGGCCGGTACAGCATCGCGCGGCATATCGATCTGCTGGCCGCCATTCTGTGTGAATTGCCGCGCTGCGGGCCGCTAGCGGTATAGCGGCACGCCGCATGATGACATTCGGGCCGCCTATCCCTGGGATGGGCGGCTTTGCTATTTGCGGAAAAGAGATCCCAATAGGCCCCGCACCAATGCCTGACCGCTACGGCTTCCTAATTGGCGCGCAAAACTTTTTCCAAATGTTTCCAGAATTGTATCAGAGCTTTTTCTTGCGCTGCCCGAGCTGGATTTGGAATGGGTTCCGCTATAGCGGCGGGCATGGCTATGCGCTTTTTCCTCACCGGGTTGGGCGCTTTCCTGACTCTGGCCCGCGCGGTGTTGCAAAATCTCGTAGGCAGAGTCGGGGTTGACCGGTTGCCGGTATTTTTCAAAAAGATCGCAGGACCGGATGAGCGCCTGCCGATCGACATCCGTTATCGGCCCAAGCTTTGACATGGGCGGGCGGATCAATGTGCGTTCGGCGATGCCCGGAATGCCCTTCCGATCCAGAAACGAGGTCAAAGCCTCGCCTGTCCCGACATCCCGAAGTGTATCGAGGATCGAAAAGCGTGGATTGTCGCGATATGTCTCGGCGGCGCGTTCCAGATTTTTCTGGTCTTTTGCGGTGAACGCGCGCAGCGCATGTTGCACCCGATTCCCAAGCTGCGAGAGAACATCATCCGGAATATCCGTCGGATTTTGCGTCACAAAATAGATGCCTACCCCTTTGGAGCGGATCAGACGCGCGACCTGTTCGATTTTCTCCAGCAAGGGTTTGGGGGCGTCGTCAAAAAGCAGATGGGCCTCGTCAAAGAAAAAGGCGCAAACAGGTTTCTCGGGGTTGCCAACCTCTGGAAGCGTTTCAAATAGCTCGGAGAGAATCCATAGTAAGAATGTCGCGTAAACCTTTGGCGAATTTATAAGTTTATCTGCAGTCAGAATGTTGATCTGGCCGCGCCCGTCAGGTGCGCTCCGCAGCATGTCGGGAAGCGATAGCGCGGGTTCGCCAAAAAAAACTCCGGCCCCCTCCGTTTCGAGAATAAGCAACTGGCGTTGGATCGCGCCGATGGAACGGGCATCGACATTGCCATAGCGTGCCTGAATTTCATCCGCTTTTTCAGATACGTACAGAAGCAGCGCCCGCAGGTCATCAAGGTCGAGAAGGGCCAGGCCTTCTTGGTCCGCCAGATGGAAGGCAATATGCAATACGCCTTCTTGCGCCGGCGACAATCCAAGAAGCTGTGTCAGAAGAACCGGCCCCATTTCCGAGATCGTCGTGCGTACCGGAATGCCCTGCTGGCCGAAAACATCCCAGAAAACAGTTGGATAGGCGCGATACCGGATGTCAAACCCAATGGTTTCGGCGCGCGTTTGAAAAGCCTTGTGAAGCTTGGCTGTCTCACTGCCGGCCTGGGCCAATCCGGAGAGATCGCCTTTGACATCCGCCATGAAAACCGGCACGCCAGCGTCGCTGAAACCCTCTGCAAGAACCTGTAAGGTAACGGTTTTTCCTGTTCCTGTCGCACCTGCGATCAGGCCGTGGCGGTTGCCGTGGTCAAGGCGCAGGGACTGGACGTCTTGATAATCGATACCGCCACCGCCGACGAAAATCCCTGTTTCTGTCAGCGTATTGGGCCGTGTCGGGCGGGAAAGATCACTCATGCTGGACTCTCGAACTCTGGCAGTTGAGTGAGGGTAAAATCTACGTTCAATGACGGCAACGAAAAATTAAGTATCTTCCCCTAGTCTCCTAGATATCAGGACGGCGAATTGAGCATCGCTTTTTCTGATTTTTCCTCCCTGTCAGACTGGCCGCATCTAGGTGCGGCTTTTTTTTGTGCAATCGCTTGAAAATTCACTGTGTCACACAGGTTTCATGCGCAAAGCCTGTTGACGAGTTTCCAAGAGGCTTCTAGCGTCGCCTTAAATGACGACGTCGGCCAAGTCCGACAGGGGGAACCTCTTGAAAAGGGCACCGAAAAATCGGGCCCTTTTCTTACTTCAGACCATCCTGTTCCGTTTTCACGACCTGCCTCGCTTGGTTTTGATCACAAGGATTTTGCCCTGACACTCTCTTATCTCCGTGCTATGCCTGACCGCGACGGCCATGATTGGCCCGAATGAAGGATTGAAAGGCATTATGACCAATCTGAATAAGACATTGATGCTCGCCTGCGCGCTGAGCATGTCCGCCTCGTTCGCAATGGCGCAAGATGCTGCGCCGGCAACCGACACCCCCGCCGCACCCGCGCAAGCCGCACCGGCGGCAGAGGCGCCCGCAGCTTCCGGTGACGCTGCTGCAGACGCTAAAGAGCCTGCTAAAGACGGCCCCGGCACGACCTATATCGCTTCGACTCATGGCGATTGGAAAGTGCAATGCGTGCATACCGAAGACGGTTCGGATCCCTGCCAGCTTTATCAGCTGCTGAAAGATCAGACCGGCAATAACGTTGCCGATATCTCGATGTTCCCGCTGCCCGATAATTCGCGCGCAGCTGTTGGTGCCACCATCATGGTACCGCTGGAAACGCTGCTGACCCAGAATGTGGTCATGAAGCTCGATGGGAACGAGCCGAAGGTCTATCCCTTTACCTTCTGTGCTCAGGCGGGCTGTTTTGCGCGCATCGGTCTGACCCCCGAAGAGCTGAACCAGTATAAAAAAGGCAACAAGGTTGAGATGACCATTGTTCCGGTGGCCGCACCGACCCAGAAGGTTAATGTGACGATCTCGCTGTCTGGCTTTACGGCTGCCTTTGACGAAGTCAAAGCGTCCAACGCAAAAATCCAAGCCGAGAAAAAACCGGCAGACAACAAGTAATCCGTTGATACAGAACGAAAAAGCCGCCTTTTGGGGCGGCTTTTTATGTTTAGGCCCGCTTCAATGCCAGCACGGCATTCATGCCACCAAAGGCGAAGGCATTGGATAAGGCGATATCCACCCTGCTTTGCCGCGCGGTATTCACCACGATATCAAGGGCGCATTCAGGATCGGCTTCGTCATAATTGATCGTCGGGGCAAGCGTATCCTCGTTCAGTGCCAGAAGGCAGGCCAAAAGCTCCACGGCCCCTGTGCCGCCGATGCAATGACCATGCATAGCCTTCGTCGAACTGATCGGAACACGGGATGCATGCGGTCCCAAAGCGCTTTGGATCGCGGCGCATTCGGTTTTGTCATTGGCTGTTGTGCCGGTCCCGTGGGCGTTGATATAGCCCACCCGACCAGCCTCGATCCGGCCATCCTCCAAAGCGCCACGGATCGCACGGGCAGCCCCGTCCTGTGACGGCATCACAATATCACTCGCATCCGAACACATTGCAAAACCACAGATTTCGGCAAGAATTTGCGCGCCTCGCGCCCGCGCATGCGCAAGACTTTCCAGAACGAAAACACCGGCACCCTCGCCCTGCACCATCCCGTCACGGCTTTTGGCAAAAGGACGACATCCGGTCTTTGACATTACCCGCAAGCCTTCCCATGCCTTGAGCCCGCCAAAATTCAGCATCGCTTCCGAACCGCCCGCCAGCATACCATCGGCAAGACCCGCGCGGATCATTTGATAGGCCAGACCGATTGCATGGTTCGAACTGGCGCAGGCTGTCGCGACCGAAAAGCTTGGTCCCTGAAGCTGCCATCGCATAGAAAGATGGGAGGCGGCGGCATTGTTCATCAACCGCGGTACGGTAAACGGATGAACGCGGGATTTGGCTTCTGCATAAACGGTATGAAACGCGTCATTGACAGTGCCGTTCCCGCCACCTGCCGTTCCCATGATACATCCCCATCTCAATGGGTTATCAGGCGTTTCTAATCCGGCCTGTGCCATCGCCTCGGCCCCGGCCACAAGCGCAAATTGCGTAAAGCGGTCGTAAAGGCCTAGTTCTGTACGGGTGAAGCGCGCCTCGGGCTGCCAGCCTCTTACCTGCCCCCCGATCCGGATCTGTAACCGCTCAAGATCGGGGATATCCAATGTGCCGATCCCGCAACGGCCTTCACGCATGGCTTCGAACGTGCCGCGCACATCCTGCGCGAGCGCATTAACGGTTCCGGCTCCGGTGATAACGACGCGCTGCATGGCTCAGGCGAGCGCCCCGCCTTTTTGACCGCAAATCATTCGCTCGACCGCGCCGACAATCGCACCGACCGAAGAGATGTCGAAATCCGACTGGCTCGGCTCGTTTGCGTTGAACGGCACGGAGATATCGAACGCTTCCTCGATGGCAAAAATCATTTCAACCAGACCAAGGCTGTCCAGCCCCAGATCCTCAAGCGTCATATCCGGTTGCACATCTGCGGGCGCCATAACAGCTTCCCGCGCAATGATGGAGATGATTTGCTCTTGCACGTCAGACCTCATGAGGTGATTACTCGGTGCCCTTGTTTTCTCTCAGATCTGCAACAGTTTTACGAAGATCTGCGAATTGTGCAAACAATCTCGGCAAGCGGCGCAGGGATTTCTGGATTTCAACCTGTGTTTCCATCTTCACGGCAGGCGAGCCAAGAAGCACCCGTCCGGCCGGTGCATTTGTGAAGATTTTGGTTGAACCACCGGCGATAACGTCATCACCAATAAAGATATTATCCGAAACGCCGGTCTGGCCGCCTAGCACGACACGGTTGCCGATCTTGGTGGAACCGGCAATCCCGACCTGACCACAGAGCATGCAGTCCTCGCCGATCTGGACATTATGACCGACACAGACAAGATTATCGAGCTTCGTGCCATTCCCGATTTTCGTCGCACGGATAGTGCCCCGATCCACCGTGCTATTGGCACCGATCTCCACATCATGTCCAATTTCGACCGTGCCCAGAGAATGGATGCGCGTCCAATGCTGCTCGCGGATTTCCGCCCGCTTGCCAACGGTATCGCGGATCTCTTCCACACCGGACTTTTCGGGCGTCACGAAAGAAAATCCGTCTCCGCCCAGCACGGCATTGGGGTTGCAGATGAAACGGTCGCCGATCTTCACATAGGCCATGATCCGGACGCCAGAATGGATTAGCGCCTGCGCACCGATCTGCGCACCCTCTGCGATATAAACCTGTGCAGCGATACGGGCTTGCGGCCCGATCTTCACACCGCGTCCGATATAGGTGAACGGCCCGATCGCCGCGCCCTCGCCGATTTCGGCGCTCGGATCGATCACGGCAGAAGGATGGATGCCAGGGGCAATTTCCGGACCCGGATCGAAGACGCGCGACAGGCCGGCCATCGCCAGACGCGGACGGGGCACGAAAATGGCCGCCTCAAGCGGGAAATCTGCAAGCGATGCGCCTTCCCACAACATCGCAGCACGTGCCTGACCCTCTTGCAGACCGGCGGCATATTTCGGGTCCATTGCCAAGGCGATCTGATTGGCGCTGGCAGTCGCGGGCTCGGAGGCGCCGGTAACGCAGATCGCGCCATCCCCCTCGAACCGAGCGCCAAGAGCCTTTGCAATCGTATCAATGCGATGTGCCATCGAACTGCCTTTCTTTCGGATGGGTCCGTAGATCGGGCCCTTTCCAAATGACTTAATTCGTCAGGGCTGCAGATTCCACCCCAGCCTTATGCAGCGCTGCGTAAAGACGCGCATCGCGACCATACACATCCTTGCGATATTCGATCCCGCCCTTCGCATTGGGCCATGCGGTAAAATAGACCAGATGGACCGGCACCGGCGGCGTAATCTTGACCGTTGTCTCCTGACCGCTGTCGAGGATACGTTGGAAATAGGACTTGGGATCGGTCACCTGCGGCGCAAGCAAAGTATAGGCCAGTTCGAAAGGCTGGCCCACCCGCACGCAGCCATGACTGAAAGCACGCTGCTCCTTCGAGAACAGAGATTTGGACGGCGTATCATGGAGATAGATGTTATACTTGTTCGGGAACAAGAACTTTACCAGCCCGAGTGCATTTGACCGCGATGGGGCTTGCCGCATGGCGAATGGGAAGGTTTTTGTGGTGTATTGCGCAAAATTGATCGCGTTGCGTGGAATGACCTGACCGCGGGAATCGACCACCTGAATCTGCGCCGCCGCATTGGGGTTACGCTGCATCATCGGCAGATATTCCTTGGTCACGATCGACCGCGGCACATGCCATGCCGGATTGATCACCATCCGATCCATGCTGTCTGAAAATTCCGGTGTCTGCCTATCGGGGCGGTTTTGTCCAACAACTGTAACAGATTGGAAGGTGACCTTATCATCATCTATCACCTTAACGGAGAAGTCTGCGATATTGACCCAGATCCGACGCTTGCCAAGATCCATGCCATTCATCCAGCGCAGCCGTTCCAAGGCGACAAGAAGTGACTTCAGCCGCTCTTCCGGCGCGACATTCAGTGCTTCAAGGGTTGATGCACCGGCGATACCATCCGCGCTCAGCCCCTGATCCGCCTGATATTGCTGCACCGCTTTCTGGATCTGCGCATCATAGCGGGCCGTCGCCGTGCGCGAGAGATAGCCCATGCGCTGCAAGCGGTCCCGTAGAGCCAGAACCGCATGGCCTGTATCTCCGGGGCGGAGCACGCTGGATGGAACCTGCGGCCCCCAGCCGCCCGTTTCAATCTCATGTTCCAGATCAAGTTTGGCTTTTAACAGTTTGGCATAGGCCGGATCTTGCGGTGCGAGGCTGTGCAGCCATGCAAGCGGGCTGTCGCTTTGCGAGAACTCACGCAGCAGGGTCAGGTTATCGGGTCGTTCCACCACACGGACGATCGTCGGGTCGACCTTTGACGGTGTCAGCACGCCGCGTGACGCATCCTGTGCATAGCGCAGAAAAGCTTCGGACATTCTCACTTCAAGCTGGCCGCGTTGCCGCTCGGATTTCAGATCGAAAAACGCCTGTTGCAATGCGCGGGCGTGGTAGCTTTCTGCCGGTAGGCCTTGCGCCTGTGCCTGCCCGAGGGCGCGGAAAAACGCAGCCCTGCGGGGGGCATCTTCTCCACTGGTCCAGAGCGGACGATAGTCACGGGCCGCATAGAACTGCGACAAAGCGGGATGGTCCGCCGTCTCTTCCGAAATCGCCTGCATGAAACCCGACATCGCCAGAGCGGGCATCTGTATCGCCCCGACCGCTGCCTGCGACACATCGCTTTGGGCAAACGCGGCGGACCCCAGAATGGTCGCGACCAAACCCGCCATGCCTGCATATTTGAGAGAATCGATCATCGGCCAGCCTGTCGGAACTTAATAAAAACTCTGAAATAGGGATTGCGCGACAGCGGCTAAATGTCCAGTATCAAGCATTTGTTAACCATTTTATTGGCAACTATGTCGCATAACATCAACAAACGCCCCTTCATGACCCTTGAATTGGCGGGATTTCGCCCAAATTTCAGTTAACGTTCGGTTAACCAGAAAATTCACAGTTGATCGCGATGCCGTGGGCGACCTAACGTGATCGCGATCTGACGAGAGGCATGCGCCAAGCCGCAGATAAGCGGCGCGCAATTAACTTAGGCAGGCAAAGAAATGGCAAGCAATCAGTTGTTCACGCGTCGCGGGCTCCTTGGGGCTTTTGCAGCCACGGCAGTCGTCGCTGCACCGACCATGTCCAATGCGTTCGGGTTCCTGCGCGGTGCAGGCGATGTCCGTCGGATCCGCATGTATTCGGGGCGAACCGGCGAAAGCATCGACACGGTCTATTGGATCGATGGCGAATATATCGACGAAGCGTTGAACGAGATTACCCATTTCATGCGCGACTGGCGCACCGGCACGAAAAAGACGATTGACCGCCGCACGATCGATATTGCAGCGGCCTCCCATAACCTGATGGGCATTAACGAACCCTATATCATGCTCTCCGGATACCGTTCGCCCAAAACCAATGCGATGTTGCGTTCCCGCTCGGGCGGTGTTGCCAAGAATTCGCTGCATATGCGCGGTCAAGCCGCCGACCTTCGCCTGAAATCCCGCTCTGTCAACCAGATGTATAAGGCGGCAATGGCTTGCCATGCAGGGGGCGTTGGAAAGTATAGCAATTCCAACTTTGTCCATATGGATTGTGGTCCGGTGCGCACTTGGGGTGCCTAAGCTGAAAAAGGCGCCTACGGGCACCATTTTTATTGGCGGATCGGGAAACGCTGCAGAAGATGAAAGCGCTTGGACGTGGCGTTTTCCCCGACAAGGCAAAGCGACCTCAGGGTGACAGGATCGTGCAAGACGCTTGAAAACCAATGGGTTGCCGCCTGCTCTACTATCGGCATCTGAGCTTTCGAAAGTGTGTCCGTCAGTGTTATATGAAAGCGGAACCGCTGCATCACATGCGGATAGCCCCAGTCCACCAGGTTTTGTCGTCCTTCATCCGGAAAGGCTCTGGGCAGGCGTTTTGTGATTTCGTCATCGCTCAAGGGGCGACGCAGCGGATTGCTCTGCCTGACAATATAGGAAGCGAAATCTTCGATCTGCGTGTTATGTTCTGGGATAAGCGCAAGAAAACGCCCCAAGCGCGCCAGTCGTAGCTCCCCTAAGGGTAATGGGCGCAGAGTCAGGGATAGCTCTTCGCATAGGTTTTCAAGATCGGTTGGCAAAGCATTGGCATTCAATGCGAAAGGCGCGCGGAGTGTGGCGTGAAGCCCGTAACGCGCAGGTTTTTCTGTGACGGATGCCCAGTCAAATCCCAATGCAGGCTGCACAGCCGCTGCTCCGCGTGAAAGATCCCAGCCCAGCCATGCCGTGCCACGGGCAAAAAGTTCGCCCTCGGGCACAGCATAGATGGCATAGCGGGAAAATTCCATTAGGCTTCAGCGGCTTTGGGCGTGTAGTTAAGAATTGGTGCCAGCCAACGCTCCGCCTCGCGAAGCGGCATCTCCTTACGCGCGGCATAATCTTCAACCTGATCCTTCTCGACCCGCGCCACACCGAAGTAATAGGCTTCGGGATGACCAAGATACAGCCCCGAGACCGATGATCCCGGCCACATCGCATAGCTTTCCGTCAGCTCGACCCCTGTCTGAGAAGTAGCATCCAACAGTTTGAACAATGTGTCTTTTTCGGTGTGATCAGGTTGTGCCGGATAACCGGGGGCCGGACGAATACCGTCATATCTGTCGGCAATCAGATCCTCGTTGTTGCAGGCCTCGTCGGGCGCATATCCCCAAAGCTCTTTACGGACATATTCATGCAGTCGCTCGGCAAAGGCTTCGGCAAACCGGTCCGCCAAGGCCTTCACAAGGATCGAGTTGTAATCGTCATGCGCGGCTTCGAACTTCTCGGCAATGGCCTGTTCCTCGGGGCCAGCGGTCACCACAAAGCCGCCCAGATAATCCGCCTTGCCGCCCTCGGGCGCGATGAAGTCGGACAGCGCCACATTCGGACGCCCCTCGCGTTTGGTCACTTGCTGGCGCAGCGTATGCATCGTCGCCAGCTCGGTGCTGCGATCTTCGGCGGTATAAAGCCGGATGTCATCGCCCACCGCATTCGCCGGCCAGAAGCCGACAACCGCCTTGGGCGTAAACCATTTCTCGTCAATGATCTTGGCCAGCATCGCCTGCGCATCGGCAAAAAGCGCACGCGCCGCCTCGCCCTGCTTTTCATCCTCGAGGATCTTCGGATAAACGCCTTTCAGCTCCCATGTCTGGAAGAACGGCGTCCAGTCGATATAGCGCGCAAGCTCGGCCAGATCCCAAGTGTCAAAGGTCTTGGTACCAAGGAAGCTGGGCGTTTTCGGCGTATAGTTCGTAAAATCGGCCCTATAGGCATTGGCGCGCGCGTCTTCTAGGGGCAGACGCTTTTTCGCCAGTTCCGCGCGGGCGTGCTTCTCCGCCGTTTCGGTATAATCGGCCTGAATTTCAGCCACATAGCCGGGTTTCTGCGTCTTCGATAGCAGCTGCGACACAACCCCCACCGCACGCGAGGCATCGGTCACATAGATCGCCTGCCCCTTGTTATAGCGCGGGTTGATCTTCACCGCCGTATGCACCTTGGAGGTCGTCGCCCCGCCAATCAGCAGCGGCAGATCCATCCCCAGACGCTCCATCTCCGAGGCCACATGCACCATCTCGTCCAGCGAGGGCGTGATCAAACCCGACAGGCCAATCACATCTACCTTCTCGCGTTTGGCGGTTTCAAGGATCTTCTCGGCGGGCACCATCACGCCAAGGTCGATGATCTCGTAGTTGTTGCACGCCAGCACGACGCCCACGATATTCTTACCGATATCATGCACATCGCCCTTCACGGTCGCCATCAGGATCTTACCGGCCGCTTCACTTTCAGCGGTGCCGTTCTGGCGCTTCTCTTCTTCCATATAAGGCAGCAGCACGGCCACCGCCTGTTTCATCACGCGGGCGGATTTCACCACCTGCGGCAGGAACATCTTGCCCGCGCCAAAGAGATCGCCCACCACATTCATCCCCGCCATCAGCGGGCCTTCGATCACATGCAACGGGCGCTCGGCCGCCTGACGGGCCTCTTCGGTGTCATCCTCGATGAATTCCGTGATGCCATTGACCAGCGCATGTTCGAGGCGCTTCTCGACGCCCCATGTGCGCCATGTCATATCCTTCTCGCGGCCTTTCGCACCGCCCTGCCCGCGATATTTCTCGGCAATTTCCAGCATGTTTTCAGTGGCTACGCCGCCGTTCTTCGGAGAACGGTTCAAAACAACATCTTCGCAGGCCTCGCGCAGGTCGGCATCGATCTGGTCATAGACCGCAAGCTGGCCCGCATTGACGATCCCCATATCCATCCCGTTTTGGATGGCATGATACAGGAAGACGGCATGCATCGCCTCGCGCACGGGCTCGTTGCCGCGGAACGAGAAAGACAGGTTCGACACACCGCCCGAGATATGCACATGCGGGCAGGTTTCGGTGATGATCTTCGTCGCCTGGATGAAGTCCACCCCGTAATTGTCATGCTCTTCGATGCCGGTCGCCACGGCAAAGACGTTCGGGTCAAAGATGATATCCTCGGGCGCAAAGCCCACATCCTCGGTGAGGATCTTATAGGCGCGCTGGCAGATCTCGACCTTGCGGGCGCAGGTATCGGCCTGACCTTCCTCGTCAAAGGCCATCACGACCACGGCGGCCCCATAGGCCTTGCACAGGCGCGCGTGATGGACAAAGGCCTCGACGCCCTCTTTCATCGAGATCGAGTTTACGATCGCTTTGCCTTGCACGCATTTCAGACCGGCCTCGATCACCTCCCATTTAGAGCTGTCGATCATGATCGGCACGCGGGCGATATCGGGTTCGGCGGCGATCAGGTTCAGGAACTCGACCATCGCGGCTTTTGAATCAATCAGACCCTCGTCCATATTGATATCGATGATCTGCGCGCCGTTCTCGACCTGCTGACGGGCCACATCCAAAGCGGTTGCATAATCGCCTGCGGTGATCAATTTCCGGAATTTGGCCGAGCCCGTGACATTGGTCCGCTCGCCCACATTCACGAAAGGAATGTCCGAGGTCAGGGTAAAGGGCTCCAGCCCCGACAGGCGCATCAGAACCGGCGGCTGGGGGATTTCCCGCGGCGCGATGTCTTTCACAGCTTCGGCGATGGCGCGGATATGTTCGAAGGTCGAGCCACAGCAGCCGCCGACGATATTGACCAGCCCGTCGCGCGCAAAACCCGCCACCTGCTCGGCCATATGTTCGGGCGACTCGTCATATTCGCCCATCTCGTTGGGCAGACCGGCATTGGGATAGGCGCAGATCAGCGTGTCGGCCACCCCCGCCAGTTCCGAGATATGGGCGCGCATGGCTTCGGCGCCAAGGGCGCAGTTCAGGCCAACGGTCAGCGGGCTGGCATGGCGCACCGAATACCAGAAGGCGGTCGGCGTCTGCCCCGAAAGCGTGCGGCCCGACAGGTCGGTGATGGTGCCCGAGATCATCACCGGCAGCTCGATCCCGCGGGCGTCGAAAACCTCCTGACAGGCGAAGATCGCGGCCTTGGCATTGAGCGTATCGAAGATCGTCTCGATCAGCAGGATATCCACGCCGCCATCAATCAGCGCATTGATCTGCTGGGTATAGGCGATGCGCAAATCATCAAAGGTAACAGCGCGGTAGCCGGGATTGTTCACATCGGGGCTGATCGAGGCCGTCCGGTTGGTCGGGCCAAGCGCGCCCGCCACAAACCGCTTGCGACCATCCTCGGCTTCGGCACGATCCATAGCGCGGCGGGCCAGCTGCGCGCCCTGATAGTTCAGGTCGTAGACCGCGCCTTCCAGCGCATAATCCGCCTGCGCGATGGTGGTCGAGGAGAAGGTGTTGGTTTCTGCAATATCGGCCCCCGCCATCGCATAGCGATAATGGATCTCCTCGATCGCCTCGGGCAGCGTCAGGTTCAGCAGGTCATTATTCCCCTGCTGGGGGTGGCTATTGCCCTTCAGATGCGCCTCGAAGGGGCCGCTTTTTGCGGAGATCTGGAAATCGGCCTCGCCCAGTCCCAGTTTCTGGATCTGCGTGCCCATCGCCCCGTCAAGGATCAGGATGCGGTCTTTTGCGGCATGTGCGATGTGATCAAAGACAGCGGAACGGGTCAAAGTCGTACGGGACACGGCAGAATTTACTCCTGTGGTTTCAAGATGCGTTACATAGCTCGCTGAAAAAAGTAAATCCAACTCATATTGGTCATGAACAACATGAACAAAATTCAAGGCCCCGTCCAGTTACGGACGAGGCCTTCAAAAGGGTACGCTCGGGGCGCGGATCAGCCGCGATTGATGTTCTGGATAAAGCCATAGACCGGATAGTTGCGACCATAGGCGGCGCTGCTGGAGCGCACGCGCACTTCGCTCCAGTCATTTTTGGCAGAAACGTCAATGACTTCCATGCCAAGCGAGACCTGGTTGCGTTTCCAGTTCGCATGATCCACCAGAACCTTGCGGCTATCGACGATCTTGGAGACCACGGCCACATGCCCCATCGGCATGGATTTGGTGCCCTTGAACACCATCACAGCGCCCGGTGCGGGGCTATGGCGGCGAAGGTAGCTGCCCTCGGCCTGCCCCCACCAAGTGCGCGCATTGCCGCGCAGCTCGATCCCACTTGCATTGCGGGCGAAGGGCACGCACCAGACGCGCTGGCCCTTGGCTCGCATTGCCGCTGCGATCTCGACCGCAGCATCCCGGCGCGCGGGGTCCAGACCGAATGTGGTCTGGTGGTCCATACGCGCCGAGGCGAAATTCATCGAACTCATCTGGCTCAGATCGCCCTTGGACGAGCAAGCCGTAAGAGAAAGCAGGGCTACGGCTGCCAAAGCCGGCCCACGTAAAGTGGAAAGAACGCCTGTCACGCTCGGGACCTCGAAAATTATTATGGGCACCCCGCGCAGTCGTCAGATCCACTTGGAGCACGACAGTTTTTTGCGCGAAAACGCGGTTAAGGGAAAGTGACTTGCTGTGAGCTCGGCGGGATTTTGCTCATAGTTAAGAATGTGATGGAACCGCCTTCATGGCGGGTCTGAGATACGCCCTGTAACAATATGATTCAGCTTGTGAAAAAAATACCGTGTTGCTTTTTTGCAAATGGTTAATGGCAAAATGGTCGCAGCTCTTGCGACCAGATTTTGCCTTAGGGTTTTATTAGGAATTGGAACGTTTTCAGAACATTATCTGCCGCCGCCCCCGGTCCGGCCTTAATCCGGCAACCCCTCGCGCGAGAGAAGAATCGCCAGCGGGCGCAGCGTCGGGGAATGGGCGCAGGAAATCATCAGCGCCACCATGATCGGTACTGCCAGAAACATTCCCGGCAGGCCCCAGATCGCGCCCCAGAATGCCAGCGATATGATGATGCCGAAGCTCGACAGGCGCAGCGCATGGCCCATCAGCATCGGGTCGATGATATTGCCGATGATGAACTGTACGCCACCGGCGATGGCAAACACCACAAAAGCCGAGGTCAGATCGCCCGTCAGGATATAGGCGGCAAGCCCTGCAATGACGGTCGCGATAATCGAGCCGATCGACGGAATGAAGTTGAGAAAGAAGGTCAGAATGGCCACCGGCAGCGCCAGCTCCAGCCCGCCGAAGAAAAAGACCGCATAGATCGCGATTGCCGTTGCCAGCGACACGATGGCTTTTACCAGCAGGTAGTGGTTCACCAACTGCATGATCCGCTCCACCATCGCCGAGATACGGTCGGCGCGGGCGGTCTCGCCGCCGAAGAGGCTGAGCAGCTTCGAGCGGAACCAGATCCGCTCCACAAAGAGGAAGCCGACAAACAGAATGATGAGGATCGCCCCCGAAAGCAGCGAGGATGCCTGCCCCGCCAAGGCCGTCAGGTAGCCTCCGATGCGGATATTCTGCATGTATTGTAGCACGGCGGCCTCGACATCGCTGCCCATCCAGCCGAAAATCTGGGCAATGGCGCGCTGTGCGGGTTCGGTATAGGTCAGCGCCAGCGTCACCACCTGATTGGCCTGTGCCAGAATGAAGGCCGAGGCGGAAAGCAGTCCCGTTGCAATCAGGATCATCGCGAAGATCGAGGCCAGCCACATCGGAATCCGCACCGGCCCGATTTTCAGGCGCGCGATCGCGTTGATCGCTTCGGAGGTCAGCGAGAACAGGATGATCGCGATGGCCAGAGAAATCAGCACGAACCGCGCCTGTGTCAGTAAAAAGAGCACCAGCACGAAGGCAATGAGGCCAAGCAGGGTATTCGTAAGCTGGCGTGGTTCCCGTCGAGAGGGCGCGCGCTGCGTCGGGAGGTTCTGATCTGACATGGTATTCCTGCTGGCTGAAGGGCGGCGTCATGCAGCAGGGCCAAGATTTTCCTGCTGTCCTGTTCCAACCTAATTTCGCCCGCGCGCCAAAACAAGAACAGCCCGAAAGAGGGTTTCTGACGGCTTGAAAAATAAATGACATTTCAGCCAAAAAGCTGCTTGCACCCATTTGCGGTTTTGAATAGACACCCCCTCGGACAGGTGGCCGAGTGGTCGAAGGCGCACGCCTGGAAAGTGTGTAGGCGGGGAACCGTCTCGAGGGTTCGAATCCCTTCCTGTCCGCCATACCACCCACGCAAGCGCATGAAAACATTAGCAAATTAAGCGTAGCGCGTTAGCTCTTCCCCCTTTAATTCCCCCAATTCATCTCGGCACATGCCAGAACGTGCTGGTATATAAATTCGTCATGCTTGCTGCATGGGACACCGCTCAGTGTTTAAGAACCAAAACCAAGCGGCGCTGCAAACTCAGCTTAGTGCATTGCGCCCATCAAAATAGCCGGTAGAGTTTCTGGAAATTGATAAGTGGCTAATATGCGAAAAAGAGATTTCACCGAGCGCGATGTCTGCAGCAAGCTGATAACACCAGCTTTGCGAAGTGCGGGCTGGGATTTATTAACACAGGTCTCTGAAGAGAAAACGCTTACAGATGGCAGGATAACCGTAAGGGGACGCGTCACAACGCGGGGAGTGCGCAAGCGCGCGGATTACGTTCTCTATGTAAAGCCGAATATACCGATCGCTATCATAGAGGCTAAAGATAACCGCCATGCCATCGGCGATGGCATGCAGCAGGCCCTCACCTACGCGCAAATGCTACGAGTGCCATTCGCTTTTTCATCTAACGGTGACGGTTTTCTGTTTCACGACGCGACCGGCCAGTCTCCATTAGTGGAGACCACACTTGGTCTTGATAACTTTCCTTCCCCTGCTGAATTATTGTCTAAATACGAAGCTTGGAAAGGCCTGTCGTCAGAAGCCTCAAAAATTGCGTTCCATGATTACCGCGACATGGGGAAGACGCCGCGCTACTACCAGATCAACGCTATCAATTCAGCCGTCGAAGCCATTGCAAAGGGACAACAGCGGCTGCTCTTGGTGATGGCGACAGGCACGGGTAAGACCTTTACTGCGTTCCAGATCATCTGGCGTTTATGGAAATCTGGCGCCAAGAAGCGGATCTTGTTCCTCGCGGATCGCAATGTTCTTGTCGATCAGACAATGGTCAACGACTTCCGACCATTCACAGGAGCTATGGCAAAACTGTCGACCCATGCGAAGACCATCGAACGTGCTGATGGCACGCGGGAAAGCCTGACACTGGCCATTGATAAAAAGCGCCGGATCAATACCGCCTATGAAATCTACCTTGGCCTTTATCAGGCGCTGACCGGTCCTCAAGAGCATCAGAAAATCTTCAAGGAACTCTCACCGGATTTCTTTGACCTGATCATCATCGACGAATGCCATCGCGGCAGCGCCGCCGAGGATTCCGCTTGGCGGGAGATTCTCGAGCATTTCGCCTCTGCAACCCAGATCGGCATGACCGCGACGCCAAAGGAGACCGAATACGCGTCCAACATGGATTACTTCGGGCAACCGATTTACACATATTCCCTTAAGGAAGGGATCAGCGACGGATTCCTTGCTCCCTATAAGGTCATCAAGAGCCATATAGACAGGGATGTGGAAGGGTATCGACCGACGCCTGGCCAATTGGACCGTGAGGGCAACGAGGTCGAGGACCGCCAATATAACATCAAGGATTTCGACCGTACGCTGGTCTTGGATGACCGGACGAAGCTAGTCGCTAGACGCGTCACGCAGTTCCTAAAGGAAAGCGGCGACCGGATGCAAAAGACAATCGTTTTCTGCGTGGATCAGGAACACGCAGCACGGATGCGGCAGGCTCTCATCAACGAAAACGCCGACCTCGTGGCAAAGGACCATCGCTATGTCATGAGGATCACCGGCGGGGACAAGGATGGGCTGAACGAACTGCCCAACTTCATTGATCCGGAATCCGATTACTCAGTCATCGTCACCACATCGCGCCTTCTCAGCACTGGGGTTGACGCCCAGACCTGCCGCCTGATCGTCATCGACCGCGAGATCGGCTTAATGACCGAATTCAAGCAGATCGTTGGTCGCGGCACCCGCGTGCATGAGGACAGCGGCAAGAAATTTTTCACACTGATCGATTTCCGTGGGGCGACCAACCATTTCGCGGATCCAGAATTCGATGGCGATCCGGTTCAGATTTACGTCCCACCGGATGACGGAACGATGACACCACCTAAGGATGGCACCGATACAGCATCGACAGTCGATGACGACGAGACGGGCCCCGAAACACTGCCTGCCATGCCCCCAGACACGCCCGGCACAAACGGCCCGATCCGGAAGATCTACGTCGATGGCGTCGGCGCCACTATCCTGAAGGAGCGTGTCGAATACCTCGATGCCGACGGCAAGCTCATCACCGAAAGCCTGCAGGACTTCATGGCCCTCTGCGACCGGCTGGAGGCCGCCCTGACCACCACCGACACCACCCGCACTCGCCTCCTCGAAGCGCTCCTCCACGAGACGCTGGACCCCGCCACCGACAGCAAGGAAGCCGCAGAATGACGCTTTCCCCCGCCGAGGCAGAACGCCTCCTCCGTTCCCGTTACGGCGAACCTGCAAAAGCGCCGACCGACTACATCATCGGCTTCCGAAATCCGGTCG